>JAIPCE010000151.1 GCA_021738345.1 Rhodoferax sp. | reverse complement strand
GCAAGAACACTAACGCGGTAGGCGCCGATGGCAGGGATCATGGCGGCACCCAATGAGACCCCCAGTGCCAACAAGGGCACCAGCGCCAAGTCGGACGGCCAGACCCAGCCGGCGACCAAAAGCGTGGTGTCAAGCTGCAAAAACCGGCCCAGCGCAAAGGCAAACAGCTGACCCAGCCCCAGACCCAGCACCGTAGCCAACAGCGCCAACCAAAATGCCTCGATCAACAGCAAGGTTGCCACTTTAGCAGGCGATGCCCCCAGCATGCGCAAAAGTGCCAGGTCGGCGCGACGCTCGCGCACTGCGCTCCACAGCGCAAAAAAGACACTCAGAGCGGCGGTCAGCAGCAGCACAGCAGCAAATGCACGCAGCACGTCGGTACCCAGTCCAAGCATTGTGAGCAAGCGGGTGATTTCAAGCGCCGGCGACGCCGCCTGCATCTCAGTGGTGCTGTTGACAAAACGGGGGAACGTCATGGCCGCCATGGGCGTCTTGTAGCGCACCAGGGCCATGGTCACCTCGCGCTCACGCTCGAGCGCGGCGCGGTCTTCATCGTCGGTGGCAAGGTGGTCTTCGTGCACTTTCCAGACCGAGGCGGTGTCGGTCAGTATCAGCCGGTCAAGCACGGTGCCGCCGGGCTCCAAAATGCCGACCACGGTGTAGTGATTGTCACCATGCGCATGGCCACCGCCGCCCAGGCCGTGCGAACCGACAAAAGTTTGACCCAGCGACGCACCCAGTTTACGCGCCACGCTAGCACCCAGAACCACCTCCAGCGGCAACTCCCAGCGCTGACCTTGGGCCAGGGTCGCCCGGTAATGTTGCAGGTAGGCATGCGAAGTACCCACGATGCGAAACCCTTGAAAACTGTCCCCCAGACTTATCGGTATGAGCTCGGCCACCATGGCGTGCTTTTCCAGCGCGCGCACCGCCTGCAGCGGCACATTGCCCGGCGGCACGTCGATGTGCAGCACACCACTCAATATCAGTTGCATCGGGCTGCCCTTGGCACCCACCACGACATCGATGCCCGCCAGATCGCGCTCAAATGCGCGGCTCAGATGGTGGGCAACCAGCAACAAGAACGTGATGGATGCCAGCCCGAGGCCCAACAAGAGTACATTGAGAACTGCACTAAGAGGCCGCGACCAAAGGTAGCGCCAGGCGAATCGCAGCGACCGCAGGCGTGTGTCAACTTGCATCGCGATGCTTAACGCCCAGCAGCGTTGCCGGCCTGCAGCAATAGGCGCAATACGTACGCAACCAGACAGTCGCGGAAGGCTGACAACGCTGGATCACAAAGGTCGTTTTACCGTCAATGCACCTCGAACCTGGCCTTCGGAGTAGCCCACTGCCAGGTCATTGGGATAGGCTTGACGCAGTTGCTGCTGTACCTCAGCCGACAGTTTGTCAGAAGTTCCGTGACAACTCAGGCACAGTGCCTGGGTTGGTAAGGCCTTGATGTAGCGCACCATGCGCTGGCCGCCCTCGTTGATGATTTCAGCTTTTTCGAGGGTGGCCGGGTTTTCACCAGCGCCCGCACGGCGGTCAAAATCCTGCAGCGCTACCTTTTCCCATTCGTCCGGGACGGCTTTGGGATTGCGGTTTTTCAGGCTGACGCGCCGAATCGACCAGCCCGTGCTTTGGGAAGCAGCAGCCGCCATCTTGGGCGCTTTGTCGCTGCACGCGGCAATGGCGCCTGGAAAGCTGCCTTTCTGAATCTCATCCTGGACCATGGCCAACAATTTGGGCGGGATGCCTGAAGCTTGCTTTTTGGTATCGGCGATCAAGGCATCGTCGTTCGCATGGGCCAAGGCAGAGCCTAACAGTGCCACAAGAACCAGATAACGCGGTGTCATGGGAATCTCCTTGGAAGTTTCATCACAGCCTATTGTTACATCACTGCAGCGAATTCTTGCTGCGCGCGCAGCGGCAGGCGCAGTCCCTGGTAGCCGGCCTGCCCATCGCCTACGCCCGGAATGAACCGCGCAACTCGGGCGTCATGGGTCGCAATAACCAGGGTGGCGCGGTGCGAGGTGGCAGTTTGCAGAAGCAAATTAACGGCCGTTGCAGCGCTTTGGTCGTCGAGGCTGGCGGTCGGTTCATCGGCCAATAGCACGCGCGGTTGCATGAGTACGGCACGCGCGAGCGCCACCCGCTGCGCTTGCCCACCTGACAGTTGTCCCGGTTTGCGCGCGGCAAGTGCGCCAACCCCCACGTCCTGCAGCACGGCCGCAATGCGCAACCCATCGTCCGGCTGACCAGCCGCCCATTGCGCCATAAGCAGGTTGTGCTGCACCGTCAAGGCATCACTCAAATGCAACTTTTGTGGCAAGAAACCGATCGTGCGCGCGCGCCAGGCATCCGCAGCCTTGTGACCGAGCGCGTGCAATGGTTGGTCCGCAACCGTCAATTCGCCACCGGTCGGTGCCATCAGCGCCGCGACCAGCGCCAGCCAGGTGGACTTGCCGCAGCCGGAAGGGCCACTGAGCAACAACACCGAGCCTTGCATCACATCAATATCCGGAAAATCCAGCACCAAGCCTCCGGGGTAGGAAAAGCGAAGATTTCGGGTCTGGATCATGAGGTTTCAAACCCGTTACGGCACTTTTTGAAGTCGGGTAAACGTCTGCCTGAATTTTGCCACTTTCGGAGCGGCGACTGCCTGACAGTAGCCCTGGTTGGGATTGCGTGCAAAAAAATCTTGGTGGTAATCTTCTGCGGGCCAGTAGTTGTCGAGCGGCAATATTTCTGTCACGAGTGGCCGACCATAGATACCGCTCGCCGTGATGTCGCGCACCACAGCGGTCGCAATCTGCTGCTGCTCCTGCGTACTGTAGTAAATGCCGCTGCGGTACTGTGTGCCGCTGTCATTGCCCTGGCGATTCAGGGTGGTGGGGTCGTGGATGAGAAAAAATACCTCCAGAAGTTCGCGGGTCGTGACTTGTGAGGGATCGTAAATTAGCTTTACCACCTCGTTGTGACCGGTGGTTCCGCGGCACACCTCTTCGTAGGTCGGTTGGTGCATCTGGCCATTGCTGTAGCCAGATTCCACGTCCACCACCCCGCTTACCTGCACAAACACGGCCTCGGTGCACCAAAAGCAACCCCCACCGAGGGTCAGAGTTTCAAATGAAGATGTCATGGCAAATGATCGTATCGGTCAATGAGTTTATGTGTGTACTGTAAACCTTAGACCCCTGCCAGCAGCGGCTTATCGTATACGTGGTGGCTTGGCCATTTGTTCGGGTGTGGTGAAATAGTCGGCGCTGGCACCCATACGCCCCCGCGCGCGGTTCAGTTCATTGCGCGCCACAGTTCGGAGGTGGACTTCGTCCGGGCCGTCCATGAGATGCATGGCGCGGCCCCAGGTCCATAAATAAGCCAGCGGAGTGTCTGGCGACAGGCCCATGGCGCCAAAGGCCTGCATGGCGCGCTCCACCACGCGCGACTGTAGTCGCGCCGCCACGATCTTGATGGCGGCCACCTCAGACCGTAGCTGTACCGGTGTCAAGGTGCCCTGGTCCAGGGCCCAGGCCGCATGCAGCACCAACAGGCGTGCCTGGTCAATTTCTATGCGCGATTCGGCGATCCAGTCCTGAACGTTGGAATAGTCCGACAGATACTTGCCAAAGGCGTGACGTTCCAGCATGCGCTCGGTGGCCAATTCCAGCGCCAGTTCGCACTGGCCAATGGTACGCATGCAATGGTGCACCCGGCCCGGCCCCAGACGCGCCTGCGCCATCGCAAAACCTTCGCCCCAATCACCCAGCAACTGGTCAGCCGGCACCCGCACATCACGCAACACAATCTCGCAATGCCCTTCTGGGGCGAGGTGATGTACCACGGCGATATTGCGCACCACCAAGACGCCCGGCGCGTCGAGTGGCACCAAGACCATGCTGTGCCGATGGTGGGCCGACGAAACCGCGTCTGCCTCCTCTGAATTGCGACCCATCACAATCAGGAGCGCACAACGTGGATGTGCCGCACCGGTGATAAACCATTTACGCCCGTTTAGCACCAGCTGGGTGCCATCACGGCGCACCGTCGTTTGCAGGTTGGTCGGGTCGCTCGAAGCGACATCTGGCTCCGACATGGCAAAAGCCGAACGTATGGTGCCGTTCAAGAGCGGCTCGTGCCATTGCACACGCTGGGCAGGCGTGGCAAAACGGTGCAGTAGCTCCATGTTGCCGGTATCTGGCGCACTGCAGTTGAATACCTCCGAAGCCCACGGGAGCCGCCCCATCACCTCGGCCAGTGGTGCGTAGTCGAGATTGTTGAGTCGGGTACCGGGTTCCTCGTCACGCAGTTGCGGCAAAAACAAATTCCATAATCCCGCCTCACGCGCAAGGCTCTTCAAATCCTCCAAAAATGGAGGCGGATAGACACCCTCCTGTACCGAGCGATGCCAGGCCGCGTTATAGGGCAAAACATACTGCTGCATGAAATCACGCAGGCCCTGCTGCAGCGCCAAAGCCCGTGGAGAATGTGCAAAGTCCATGCGACATTGTTTCAAGGTCTCGGCCGGTTGTCAGAACACAGGTGACAACGGAGGGCTGGACCCCTGATCAAGTGTTGAAAAACTATCCCCTGCCAATGGAAATATCGCTCTGGGCTTGGTTCTGTGTCTGCGGGAGGAATACAGTGCTAGGTGCTCTGAATGCAGTGTGGCTTGCCGCATAAAAGAAAGGTACGGGCGGTCAGATGCTGACCATTCGCTATTACCGCATCCCTTAGCTCCCATGAAGCTTGTGTCATGGTTTGGAAATTTTTCGCGTAACCCATCATCCTACTTTCCGCCGGCAGCGGTTTTTCCGTGCAGCGACACCGGCACCATGGCCACCAGCGGCTTCCTTGGCAGCTTGCCTTGCTCCATGAGGTACTCGCGCAGGGCGCCGGCACAAATGGCCAGCGTGACATCAATGACCGTGGCACCGGCAACGGCCCCGATCTGCTTGAGCCGGGCCAGAGAATGCGACTGGGCGGCAAAGTGCCGTGAGCCTGATATTTCGACGTTGAATGGGGAAGGCGGCGCCTGAAAAGGCAGGGTAGTTGTGCCTTGGGCATAGGTCGCACGCACAATGTCCCACAGCCCGCTGCCGATTCCCGGAAGGATATCGGCGCCGGCACGTGCCACGCAACTGATCTGTTGCAGCAGGCCAAGTGCCTCCGCTTTTGGCGTCGCGTTGGTGGGGTGGGAGAAGGTTTGCGCCCAAAGCGGCAGCTTTTCCTCGGTCGGGTGACGCCCCAGACCCTTGGCCGTCATTTTTGCGCCGGTAACCCCGTCCAACAGCGCATGGTGAATTTTGGTGTAGATGGCAAAACGTCCGTCTGGCAGGCCTTCGATCACATAGGTTTCCTACAGCGGGCGGTTGCGGTCCATCAGGTTGCCGTGCAGGCGCGATACCATGGCCAGCAAGCAGTTCGCGAATCCGACCGAGCTGCGGCAGCGCCGATTGGCGCCAGTGGTAATCGAGCTCAAACTCGGTATCTTCTTCCCGGTACTACAGGCCCATGCGCAATGCCGGGCGTAAGTTGAAATACTCTCCCAAGGCGGATCAGGATGTCTGAAATGCGCCAGGCCTGTTTCCCAGGCGACTCGCTCGTTCTAAGCGGCTTGCCCCACCACCGTATAGCGGTCGCCATGGTCCTGCAGCCAGCGTTGCGAGGGCGTGGTGTCTTGTTGGCGCGGGTGAAAGTCGGGTGCCATATAGGCCCGCCACTGCGCGGTATTGCCGCGCACCATGCCGTCCTTGGCAAATAGCAGTTGGGCGGCACTGCGCCAGGTGCTCCAGTGGAACAAACTGCCGTCATGCCACAGGTTGCGCACAGTCTGGCGTGCAATATCCAGCGCAAATACGGTGGTGATGTAACGTAGCAAGCGAATTCGCCACTCCAGGCTGCCGCCGAGCGCGGTATACACGTCAAACGCCGTGCTGCAGTGCTCGGACTCTTCGGCCGCATGCCAGAGCCAGAGCGTTTGCAGCCTGGGTTCGCAGCCTGCCAGCGCTTCGGGATGTTTGAACATCCAGTCGGCGAACATGGCAGTGATGTGCTCGGTCGCGGCCGTGGCCGCCACATGCATGCGCACGTCGCGGTGGGCGTTGGCCTGTATCCGCTTGGCGGCACGGATTTCGAGGGTGTTGTCGAACCCCAGCGCTTGCAGGTGCCCATTGAACAAGGCATGGATCCGCCGGTGCGTTGCCTCCTGGCCCACAAAGGCCTTGACTTCCAGCTCCAGCCGCTGCCTTGCCGGTTCTGGCAAAGCCTTGAGACCAGCCCGAACCGAATCCATGAAGTACTGCTCGCCGACCGGAAAGCTCATCGACAAGGCGCTAAAAAACGCCGAGCGAAACGCATCGCCCCCGTTCCAGCGGGCCGGAATGGGAGTGGCAAGGTCCACCAACAATTTGCGAACTACCAGTTGGGTCATAGATTTCCCTTGGGGATGAGTAACGTTAAGTGTAAATGACGGGCAAATCGGCAAAAGCTCTTGCCCCGAGCTGCTTTTGCGCACAACAAGCTCCGATTCGAACCGTCTCGGAATTTATAAGAATAATTGCGCCAGGCTTACGGGAAATTGCTTGCGGTTTCGTCTTACAGTGCATGAAACGCCACAGTATGGTTTCCCACACTCCAACCGATCCCTCTGCCGTCCCCAGGCAAGGTGCGGTCGGCAGTCCCTTAGTCGACCAATGGTTTGTCGATCAGGTGCTGCCTCTGGAGGGCGCCTTGCAGCGCTTTCTGCAGCGCAATGGGCAACACAGCGACGATTTGAGTGATCTGCGGCAAGATATTTACGTGCGCCTCTATGAGTCAGCCAGCAAAGACGGCCTGCCTGCCCAGACCCAGGCCCATGTGTTTGCCTGTGCCCGCAACCTGCTGATCGACCGGGCTCGGCGCGGCCAGGTGGCTTCCATGGAAACTGTGGCGGATCTGGAAGCACTGCAACAGCCGGAGCATGACTTCACGCCCGAGCGCATCGTGAGTGCGCGCGACGAATTGCGTCTGCTGCAGGCGGCACTTGATGATCTACCGCCGCGCTGCCGCGAGGTGGTGTCCCTGCGCAAAATCGACGGCTTGTCGCAGCGCGAGGTAGCGGCACACATGGGCATCGCACAAGGAACCATCGAAAAACAAATGACCCTGGGCATGTGTGCACTGGCCGAGAGCCTGCTCGCGCATGGAGTGGAGGGGGGCGAAGGGATGGGGTCGCCGTGTTCGTGGAAGGGATCACGACGCATGAACCAAGCAGAATTGATTGATGGTGTGGCAGCCCGTTGGCTGACTCGCCAGGATGTACAAGACTGGTCCGATATGACCAACGTGCCCTTGACGCGTGGCTCAACGAGGCGACCGCGCACCGTGTCGCCTGGCTGCGTCTGCGTGCCGTCTGGCAGCGCATGGACGGCCTGGGCGCGCCGTCGGTCGCACACACTTCCGAGGAAAACGGCTTGCTGGCACGGCCCCTGGACCATTACGCGCCACCACGTGTACCGGTCCTGCGGCACAGTACCCAGACATCGCGCCGCGCCTGGCTGGGCATGCTGGGCGTCGCGTGTCTTGCCGTCACCACGACCTGGTTTGGCCTGCAGACGCCAGCCACCCTGGAGAGCTTTAGTACGCCCGTGGGCGGGCGCGAGGCGATCAGCCTGGCCGACGGATCTCGGCTCACCCTCAACACCAACACCCGCGCGCGGACGCGCATCACCGCGCGGGAGCGCCGAGTGTGGCTCGATGCCGGCGAGGTCCTGTTTGAAGTAAAGCACGACCCGGCGCGCCCTTTTGTCGTGAACGCCGGTGCGCAACAAATCACCGTCATGGGAACCAGGTTTCGGGTGCGGGTAGAGGGCGCGCGCACCGAGATCACGGTGGTCGAAGGACGTATTGCGCTTGAGAATCAGCGCGTCCCATCGGTAGCGCAAGCCCTTGGCGCTGCGACCAGCGGTGCCTCACCGACTTATGAGACGGTGGCCCAGTTGTCGGTCAACGACTCCGCCGTAGTGCAGGGCAGTAGCGTACTGCTGCAGGGCAAATCGGCCCAGGAAGTGGCCAGCGAGCTGGTCTGGCGCGAGGGCTTGCTGGTGTTTGATCAGCGGACGCTGGCCGAGATTGCCGCCGAGTTCAACCGCTACAACCAGACCCAACTGCTCATCGACCCCTCCGCCGCAGAACTTCGCCTGGGCGGCAGTTTTGAGGCACGCAATCTCGCCAGTTTTGTGCGCCTGGTGCAGGACGGTTTTGGACTCAAGGTGTCCAAGCAGGGCCAGCACCTTCGCTTGTCGCGCTAACCATTGGCAATGGCTGTCAAAATGCTGCCTCTATTGAAAGAGGACAGTTTTGCGGCGCAACTATTCGATAGCCCATGCGGCACTGGCGGTCGCATTAGTTTTTTGCAGCCCGGGTATTCACGCCCAGGCGCTGCTGCGATTTGCCATTTCCGCCACAGACTTGCGTACCGCGCTGGAGGCCTATGCGGCACAGACCGCGCACCAGCTGATCTACCGTGCCGACGACGCAAGGACCAAACCACCAAAGGCGTGCAAGGCGAGTTGGCGCCCGAGCAGGCCTTGCAGCAACTACTGGCGGGCACCCGCCTCACAGTAAAACGCGACGGCGAGCGAGCACTTGTCATTGTTCCGGCAGAAGCTGATGCACCCCAAGCCCCGACCGTCGTTCTGAAAAAGGTGTTGGTGAGCGCCGCCGCGATGCACCTGGCCGACATCAACCGCACCGGCACCCGCACCGATGCCGACCCCATGACGCTGCCCCAGTCCATCAGCACCATCAGCAGCTAACTGCTGGCGCAACAAGGCTCACACAGCCTGACCGATGCGGTCACCAACGTCGCAGGCATTTGGGACCCCGGAACCAGTGGTGCACTGAGCATTCGCGGCTTTGCGGCTGGCATCCTGAAGAACGGCACCACCAATGCGTCTGACGACGCCCTCGCCAACTACCCACCCCTGATTGCGATTTCGCGCATCGAGGTCATCAAGGGACCCGAGGCAATCGTGGCAGGCCAGTCCGCCGGCTATGGTGGTGTGGTCAACGTCATCACCAAAGCACCGCAGGCCAGGCGCAGCGCCGAAGTTTCCGTGCAACTCGGCAGCGACCAGCGCCGAGAACTGGGCCTGGACCTGGGCGGTGCTCTGGGTGAAAACCGCCGACTCAGTGGCCGACTCATCGTCTCTGGCCTGACAGAAGGACCCAATGCACTGGGTTTAACGGGCGGCAAGCGCGACTATATTGCGCCCTCGCTGGGCTATAGCAACCGCGCTTGGGGCACCGAGGTCGTGCTGGCCTACGAGCACAACGCGCAGAGCACCCGCAACTTTAGCCAGGTGTTTTACGACGAAGCCAAGGACACCCTGGGTAGCCACAAGAGGCCCATCCGACTGGGTGACAACCGGACCGTAATTTCCGATGGAGTCGAGACAAACCTCTCGCTCGATGTCCACCAGCGCCTGTCCGAGCATTGGCGCGTGGGCCTCAAGCTGCTCGCCAACAAGGCCGACGTTACTCTCCCGGGCGCCCGGGTCGGCCTGATTGCACCGGGTCGCTATCCTACGGTCATCGGCGTTGACGTGCGCGCCAGCACGGTCATGCAAAAGAATGCCATCAAGATCGATCTCAACGGCGAGTTCAGCACCGGCCCCATCAGCCACAAACTGCTGTGGGCCTACGACAGCGAGCAGTCCGACATTGTCAAGCGGCAATCCTTTTCACGTGCCAGTTTCGACGCCGTGAGCGGCTTGCAGTTGACCGGCTTGACCCACGATTCTCCGCTATGGGTGCAAGATGCCAGGCCGCGCGAGACGGGCCTGCTCCTGATGGACCAGCTCACCTGGGGCCCTTGGGCGGCCATGCTGGCGGTGCGGCGCATTGCATACCAAGCTGGCAACCGGCTTATCGATTCGGATGAATCCCTGGTGGGCTTGCTGCCCGCGCTGGGTGTGGTCTACCGCGTTCAGCCTGAACTCTCGCTCTACGCCAGCACCTCCCGCGGATTTCTGCCGCAAGGCGGGCTGCTTGACTTTGCCACCCGCCGCCCTATCGAGCCCGGGCGGGCCGCGCAAGCGGAAATTGGTGCCAAGCTCTGGTTTGGCGCCCGCCAAGGGGCACTGACGGCGGCGCTGTTCTCGATCGATGAGAGCAACAAGGCTGGCCCGGACCCGGCCAATCCGGGTTTCTTCAAAAACACCACGGGGGTCCAGAGCAAGGGCCTTGACCTGGAATTGTCCGGCATGCTGACGCCGCGCCTGAGCGCACGACTGGCCTATACCCGGCTCCACCTCGACCAGTACCGCGAGCCCGGCGTGGAGCAAAACCCGCTGCTCTACGCTGCGCACCAGGTCAGTGCATGGCTGAGCTACAAGCTCAGCACGCTTGCCCCGGGGGCGTGGATCGGCGCGGGCATCAACGGCCGCAGCGCGGCAGCGGGCGGGCAAGCGCTGCTCAGCGGGCGCGAACTGGTGAGTCCGGCCAGTCTGCGTCTGGATCTGCAGGGCGGCTACGAACAGGCCAACCGGTCGCTGATATACCGTGCGCGGGCACAAACTGAGGTTTTGTGTCTGTGTATGAACATTGGATCAGTGCGCCATTCTTTCGACCGACATGTCACTGGACGGCATCAGGTCCTTCCTAGGCAAGCGTACAACACAGAGGTTGCCGCTGCAATTGCCAGCGCCTTTAGCATCTTGTCGAGGCTGCGCGCCTCCACGGTCTCGGCGATGGCCAGCGCCAAGCTGTCTGCAGCGCGTTGCGCGGTCTGGTCCAATCCGGCTTCACTGCCCGTGTCGAGGTCGGCCGCGGTCACCACAAAACTGGTCGCCCCGTCGATCTGCACCTGAATGCCCAGCGCATCGGGTAAAAGCCCCACCTGATGCGGGCCACTGCGCGACAGCTGCTCGTGGATGCGTGTGGTGGCACGCTTGGCACGGTCCTGGGCAGACACTCCCAGCAACTGCGCGCGAAAAGTAAACAGCGGCCGGTTAAAAACCACCAGTTTGGCATCAGGCACTGTTTTGGCGGGGTCCGGACTGCGGTCGCTGGTTTGCGCCGAGGCCAATATACAAAAAAGCGAGACTAATATTGCGACAAACAGTTTAGCGTTCATGGGGATAGGGTCATATGGCAGGCTGCCCGTCATAGGTTAACGCTAAACTGCCAGGACTGAAAGTCGGATCGAACGACAACGCATCAACCCGTTGCAGGACGCACAATTTTGTACCCAAGCCTAGTTCCTTGCCAGG
>JAIPCE010000150.1 GCA_021738345.1 Rhodoferax sp. | reverse complement strand
GGTGATGGTGAGGCGAAAACTAAGCCAGCCCTGCACCTGATGCTAGGGACAGGCATTGCCGCTGATGGCATTTTCAAGATGTTCACAGCGATAACCGGCAACGAGCCATCTGCACAGGATAGAGCCGAGTGTGAGGCCATGTTGGCAACAGCGGTCGCGAAAAAGTCGATACCAAAGGGGCATCGCCTTGCAGGGGTACTTACCGAAGCCATGAGCGAACCAAGATTCGTGGAACAGTGGCTAAATGACTCTGACAAATCATTTCGACCATTTTCGGTGGCCGTTCTCGACATGTGCAACGCAAAACGAATGACGGAGAATTCCCGGCGTAGCGTCTATCAAGACCTTTGTGTGCGCAGGAGGCAGGCGGTGTTGACGGATATCGTTGGCAAGCCAGTTCCGCCAAAGCTTCTCAAATTAATGAGCAGAACAAGCTGGAAGGAGTTTTCGCGCCCCGACTGGGCTGCATTCATTCCCGCTGCGATGGGGCCTGGCAATTCAAAACTTGGGCACGTAACTCGCATTACGCCTACTCTGGTACGGCAGTTTGACTTGATTCCAGAGGTTCTTCGAACTCCAGCGCTCTATCAGGTTGTCAGTCAACTCAAGGTGCCCGCAGAAAGGTGGAACCAACTTAGTGGCTTCCTCAACGGGGCCAGCGAGGCACAACGCACGGAATATCGCCGCGCCGCGGGCAAGATAACTTCAAACGGCGATTTCTGGGACTTGTATTACCGGTGTGAAGGGAAGCACTATCGCCCGTTCAACATTCCAGCATCGGTAGGTGACTCCAAGCTGCTCATACCAATCGCATCTCCTCGTGAGATGGAATTGGAGGCACACAGAATGAAAAGCTGTCTGGCAAATCAAGTACGTCGCGTTCACGACGGTGACAGAATCTATTTCAAGGCGGACGGCAAACTTCTCATAAACGCGGAGCTTGTGAGGAATGAAAAGGCATGGGTTGCAGGCGACATTTTGGGTTACCAAAACGCGCCCGTTACACCAGAGATCGCCCGCCAGGTTAGCGCCGAGTTACACCGGTTGGCGCTTACAATGCCTGTCGAAAGCGAATCCCAGGACATCAGGGTGGCGGATGGCTATATTGAAGAACTACGTCTCGATGTTCGCAATTCGTTTGCCGCCGATGAAATAGCGCACCTGACAGGTTTCCTTATATCTATCCATGGGAAGTCCATATCTTGGACCGACGGGGCTTACGCAATTTTCGAAGTGAGCCGGGATCGGTACGTTCAATTCTTGTCTAGTCCTGATGGCGTGGAGTATTTGATGGAGATCAGTTCCCACCGGTATGTGGAATCTGTCAACGACTGCTTATCCGCTGCCGCGGTTGCTCTGCTTGAGAAGGTTGGATTTATCTGGCCGACAGAGCGAACCAACTATTTTCGGTGGTTCAAAGTGTCATGCTCCGACGACCTTCAGGCAATGGCCGAGCTTGCACTGGCAATGCTTGCTGGCATTTTTGGCTATCGCACTGGCAAACAGATCGAAATCACCAATCACTTTCCAAGAGCCTCTAAATAGATCATTCAACTAGTTCGATCGAAATGGGCTTAAGATCGACCACGCGCTTTTGTGAAGCGTAAGATTCCACGAGGTGTACCAGCATGCAACTGCCTCGATTAACCTAACTAAATGTGGAGGCATGATGCCATTTACCAAATTGCCAAGCGAAGCTGATATCGTAAGTCGATCAAGCGACAGGGCATCATTGAGAAAGCGTTTTAACAAGGCTCCAGCAACAGTGGACGCACTGGAGGAGTTTGGAAGGGTCAGGCTTTCCACATCTTTCTTTATGCGCGATTTTCTCTACTCCGAGATTTCACAAATTGAAGGTATTCCCAATATTCCTGATGACCCTGAGTTAGCGATTCTTGTTGGACAAAACCTATGCAAGCACGTGTTGGAGCCAATACAGGAACGTTTGGGTCGCATCAGTATCCGATCTTCTTTGAGGTCACGCGCCGTGAACGCCAAAGGCGCAGAGAACAAAAATCAATATCGATGCGCATCAAATGAGGCGACCGTCGCAGATCACATTTGGGATCAAAAAGATGCAAACGGCTTCATGGGTGCGACGGCCTGTATCGTGGTGAATTCATTCATTGACTACTACGGTCGGACAGGCAAATGGGAGGCTCTTGCATGGTGGATACATGAAAACATACCAGGTTATTCAGACATTGTCTTCTACCCCCGACTGGCAGCTTTCAACATCAGATGGCACGAAAAACCAACGAAAACAATCCGTAGCTACATTCCGCCAAGGGCTGGCTATCTTACAAAACCGGGCATGCCCAACTTTACAGAATCGCACGCGAGCGAATACTCAGAGTTTGTAAGTTCACTGGTCTGACAGGTGTTGCTTAGGCAACCCATGTCAAAGCAATTTCTTAACTCTTTACCGATCGGGCTCATGATGCCCAAGCACTTGGCAGTCATTTTTGAACGGCGGGGATGTCATGGATGCACAATCTTTCAGGACAACGCTGAAACAATAAGGGATGCGGAAATAACTGATGTACTTTTTTGGTGGTGATGGCGAGATGCAGTGCGCGGCGCCCTGAGTGCAGTGTGGCTTGCTCTATGAACGTAGGGTAACGGCACAATGCGCCCGATGCGCTGGTTGCCACCTATTACGCGCAACGTGCCACCGCTGGCTTGATTGTCACCGAGGGCACGTCGCCTTCAACCAACGGTGCGGGATATGCCCGAATTCCAGGACTCTACAACGACACACAGGTCAAAGGCTGGCGTCTGGTCACCGACGCCGTGCACCAGGCGGAAGGAAAAATCTTTGTGCAATTCATGCACACCGGCCGCGTGGCCCATCTGGACAATCTTCCCACGGGTGCACAGGTGGTCGGGCCTAGCCCGGAGGTGTGCTCCGGTGAGATGTGGACCGATGCCGGTGGCATGCAAGCCCATACGGCACCGGTAGCCATGACAGAAGCCGCCATTGCCCAAACCATTGCCGAATATGCGAGCGCATCCAAGCTGGCCATGCAGGCAGGATTTGACGGCATAGAGCTCCACGCCGCTAACGGTTACCTGATGGAGCAATTCCTCAACCCCCTCGTCAACAAGCGCACCGACGGCTACGGCGGCAACGCGGATGCGCGCAACCGTTTCACGCTTGAGGTTGCTCAGGCCTGTGTAGACGCCATCGGCACCGACAAGGTCGGCATACGGATTTCTCCGTACCGCGTGTTCAACGGAACCGGCGCATTTGAGGGGGTCGAAGACCAATACCTTGCCTTGCCTTGACCAAAAAGTTGTCGGACCTGGGGCTGGTCTACCTGCACCTGGTAGACCACTCTGCCATGGGCGCACCGCCGGTTCCTGCAGACTTGAAAGCAAAGCTGCGGGCCACCTTTGCACGGACCTTCATCGCGGTCGGCGGCTTCGATGCCCAAAGCGCCGAGAAGGCCTTGCAAGCAAAAGAGGCCGACCTGATTGCGTTTGGCCGCCCCTTCATCTCGAACCCCGACCTGGTCGCGCGTCTGAAATCTGGCGCGCCACTGAGCGCTCCCGACATGGGCACCTTCTGTACGCCAGGTGAAAAGGGCTACACAGACTACCCGGCGCTGTCGCAATAATCAAAAAATTGCGTCCTTGCGACGTGTCGCGTGACAATCCATGAAGTCCGGAAGCCCTGGACTTCGGCTCTTCATTCGCAGTGACGAGAAGTTTTTGAGTCCTCAGTCCTCAGTCCTCAGTGCTGAGGTAGCATCGGGCCGGGTTCGGGCGGCTCGCGATGACGAGCCTGCCTGCAACGCTCAGGCGGCCAAATTGGTCCAGGCACCGACGTTGTAGACGTCTTGGTAACCGTTTTTCTTGAGCAAACGCTTGGCCATACCACTGCGGGTGCCGCTGGCGCAACACAGCACCACGGGTGCGGTTTTTGGAATTTCGCTGAGCCGGCTGCCCAAGTCCGACAAGGGAATGTTGATGGTTTCGGGCGCATTGCCGCTGGCAAACTCTGCGGGTGATCTGACATCGATCAGCAGCGCCCCGCTCTTCTTCAGTTCGGGCAGGATGGCCAGCACACGCCGTGCGCTCCACCATTTGTAGCCAAACCACAGGGCCAGCGCCATCAACGGCCAATACTGCTCCAAAATACTCTGAAAATTCATAACACTCCTGATGAGACCGCATGGCAACGCACGCGTGCCCCAAAGCATACGCTGCGCCAGTGCAGGCAAAATCGCAGATACTGAAATTTATACAACGAGGAGCACCATGCCCCCACACCATTTTGACTTTGCCCAGGACGCAATAGACCTTGCGAGACGTTCGGCCGAGTGGGTCGGACTGCGCTATTCCAGCGAGACTACCAGCTCGCGTTGCGTGCGCAACGACATGCCAGAGAAGAATGAAACCTCCAGCGACGCCGGAGCCATGTGCGAGGTGCTGGTGGATGGGCATTTCGGCTATGCAGCGACGGCAGATACCAGCCTGCTGGGTTTACAGCGGGCGTTTGAGCGTGCTATTTCGACCACCGGGACCACGAGTGCCTACAAGGCCCACCGCTTCACACCGGCACAGCGCCCAGCATCTGTCGGGAGTTACCAGAGTTCGAGCGACAAAGCGCTAGGCAGCACATCACTTGCCGAAATCACCGACTGCCTGCGCACCGCCAGCGCAGCCATGAAGGGCTCGGACCTGCTGGTCAACCGCAGTGCACGCGCCATGACCATCCAGACCCGACTGGCCTATTTTTCAAGCAATGGTGCGGCCATTGAACAAAACTTCGAGATGGTCAACATCGACCTGGCGGCCACGGCGGCCAAGGGGCTGGAGTCGCAGACGCGGACCTGGTCGCACACCGCGCAACAGGGTGGCGAAGTGTTTGAGCGCGCCCGCTGGACCACTGAAGCCCAGCGTATAGCCGCTGAGGCACTGGAATTGTTGGCGGCCGAGAACTGCCCCACCGGCACCATGGACCTGATTTTGATGCCCGACCAGATGATGCTGCAAATTCATGAGTCCATCGGCCACCCGCTGGAGCTCGACCGCATTCTGGGAGACGAGCGCAACTACGCGGGCTGGAGTTTTGTAAAGCCCGCCGATTTTGGTTCGCTACGCTATGGCTCGGCTTTGATGAACGTGAGCTTTGACCCTGGCGTGCGCCATGAATTTGCCAGCTACGCATTCGATGATGGTGGCAACCCTGCCAAGCGCGAACTTCTGATCGAAGGTGGCATGCTGCGCCGTGGCTTGGGCGCCCTGGAGTCGCAGGTGCGCAGCGGCTTGCCGGGTGTGGCCAACTTTCGCTCGGCATCGTGGAACCGCGCGCCCATCGACCGCATGGCCAACCTCAACCTCGAGCCCGGCACCTCGACGCTGGACGAACTCATTGCCCAGGTGGAAGACGGTGTGCTCATGACCACCAACCGATCCTGGTCGATTGACGACTACCGCAACAAGTTCCAGTTTGGCTGCGAGCGCGGACAACGCATTCGCAATGGCAAGCTCGGCGCCGTGCTGCGCAACCCCAACTACCGCGGCGTGACGGTAGATTTCTGGAGCCGACTGGCCGGTGTCGGAAAGGACACGGTGGCCTATGGCACGCCGTATTGCGGCAAAGGCGAGCCCAGTCAAGTGATACGCGTGGGGCATGCATCGCCGCCCTGCCTGTTCCAGGACGTTCAAGTATTCGGAGGTGCTGCATGAGCCACTTCATGAACACCGTCAGGGCGCACTTTGACGCGGTCGCCGAGCATGTATTAGGGCAACTCACCGACACCGAGGCCGTGACCCTGAACCTCAGTGCCGAAGATACGCTGTATGTACGCTTCAACGCCAACCGCGTACGCCAGAACACCGACGTACAGCAAATCGGCCTGTCAGTGCAATTGCAGTCGCAGGGTCGCACGGTCAGGCAGTCCTGCACCCTGAGCGGTCAGCTCGCGGCGGATTGCGCCCAGTTGACCACGGTCTTGCAGAGCTGTCGCGCGGAAGTATCGGTGCTCGATGTGGACCCCAACCAGGTGCCCATCGTGAACCACGGCTGCAGCAACGAAGAATTTTATGGCGCGCTGCTTGCTCCAGAGCATCTGGTACCGGCCATATTGAAGTGCGCACAGGGCACTGACCTGGCCGGGCTCTATGCGGGTGGCGTCGTGATTCGCGCCAACCGCAACTCCGTCGGACAAAACCACTGGTTTGCCACCGAGAGCTTTTTTCTCGACTACTCTCTGTACGACGGCCCCAAGGCGGCCAAGGGCAGCTATGCCGCAGCCCACTGGAATACCCAACGGTGGGCTGCCAACCTGGCTCGCACGCGCGACCTGCTCGACAAACTCAAAAAGCCTACGATCGATGTGCAACCTGGCCGCTACCGCACCTACCTGGCCCCACGCGCTTTTGCCGATGTGCTGGGCATGATGGGCTGGAACGCTTTGTCGGCCGCCGCCTGGAAGCAAGGGCGCAGCCCGTTCAAGAAGCTGGTCGAGCGGGAGGTGCAGTTTTCTGCGCTACTGAGTTTTGCCGAGAACTTTGCGCTGGCGCTGACACCGCGCTTTAACAGCGAGGGCGAGGTCAGCAACAGCCTCCTGCCACTGATGCAGGCCGGCGAACTGAGCACGCTCTTGGTCAGATCCCGCAGTGCGAAGGAATATGGATTGATTGGCAATGCCGCCGAGGAGAGCGAGGCACCGCGCTCGCTGGACGTCGCCTGCGGCTCGCTGGCCGAGCGCGACATTCTTCAAGCGATAGGCACTGGCCTGTATCTGTCCAATGTGCACTACCTGAACTGGAGCGATCCGGTCAGCGCGCGCATCACCGGCATGACACGCTACGCCTGCTTCTGGGTAGAAGACGGCGAAATTGTCGGCCCCATCAACGACCTGCGCTGGGATGAGAGCCTGTATGACGCGCTAGGAACCAAACTACTTGCACTCACGGACTGGGCAGACCTGATTCCGGCGTGCGACACCTACTACACCCGCGCACTGGGTGGATCGCATGTGCCGGGCGCGCTGATTGAGGGCTGGACATTTACCCTGTAGCGGCGCGCAGTGGACTACAGCCTGCACAGAGTCACCAGGAACAAGGGTCCACTTCACCGCCAGTTTCCCGGCCCTAAACCACGCGTAATAGCCGCTCCCTGGCTTGACCCGAAGCTTGGACAATGCGGCCCATCTCTACGGCAGCAGCAAACCCATGCCGCGCAAAGACCTGCAGTACCGCCTCAACAGCCTCGGCCGCACAACTCACCAGCAGGCCACCACTGGTTTGTGGGTCGCACAGCAGCGCGCGGCTGAGCTCCGAAAATCCATGGGGTAATGCCACTTCGTGGCCGTAAGCGGTCCAATTGCGGGCAGATGCCCCCGTAACCATACCGGCACTGGCGAGTTCGGGTACACCCGGCAGCCAAGGGAGTTTGCTCCATTCCAATTCCACCACACATTTCGCACCACGGGCCAGCTCCAGGGCATGGCCTGCGAGTCCAAAGCCGGTGACATCGGTCAGTGCGTGGACGCCTTCGAGGGCGGCAAGTTCGGGTCCGGGGGTATTGAGTTGGGTCGTCACTGCAATCATGCTTGCATAGCCGGCGGCATCCAGTTTTTCTTTCTTGAGCGCCGCCGACAGGATACCCACTCCCAGGGGCTTACCCAATACCAGTCGATCCCCAACCTGCGCATCGGCATTGCGCTTGACCTGTTTGGGGTGCACCAGACCGAGTGCCACCAACCCGTAGATCGGTTCCACCGAGTCGATCGTGTGCCCGCCCGCGATCGGTATGCCAGCTGCCTTGCACACCGATGCTCCGCCGGCCAACACCCGTCCAATCGTCTCGGTAGACAAGACACTGATGGGCATCCCCACCAAAGCCAGTGCCATGATCGGTGTGCCACCCATGGCATACACATCCGAGATCGCGTTGGTGGCGGCGATGCGCCCGAAATCAAACGGGTCGTCGACAATGGGCATGAAGAAGTCCGTCGTTGCAATCAGTGCCTGCTCGGCATTAAGCTGGTACACGGCTGCATCATCGGAAGTTTCGATGCCGACCAGCAACTCGGGCGGCATCGGCAAGGCCGTGGTGAACTTGAGGATTTCGGACAGTACACCCGGTGCGATCTTGCAGCCGCACCCGCCTCCATGTGAAAGTGAGGTCAAACGGGGTTCCGAGGGAATTTCAGGCATGGAATCACTTTCTGGTGCAATGGACGGGCGTTTGGCTCGCAGCGATGCAATCGGTGCAGGGCGCACTTGGTGCTTCTATTTCTTGCGCTTGCCGGATTTGGCTTGTTTTTTGGGCTTATCGCCCGGCTCTGCGACGGGCCCAGCGGAAAGTTCTGACTCCAACCGCTCGCACAGGGTGCGCAAAATCTTGACCCGGGCAAAATTTTTGTCATTTGCCTCCACCAGCGTCCAGGGCGCGTTGCCGGTGCTGGTCCGCTCCACCATGTCACAAATGGCCTGCTGGTAGGCGGTCCACTTTTCGCGGTTGCGCCAATCTTCCTGGGTAATCTTGAAGCGCTTGAACTCGATTTTCTCGCGTTCCTTGAAGCGCCGCAGCTGCTCCACCTGGCTGATCTGCAACCAGAACTTGACCACGATCACACCCGAATCGGCCATTTCGTGCTCGAAGTCGTTGATTTCGGTATAGCCGCGCAGCCAATCGGCCTCGCTGCAAAAGCCCTCAACACGCTCGACCAGCACCCTGCCATACCAGGTGCGGTCAAAAATAGCGACATGGCCCTTGCGCGGCAGATGCCGCCAGAAACGCCACAGATGCGGTTGGGCACGTTCTTCCTCGGTCGGCGCAGCCACCGGGATCACCTGGTACTGACGTGCGTCCAAGGCGGCTCCAATGCGACGAATTGCGCCGCCCTTGCCGGCCGCATCGGCACCTTCGAAGGCGCACACCAGAGACCGCGCCTTGAACCGGGGGTCGCGCATTAGCTCGGCGAGCCGCCCCTGCCAACCGGCGAGTTCCGTTTTGTATTGTTTTTCGTCCAGCGTCAGGTCGAGATCAAGCTCGGACAGCAGGTTGCGACCGTCGGTGTCGACCCGCACGATGGGCGCCACCGGGGTTTGCTGGCGCTGCGTGCTGGTCAGTCTTTCCTTGAGCGCGGCAAGCAGTACCTGGCCGACCGTGAGAGACCGATAACGGTCATCAGTCCCCTCCACCACCACCCAAGGTGCCCAGGCTGTATTGGTAATGCGCAACAAGTGTCCTGCGACGTCCTGCAACTGGTCATAGGTCTTGAGTCGGTCCCAATTCCATTGCGTCACGCGCCAGGCCGTCAGTGGGTCGCTCTCCAGTGCCTTGAGGCGCTTGGCCTGGCCCTCCTTGGTCAGGTGAAACCAGAATTTAAGGACCAGCGCCCCCTCGTTGACCAGCATGGCCTCAAAGCGATTGATCTGCTCGGCCCGCGCATCGAGCTCCTTGAGAGAAATTTCACCCTGAATGCGCTGGCGAATCGGGTCCGAGTACCAGGAACCGGCAAAGATGCCGACCCGCCCCTTGGGCGGCAAAGAGCGCCAAAAGCGCCACATGGCCGGGCGTTCCTGCTCTTCGTCGGTCGGTTCGGCAAACGCCAAAGTAGACAAAAACCGGGGGTCCATCCATTCGTACAGCACATTAATGGTTTCGCCCTTGCCAGCGCCATCCTGGCCGCTGACCAGCACCACCACTGGAATTTTCTTGTTTTCGTACAAATCCACCTGCGCCTCTAGCAGTGCGGCGCGCAGGCCTGGGACAGCGGCCCGGTAGGTGGATTTGTCGATTTTGTGACCGATCTCGGCAGACTCAAACATCAGTGTGCTCCAGGTGTAATGGGGTCAGGGGACCGGGGTGTACCAGCCACTCGCGTACAGCCGCTTGACAGTGGCAATCACAATGAAAGACTCGTGCGTGCTGAGTTGCGGAAATTCTTCTTTCAGCGCACGCAAGGCCAAATGCTCGTGGTTGGCGTTGGCTCCGCCGCCCCAGCTATTGGAGGGATCAAAGTAAGGCTTCAGGGTCTCACAGGCGGACGGGAAAATCAGACGCACCTCCAATTGGGTGCGACGATCCGGCACAGTAGGTGACAAAGACACGACAGATATCCTTTTCGCGAGGGAAAATTAGCAAGCTGGGTCCTTCACTGCTGGGCTACTGGACCGAAAAGCCATTCTAGGTCGACGGTGCCCCCGATATGGCAAAAAACGAACACTTTAATGCGCATCATCAAACCTCCTTAGTGGGCAGTGACGCGCAATTGAATCAAACGGGGTGCGGTGGATGCTCCCGCGCTGCGATACAGACCCGTCTTTTCCGTGTCGCCCGAGGTCGCCACGGTGATCCACTCGCCCAGGGGCACGCTCAGGGTGGTGCTGGTTTGACTGCGACCCTGGTGCGGCAAGCCGGTATGCGCGGTGGTGTCAATCGTTGCACTCAGCACCTCGAAATCGACGGCAACTGCGTGCTTGCCACCCGGCCAACGTGGCGTGACCGAAAAGCTTTGACCGGCTTCCATCCAAATAATGGTCTGGTTGAGTTCGGCGTCCGTGGCATGGGCATTGATGCTGGCAGCATGGGCGCCCACGTTGCCACTTGCACTGACGTTGCTCGCGTTGGGGTTGGCTCTGGTCACCGCCGTCGATGAAGACTGGGACGACAGGCGCTGCGTCCACTGGATCGGTATCGCCAGATTGAACCGCGCCTGCGCGCGTTCACCGTTGCGCACACGCACCTGTTGCGCCAGCAAAAGTGGGGCTGCGGCCTGGGTCGAGAAAGTCTGCGCCGGCTGCTGGTTGTCCTCTACTTGGCGCAGCTCGATGGTGAAATCTTTTTTTGGCAGGTCGGACGCGGTTGCAAGCGCGACCAGACTGCACCCGATGGCGATGACCTGGGTAACAAAGGATTTGAACTGCATAAAGACGACTTTATACCCGGTTTACCTTGTAATGCCGCCCTTACCCCGAGGCAGTTGACTCAATGCGCAGGCAATCGTGTCGATACCAAGCTTAGGGAAAGAAAGGAAACCTGGTATGAACGCAACAGTCAGTATTTCATGGCTACGCAAGGCCGCCGAACAGGGTCACCCCGAAGCACAGTTTTACTTTGCGCTCAAATGTGCCGGAGGCGAGGGCATGCCCAGAGACCGCATGCGCGCTTACTTCTGGTTGCTGCTGGCCAGCTCGCAGTGCCCAGCCCTTGCCGCGCACGTGCGGGATGAAGTCCAAAACAGTCTGACGGCAAGTCAATGCGAAATCGCCCGCACTGCCGCCAGCCGCTGGACTCCGAGTGTTTAGCGCCTAATCAGTCAAGTCTTTGCAAATCATGAGAAGAATTCAAATCAACGCTTGGCTTTGGCTCCTTCCCCCACTGGAGGAAGCTTGGGA
>JAIPCE010000149.1 GCA_021738345.1 Rhodoferax sp. | reverse complement strand
TCCCATCCGTCATTCCCGCGACGGCGGGAATCCAGTGCGTGCTTGCAGAGACGAAGATTCCCGCCTTCGCGGGAATGACGACAGGCGAGTAGTGAGTAGTTATCGTCAATTATTTGATTCGTTAATCACGCCACCCGGGCGGCCCGTAAACGCAAGGAAAAATCCTGCAAAGCCGCAATGCCACTGTCCTCTGCCCGGCGACACCATGCCTGCAGATCCAGCGTCAATTGGTCACGCGAAACCGAGGTGTTGAGCCACATCTGCCGCAATTCCTCGCGCATGGTCAGCATCTTGTCCAGCATGGGAGACACTGCACGCACTTTGGCCAATTCGGCCATCACATTCGCTGGCACCCGATCGGCATCGCGATGAATCCAGTGCTTGGCAGCTTTAAGCACCGCCGCGTCGGAGCGCAGCTTAAGGGCCTCTAGCTCTGTACGCGCAGCGATGCGCATGTCGCGCGCGTAACTGGCCATGATTTCGTAGCGATTGGCAATCAGCGCCTCCAGGGTTTTCTCGTCGGCGACCGGTCGAATGTCGCCAAAGGCCGCTTTGGGTGGCGTCTTTTTGACCCGTGCCAAGCCCGTCATCTGCAGGAGCCGGATATACATCCAGCCAATGTCGAACTCGTAGGGCTTGACCGACAACTTGGCCGATGTGGGGTAGGTGTGGTGATTGTTGTGCAACTCTTCACCCGCGATCAGGATGCCCCATGGTGAAATGTTGGTGCTAGCGTCTGGCGCCTCAAAATTGCGGTAACCCCAGTAATGTGCGGCACCGTTGATGATACCGGCGGCGGTCACAGGGGTCCAGGCCATTTGCACCGCCCACACCGCCAAACCAGCTGCACCAAACAGAGCCAGATCAATGACCATCATCAGGCCCACACCCTGCCAGGAGTAGCGCGTGTAAAGATTTCGCTCGACCCAGTCGTTGGGCGTGCCGTGTCCGTAGCGGGCCAGCGTTTCCAGGTTTTTGGACTCAGTCCGGTACAACTCGGCGCCCTGCAACAGAACGGTTTTGATGCCATACACGTGCGGGCTGTGCGGGTCTTCGGGTTGCTCGCATTTTGCATGGTGCTTGCGGTGGATGGAGGCCCACTCCTTTGTCACCTGCCCGGTCGTCAGCCAGAGCCAGAACCGAAAGAAGTGCGACGCAATCGGATGCAGGTCCAGCGCGCGATGCGCCTGGTGCCGGTGCAAGAACACTGTCACGCTGATCATGGTGATATGGGTCAAAAGCAAGGTAACGCCGGCAATTTGCCATCCACTCAGGTCCCAGGCACCATGGGCAAGCCATTGCAACGCCGCGTTGAGCACCACCCCATCAGGTATCACCATGGTCTAAACACCTTCACAAAACATGTCTTGGAGTGTGCCAATCTGAGCCAGCGGCACGGGAGCGCAAATTTTAATCGGCGACCACCGTCTTGAACAGACCATTTGAGAAATATCAAGGTGTGATCTGGTGAACCAGACCGACCTCACGCCAACCCAACGCGATGCCAATGACACGTTTGGCTGACCGGTGTCTTTCTAAAATTTACTGGCGTTCCCAGACAGCGGCAAAAAAACCGTCGGTTGCATGCCGGTGGGGCCATAGGCGTAAATACAACTGCCCTGTTTCGCCACCATGGCACAGGCTTTGGGCGCCATCCAGTTTGAGTCCGGTCAAGACGTCCCCCACTGCCAATGGACAAAAATCCGGATTGGCGGCAGAAAAGGCCTCGGCAATTGCTTCATTCTCCTGCTGCAAGACGCTGCAAGTGGCATAGACCAGCCGCCCACCCGACTTCAATAGGCGCGACGCACTCTGCAAAATGGCCGATTGCTTGACCACCATTTCTTCCACTGACTGCAAGTTTTGTCGCCACTTGAGGTCCGGATTCCTGCGCAGAGTGCCCAAGCCGGTGCAGGGTGCATCGACCAGCACACGGTCAATCTTTCCGGTCAGTCGCTTCACCCGATCGTCGCGCTCATGGGCAATGGCCGCCGGATGCACGTTGGACAAGCCGCTGCGCTTGAGTCGCGACTTGAAGGCGTCGAGTCGATGCGCCGAGGTATCGAAAGCGTATAGGCGCCCAGTGCTGCGCATGGCAGCACCAATCGCAAGCGTCTTGCCACCCGCACCCGCGCAAAAATCAACCACCATCTCGCCGCGCCGGGCATCGAGCAGCATGGCAAGCAGCTGCGAGCCTTCGTCCTGAACTTCAAAATCGCCGCGCACAAATGCCTCATGCCGATTAAGTGCCGGTTTGCCGGCGATGCGCAAACCCCAGGGCGAATAAGGTGTGTTAACGGCTTTGATGCCGGTCTTGGCCAACTCTTTTTGCACATCGGCGCGTTTTACCTTGAAGGTATTGACCCGCAAGTCCAGTCCGGCTCCCTGATTAAGGGTTTCGACGAGTGGCCAAAATTCCAGGCCCAATTGGTCCTTCAGGGGCTGCACCAACCACTCAGGCAGATTGTGGCGATGGCGCTCCATCAAATCTTTGGGACTCACCTGTTCGCATTGGTCGAGCCATTTCACTTCCTGTTCGGTGAGCGCGCTGCGCAAGAAGTCGCCGGGACCGTAAAACCCAAGAATTGCCAGACGCCGCTCCTTCGGGCCACTGCCGGACGGCGCAAGGTGGTCAAACAGCAATTTCTTACGCAAAACGGTGTACACCGTCTCGGCCATCGTCGCCCGCTCTCGGGGTCCGAGACCCCGATGCTCACGAAAAAACCGCGAAACAATTGCGTCAGCCGGGTGATCGAATTTGAGGGTCAGCCGAACCAGTTCGGCGCAGGCCTCAAGAAGGGCTTTGGGGTGCATGGGTGCAATCAGAGTGGCTTGAGATCGCCCGTCAGCAGCTCGGGCAATCTGGCCACCGGCATCCGAAAGGCACTTGCCTGCGGATGCCCACCGCCGCCAAACGCGCGCGCAAGGGCTTCGACGTCAAACGGCGCCACCGACCGCAGACCCACTTTGATGCTGGTGGCGGTATCGAGCCGCCAGACCAATCCAAAGGTGCCGCTGCGCAAAGCCAGGCGGTTTCCCACATCACTGGTAAATTGGCCGGAGGCGTTGACCATCAAGCCCGACTGACCCATGAGAGAAACAGGTAGCGTGGTCTGGGGTTCGGCGATAGCGTCGCACAAGGACTGAAACTTGTCATTCATGGCCCTTCCCCGGACCAGAAAGGCCTCGTGCTCGGCCTGGGAAAAATTCAAGACTGTGAGCCATCGCTCAAAATCGCTGGGCTCAAAGTCCAGGGCCGCCAGATAATCTTGCGATTCAGGCAGCTTCCAGGTCCAGAGGTCGCGGTCCTGTACGTGCGCAATCAGCTTGGGCACCGCGCGCTGCGGCTGAAAATGGTCCCAGGCCATCCGCGCGCCTGACCGGTGCAGATCAAATACAAGTCCGCCACAGCGGCAGGTAAAGCCCTGGAGTTTTTCTTTGGCGGTCTTGTGGTGGTCCAGCAAAACCAACTCCGTTGCCTGCCGATCCAGCCGTTCCATGACGCCATAGTCGAACGAAAAATCCAAGATATAGACCCGTTTCCCGGTGACATCAGGTGGGTTATCTCCGTAAACGCAGGGCACATACTCGGCCTGGTCCCTGAGACTCAACCAGGCTGCAAAGGCGGCCGCAAAGCCGTCGCAACACTGACCATGGTAGAAAACGACAGTGTCTGGCATTAGCTGCGTTTGTCCGCTTCCTCTGCTTCCTTGCACGAGGGTGCACACACCGCCTGGGTCTTGCCAAGGAATTTGCGCGTGCCCAAGAGTGACCTTGCGCGGTGCTTGCCACACAAGAAACACGACATCGTCGAGGTGCCGGAATACGAGTTCGAGGCAAATGGGGAACCCGATACCTTTGCCTTGTACCGCAGACCGTTGTCAAGAATTGCTGATTTTGTAGTGGGTGTACTCATACGCTGATTTTACTTTGACACGAAGTTGCACTGTAAACTTTTAACTATTTCCGGTGCATTTATTACCAACTGGCCGGGTCGAGCTTGTAATAACCGCTCATTTCACCGTAAAGGTCGGGATATTGCTGCGCAAGCAAGGCACCCTGCTCAAAGAAAACCTCGGACACCACGGCAAAAAACTCGGCTGGGTCCTGTGCTCCATAGTGGTTCAGCAAACCGATTTCCCCGGACGCACGTTCTGCACCCAGTTGCTCGAAAGCTGCGCCGAGCACCCTGGACCAGCGACCCGAATTGTGCCGTGTATCGCCCGGCGCAGGGGGCGGTGCGCCTTGCGCGGCGCCATTTTCCTGGTCCAGCTGGTGCGCAAATTCGTGAATGACGACGTTTTGGCCATCGGCCGGATCTGCAGCCCCCTCTAGAGTGTCTTGCCAGGACAAAATGACTTGCCCTTGCACCCAGGATTCGCCAGCAAGCGCCATGCGTCGCTCCTGCTGCACGCCCGCAGCGTCGGTACTCACCCGTGTGACCGCGAAAGCGCCGGGATAGACCAAAATCTGGCGCACATTCTGAAAATAGTCCATCGGGCGATTGAGCAAGAGCAAACAGGCCTGAGCCGCAATGACGACCCGCATTTCCTCCGTGATGACCAAACCGGCACATCCGATGAAGGTTTTTTCAGCGACAAATACCTGCATATGCTTTTTCAATTGCAACTGCAAAGGCACCGGCAGGCGGCGCACCATGGGAACACGGCGTTGCAAGACCTTGCGCCAGCGCGCGGGAAACGCATTGGTCTGAATTCTTTGGCGTCGCCAAGCCAGCCAGGTCGGATGAAACACCAGGATCAAAATCAGCGCCAGGGCCGCACAACACACTAGAAAAAAGGCCACTTGCTAAGTCCGTTTCATCGGTTGGCAACACAAAAAGAGTCGCGTGGACTCCGGCAGTCCCCTAGCTGGGATGTCGCGAGACAAAATCAAGGGGACGCCGTCACGGGCGCGCCACACCGCACCAGTCAATTGCCTCTAAACTACTCTTTTCTTACCCAGGATTTTCACACCATGATCACACTTTGCGGTTTTGCGGTTTCCAATTACTACAACATAGTCAAGATGGCTCTGCTCGAAAAGGCGGCTCTGTTCTCGGAGGAACTGGTCAAGACTGCGAGCCGGGAAGAAAGCGTGCTGAGCTGCTCGCCCTTGGCCAAGATACCCTTTATTCGCACGCCTCAGGGGGGCCTGTGCGAAAGTCAGGCGATTTTGGAGTTCATCGAAGCAACTTACCCCCAGCCGGCGCTATTGCCAAGCGATCCTTACGCCGCAGCCAAAGTGCGTGAGATGATCACTTTTATCAACTTGCATCTTGAACTGGTGGCCCGTGAGTTGTACAGCCAGGCATTTTTTGGCGGCACGGTCAGCGAGGCAACGCAGGCACGCGTGCGCAAGCACCTGGAGAAAAATATTGTCGGCTTCAAACGCCTGGCAAAATTTTCGCCTTATGTGGTCGGAGACACTTTTACCCTGGCCGATTGCGTGGCTTTCAACAACCTGCCGCTGATTGCCATGGCCAGCCGCGCCATCTACGGCGAAGACCTGCTACTGGCAGCAGGCGTCGACACCAAACCCTACATCAAGCTAATTGGCGAGCGCAGCAGTGCCCAAAAGGTCGTGGCCGACCGCAAGGCCGCCACCGCAAAACCCTGAGCCGGCAGTATCTGGGCCTGTTCGCAACCTGCGCTAAGCCGCGGCACGGCTAGCGACACACCAACACGGGAACGGTGGATTCCGCCACCACTTTGGTGGCGACACTACCCAGCATCAGGCGCGCAATGCCAGAGCGCCCATGCGAGCCCATCACGACCAGATCGGCTCCCTCCGCCAGCGCGGTCTGCACAATGCCACTCGCTGCGGCAACATCTTCGACCAGGCGTACCTGCAACGTGACCGGCGTACCACTCTCAGTACACAGGGCCTCGACCTGGGCATGGGCCAAGGCAGCGTGTTCCTGTGCAGCCGCCATATACGCCTGAAAACCCACGGGGTTGACTTCGCCAACACCCATGTAGGGATAGGGATCGGCCACATAGACTGCGGTCAGTGACGCCCCATGCGTGCGAGCCAGACCGACTGCCATTTGCGCAGCGTGGGCAGAAGCTGCAGAACCATCGGTCGCGAGAAGAATGTGCTTGAACATGGTGTGACCTTACAGAAAATTGAAAACCTTCCAATGCTGCCTCGGTGTCTTGCCGCAGGTTTTGACGCAAGTCAGCTTTGCTTCAATTGCGACGCGGTGATTGCAGCCAGTGGGTTGCGAGCGGCGGATCCGGTGGCCAGGTCCTGGTGCGCTGCGCGTGTCGGTTGCGTACCGCATAAACGGAAAGTCGTGCAATCGCCCGTGCAAACCGGTGACAACGCTGATTTTGTGCCGTAATATCTCGCCTTATGGCTTCACGTCGAAGCCCACTTTGGAGGCTCTATGGCAAAAGGTGATCAACGCAGCGAAAAATTGGCAAAAAAACCCAAGAAAGACACATCGGAACCTAAAAACTCCACGTCCGACCGACCCAATCCACCGGTCACATCGGTGTTACCCAAGGGCAAGCTCAAAAACAAATAGACCAGAACTTGGTCAGAGTGCGGGTCTTGGGCGAGGCAATTTTCTGAACCGAATCGCTCGGTCGAGTTCAATTGCATCTTTCCTGACCTGCCGCTCGGCGTCGAGCTTCTGCCCCTGGGCCAGCCAGTGTGCATACTCTTCAGGGGTCTCCAGCGTGATACGTCCCATGGCGGCTGAGCGAAAGTCATGAATCACCAGTTCGGCGGCTTTTTGCAACTGAACTTTGCCGCCGCTTCGCAAGGCCCCGCGTTTGCGGCCGATCAATTCCAGCAACTGTTCATCGCTGCACGCGGCTGCAGCTTCCAGCTTGTAACGAGCCTCCAGCAAAGGCGCGTAGTGCTGGCGCAGATAGTCCAGCAATTCCAAGGCCACTTCTTCCTCGTTGAATGCATTGCGGCCAATGGCGCCGCTGGCAGCCAGGTTGTAGCCGCTTTTGGCCACGATGATGCGGGGCCACAAGACCCCCGGCGTATCAAATAGATAGAAACCGTCGGCCAGCACAACGCGCTGCTCCAGTTTGGTCACGCCCGCTTCGTCACCAGTTTTGGAGGCGCGCTTGCCCTTAAGGGTGTTGATGAGCGTGGACTTCCCCACATTGGGTATGCCGCATATCAGCACCCGCATCGGTTTGACCATGCTGCCCCGGTTTGGCGCCAGCGAGAAACAGGCCTGTACCAGCAGTTGCGCGGACGCCGACATACTGGCATCGAGCGCCATGGCGCGCATTTCTGGCAGCGCGTTGTAATGTGCCAGCCATTGTGCCGTGCGCTGGGGGTCAGCCAAATCCTGTTTGTTCAGCACCTTGAGGGCAGGCTTACCCGCCGTGAGTTGCGCCAGCATAGGGTTTGCGCTTGAGCCCGGCAGCCGTGCGTCCAGCAGTTCGATGACCACATCAATTTCCCGCACACGCTCCTCAATCGCCTTGCGTGTCAGGTGCATGTGGCCAGGGAACCACTGGATTGCCATGGCGCGCCCTTACCTACACGGCGGCGAGCGCCTGGTCCAGATCGGCGACCAAGTCATCGATATGCTCGATGCCGATCGACAGGCGCACCATATCGGGCTTAACACCGGCCCGCGCCATCTCTGCGGCGTTGAGTTGGCGGTGCGTGGTAGTCGCCGGGTGACATGCCAGGGACTTGGCGTCTCCAATATTGACCAACCTGGTAAACAGCTGCAGTGCGTCCTGGAACCGGGCACCGGCCTCCAGACTTTCCGCCGCATTGAGGCCAAAACTGATCAACCCTGAGGCACGGCCTCCCATGTACTTTTGTACCAGACCGTGGTCGGCGTGGTCGGGCAAGCCGGCATAATTGAGCCATCCGACCTTTGCGTGCGACCCCAGATGCTGCGCCACCTTGAGTGCATTGGTGCAGATGCGGTCCATGCGCAAAGCCAGGGTCTCGATACCCTGCAGAATCTGGAATGCGTTCATCGGACTCAATGCCGCGCCCATATTGCGCAAGGGCACCACCCGAGCACGGCCAATATAGGCCGCCGCACCCAAGGCCTCGGTGTAAACCACTCCGTGGTAGCTTACATCGGGCTCATTGAGGCGCTTGAAGCGCGCCTTGTGCTCGGCCCAGGGGAACTTTCCACTATCAACAATGGCTCCACCAATCGTGGTGCCATGGCCACCCAGGTACTTGGTCAGCGAGTGCACCACGATGTCCGCGCCGTGCTCAAATGGGCGGCACAGGTACGGGCTCGGCACCGTGTTGTCGACAATCAACGGCACGCCGTGCGCATGGGCAACTGCTGCCAACGCAGCCAGGTCTGTCACGTTACCCAAGGGATTGCCCACCGACTCGCAGTAGACTGCCTTGGTCCGCTCATCGATCAGACTTGCGAAACCGGCCGGGTCGCGCGCATCGGCAAAACGCACCTCAATGCCCATCTGGGGAAAGGTATGTGCAAACAGGTTGTAGGTACCACCGTACAGCGTGGATGCCGACACAATGTTGTCGCCGGCCTCGGTAATGGTCTGAATCGCATAGGCTATGGCAGCCATGCCCGAGGCCACGGCGAGCGCGCCAATGCCGCCCTCCATGGCCGTAACACGGGCCTCCAGCACACCATTGGTGGGATTCATGATGCGGCTGTAAATATTGCCCGCGACCTTCAGATCAAACAGATCGGCACCATGCTGGGTGTTGTCAAATGCATAGGCCACCGTCTGGTAGATGGGGACCGCCACCGCCTTGGTGGTGGGATCGGGGGTGTAACCGCCATGGACGGCAAGGGTTTCAATTTTCATCAGGTAAATCTCCTAATTGGGTGAGAGAGCGAGGCACAACGGAATTGTCAGGTAGTTTGAGAGGTTTCCGGGAAATAGATAGGCCGCTCTAGGAAAACGGCAGAAATTAAGGTGTCTTCACTAGGACATGTCGGGAGAATTCCCCCTATCAAAAACCCTTTATTTTTACTTCAACAGGAACTTACCATGTCTGCAAAAAAACTCGCCACAGTTACCAATGAATTGATCGAGTCCTACGGCAATACCGCAAAAAATGTGATTAATGCCTATCGCGTCGGCAACGAGCGGGCCGTTGTGTTCATGGACCACACCTGGGCCACGGCGGTAAATAAGGCAGGCACCCGTTTGAGTGCAGAAGTTCGTGGCAATGCAGTAGCAGCCGAAAAGAAATTTAGCAGCTTGTATGCACGCGGTGTCGAGCTGACCTCCGACGGCGCCGACGTTGCAGTGAACAAGGCCGTGGAACTTGCAGGCAAAAGCGTGGTGCAAGTCGCTGCCAACGCCAGTCGTTTTGAAAAAGTGACTGGCGTCAACCTTAGCCCCCTTGCGATTGTTGCGGTGCCGGCAGCTCAGGTGGTGAGCAAAGTTGCCGCCCAAATGGAAGCCCGGTCAGGCGCACTTGCAAACCGAATTGGCGGCAAAAAGGCCAAAGTCAAAGTCGCAGCGGTCAAGCGCGCTGCCCCCAAGAAGAATGCACCCGCCCCAAAGGCAGTTGCCCCAAAAGCGACGAAAGCGCCAAAATCCGTGAAAATCGCGCCTGAAGCCAGCGCACCTGTAGACAGCGCAGTCTGATCGAAACGTGATCAGCGATGGCTGCCCCAATCAAGTCGGCTCAAGACAGCTCAAGACGGTTTGGTGAAATGTAATGTTCAAGGTAGGCCTCGAACGACAGTGAGTCCGCAGCTTCGCGACTACGCTGTTCCTCGACTGACTTTTGCGCCATTGCTGAATAACGTAGCCTGGTATCTTGCGCCAAGGGCGCTGCCAGGTAATTTTTTTTGTGTGCTCTGGATTGGTCCCGAACGAACTCCAGGAACGATTGATCGGCGCGCCCCATCACGGCGCTAAGCACGCGCGCCGACGGAAGCTCATCCGGATTGTCCAGGAGATGTGTCGCGGCTTTGACCGCGAGCACATGGTCATCGCCACCCCAGGCGGCATCAAGCCGCTGAGCGATCGGGTGCAGTCGGTCGATAATTTCCCTGCCCCAAGCAACCAATTCCTGCTCCCCTGCATCACGCTCAAGCAACAGTCCGGGCTCGCGGCCACGTTCCGCCACCTTGTGCTGGTTGCGCGCCACACTGGCTATTTCCAGCGGTGTGTCATTCGGGCTCGGTTGCTCAAGGCAATGCACCAAAAACACATCCAGAAAGCGCATGGTCTGAGCATGAATACCCAGAGCCTCAAAAGGATTGAGATCCATCAGGCGCACTTCGATGTACTCAACGCCACGCGCACGCAATGCGTGCAAGGGTCGTTCTCCGGCATAGGTGACCCGTTTGGGTCGAATCGTTCCGTAAAACTCGTTTTCAATTTGTAACAAACTGGTCGCAAGTTGTTGGTAGCTTCCGTCAGCACCCAGCACCCCAATCGCCTCGTAGGGTGGATAACTTTGCGCCATTGCGGACTGGAGCGCTTGTCCATAACCGGACAAATTGTTGTAACTGACCGACAGATTGGCTTGCGCATCACTCTGGTAACCTAGGCGACCCATACGCAAAGACGTAGCATGGGGCAAGAACAAGGTGCGCGGGTTCAGAGCTTTCAAGGGGTGGACACGCCCCGCCACAAAGCATGAACATACGACCGGCGAGGCGCCGAATAAATACAGCAACAAAAAGGCCTGGCGCCGGAAGTTTCGAATCAAAGCAAAATAGTCGTCACTGGAGAGTCCGGGAAACGACCAGTTGTAATGAATTCCAGAGATTGTCTGCATGCGCCGACCATAGCGATGTCCTAGCCCGGTGCGGTATACGGTCTTTGATCGCCCTTCGTTGGAGGTGCCGTAGTGACCCAGCGGAATCTCATCGTCAGAGGGCAGCTTGCAGGGCATGCTGGCAGCCCACAGCAACTCACCTTCAAGTGCATCCATAGTCACCTGTTGAATCTCTGCAAGCTCAGCCAAACAGCCCTGCACGCTCGGATGCACACCCGTGATGAGCTCGACCTGGGACTCGCTGAAATCGGTCGTGATGTGCGGGTGCGTCAGCGCCGAACCCAATGCGGCGGGGTGCGGTGTCAAGGCGAGGCCGCCATCCGGCAAGACCCGCAAACTCTCTTTCTCAATGCCGCGACGGATACCCAGCAGCCGCTGGCGATCGTCAATGCCTGGGGCCGGAAAAAATTGATGCATGCCTAGGGCCCTTTATCTTCTACAGAGGTACAAAGTTACCACAGGCATCTGACAGCTGCCGTTTTGACTCCTTTGCGTTGAGAGCCTCATGTAATATTGTTTGGCAAAATTTCAAGCCACCCAAGTGCCGCTGTTGGCCCGCAAGCTATCCACCTGGACCATAATCCAGCATGGATTCTGCCAAACTCATCATTTGGTCTGCCATGCTCGGGGGGCTAGTGACGCTCGCCACCATTTCCATGGTTGACATCGCAATGCACCGCAGCCTGGCAGCCTGGCGTGGACTTGCGTTTATTTTGACAACCGGCTGTAGCGCAATGCTGTTGACGGGTTTGGTGGACTTTGCCTTTCCCGGTTTTACGGATGCAGGCTTGCTAGCGCTCAAAACCAGTTTTGCACCGCTGAGCGGCGCCTTGGCTTTGAGCTACCTG
>JAIPCE010000148.1 GCA_021738345.1 Rhodoferax sp. | reverse complement strand
CTCTCGCGCTCTAGGCTCTTGACGGTCGCCGCGAGTTCGCCGCGCAAGACCGCGATCTTGGCGATCTCCTTCCGCGCGGCCAGTACGACGGCATCAATGTTCCCGTCGCATTCAGCGTCAGCGCGGTGATGAGCAGGTACCGCACCGCAGACTGGGCAATGTCCGGAGCCAAGCACATTGAACAGCGTTCCACCTTCCACAATAGCACGAAGGCGCTCGATGTCCGATGCGTAGTGCTTGTCGAGAAGGCTGAATCGTTCGAGCATCGCCCCAACTTCGGCGCGACGCTCACGGTTTTCTTCCAGTTTCTTGCGCAGCTCTCGCCGCTTACCGGCTGCCACTTGAAACTCGGCCTCCGTTGTGTTTACCTGCACGCCCTGTTGGCGAAGCGATGCGTCAATTTTTTCAAGCTGCTCCTCCAGTTCCTTCGGGCTTTTGGTCAACTCTTTGAGTCGGTCACGGTAATCCTCAAGGAGCTGGTCGAGAAGCTGCAACTGCGCGTCGCGTGAAAGCTCCTCAGGTTCGCGCTTGTTGCTTGCAACAAGTGAAGAGTCATCTGTCCCTGTCAGTAGCAGCTTGAAGGTTGCGAGATTGGGCGTATTGGCAATTGGGTTCCCATCAAACAAAGGTGAGCTTTGCTGCGTGATCTCCGTCTCGTTGACGATCATCAGTCGCGCAATGTTGCGGAAGCTCAGGCTGTTGGTCTCGTTGCGGCTGTTCTTGCGGATGCGCTTGCCACCGAGTCCGCACAATCCCAGTAGGAAGGAAGACAGGTTCCCGTCGTTCCTATCGCTATGCTGCTCGCCGAGCTGCTTGTGCGGAAGGTCGATCGCGGGTGGAGAGTCATGCAGACCTTCATAGAGCCTGAAGCCGCCGCCATCCATGCTTCGCCAGAGCGTAAAGAAAGCACCGTCCAGCGTCTCAATTCCCAGCAGAATGAGGTCGTAGCCGACCCGCTCAGGGATATCGCGAAGGGGAATCTTGCCTCCGAGCATGAAGTCGATGGCTTCGACGAAGAATGACTTCCCCGTGTTCGACGAACCGTAGATTACATTCAAACCAGCGCCAAACTTCACTGTCGCAGGCGATTTTTGCGGACCAAAAAAGCTGAGGGAGCGCAGTTGAAAGCCAGGAACTGCTGTCGTCATGCCTCGCCTCCCAGACTCATTTCGATTTGTTGGAACTCCACCACCCATTTATCGAAGAAGCGACGCATTACGCCCTTGAACTGCTCGTCCGAGAGGCCGCCGAGCGCTTCAACAAGCCAGGCGGCTCTGCCCTTCAGAGCCACCAGATAGCTGGAAGACACGGCCGACAAGAAAGTCGCGGCGTTGTCGCCCGCGCCGTACTTGATGCCATCTGGCGTTACTTCACGCGTCACGAGATCGCGGGTCATCATCAGGAGCAACGACTGCTCCACTAGCTTGCGGCGCACGAGCAATTCAGCCGAATATGTCGGCGTCGGCGGATGGAGGTTGGCCGGGCCGTCAATGTCGCCAGTGTGCACGAGAAGGTAGTCAAGTGCGACAAGCCGCTGGAGATCGTAGGTGCTCGGATAAGCCGCGCCCAGGATCGAAACCGCGCGAATCCCGGCTTCAAGCGGACCATTAAAAGTAAGCGGTTTGCGTTCCAGGCTCATGAGCGTGTCCACCGGAGGCGCTCTTCGTTCACGAGCTGATGGCAAATGCCGTCCCGGTCCTTGGGATTTGTGCAGGTGATGAGGGCGTTTGCCGTGATCTGCGTGTCACGGGCCGCCTTTGTGACAGCGCAGACCTTTACGTAGCCATCAGCGTGGCTTGCATCGTGCGTGTCAATGATGCCGTTGTAGATGTCATCCAACAGAGATTCAAAAGTGCCCGACGGCACACTGTCGCGCGCAAAAACGCGCAGAGATTCGGCTTCATAAAACGCTTCACGTTGTCGGCGGAAATGATCTTTGAGCTTTGCCGGGGATAAAGCAGAGGGGTCGGTCACGGGTGTTCCCGTGTGCTCTCCGTACGCGCCCAGCAACTGCGTCACGTATCGGCTCTCGACTGAAGAAACTGTCTCAGGCGGCTTATCCGAAGCGGGGCGAGGTTTCAGCCCGCCTCCAAAGCGCGCGGCATGAACCGGCGTTGTGCGGTGATCATCAACAAGTTGTAGCGCGGTCTTGGCATCAAAAATCGAAAAATCGAAGGCATCTACATAGGCGCGGAGCACCGCATCCAAGTGCACGGCCTGCTTGGTGGAGATCGCGTCTCTTACGTGTTTGTCCCAGTTGGCGATCAGCTCCTCCCGCAGCCTCGTGGCGTTCGCCAACAATCGGCCTAAGGATGTGCCAGCGCCGAATGGCGAAACGAAATAGTAGCGACGAGGCACTGTGTATTCACCGCTGTATGAGTACCAGATAACCTTGCCGAGCTCAACCCAGACATCGCCAGGTCGAATGGCATGGTCGTAGTGCTTGCACTGATAGTTGTCCCAGATACCTTCAAGCCGCTTTGCATCCACAAACCCGGCAACATCGATACCCATGTCACCAGACCGGGCGAAGCGTTGGACATGCAGGTAGTTCTTTGCGAGGCAGTAGTAAACCCACTCCTCGACGAAAACCTCCCACTCATCGGGTGAGTAGGTCATCAACCTCTGCTGCGGTGGCATGACAGGGCCATTCATCACCTGCGAGGCAGTGACGACTGTCGCGGGGGGCGAAGGCTTCTGGATATCTTTTCCGCTGAGAGTCATGGGGCACCTCTCGACTGGACGTCATGGGGACGGAAGTACGGGTTCCTGTGTAAGACCGCTTGAATGGTCGCCTCATCTGCGGCGACGGTAACGTCCTGATTGCCGTTGACTATTTGGGTGAACCGGTTAGCGGGCACGGGGAGCGGACGCGCAAGCTCCGTAGGCGCAACGCCTACGGCATCAAGCTTCTGGGCTAAAACCTCGCCGGTGTGATGATGAACCGCTGTTGGCATCCTGCACCTCGTTATGGATGGCCTGACACCCTTCTCTCCCCTGCACGTTGTCGGCGTCGGGGCGAGATGCCTGGCGATGTACTTCAATCGTAAATTCGATTATGCCTGCCCTGGTCGTATACGACGAACTGACGGCTACCTCATTTGTTTACTGGGTCGCTTGAATGACCGGTCCACTTTGGAATGGTTGACCGCTATCGCTGCGTTGCCGACATTAATCACGCTCGAAAGCGGGCGCTTACTGAACTTGGCATGGAAAGTTGCTGATTCACAACAGATCGGCTTCAATATTCAGCTGATTCCGCCCATCACAAAGCGTGATTATTGGTCCCTCAATTTGTTTGATCACACTTAATTGCCGGGGTCAGTATCACATCAGAAAAATCGCTATGTATCTTCCAGTCGCAAAAGAAGAATGTCAAAAACATTCCGTAAAATGGGTATTGCGGAAACTCTCAATCTATGTATATACTCGCGTATCTGCGAATTGGTAGGGTGATGCTGGATACAGAAACAGCATTTGGGGTAAGCCCCGCACATGGACCGGTGTCCTAATCAAGAACGTTCGTAGACGCAACGGTGGTCGGTCGCTGGTGAAATAGCGGCTGTGCTTGACCTTGGCAGTCAAGCTGCATTTAAGTACGTCCTAGGGCATGAAGAAGCCTCTGCTTGGTCGCCCCTTTCATATGTTGAAAGGATTGGAACGAATGCGGAGACAGTATGAATGCCGATATACAAAATGTTTTGATTCTCCAACCAACTGCGCTTTACACCGTTCAAGAAGCAGCACAGTTTTTTAAATGCGCGGAAAGCAGTGTTTATCAATCTTTGCCCGGTGCAAGTTGTCGGCCCAAGCTTGGCCGACGTCTTCCTGAGCCGATCAGATTCGGCAGGCTGATAAGGTTCACCGGTCAGCAATTGATCGACTTTGCCAGTCCTCAAACTATCCAAGTACCACAGTATGCCGGACTAGCTAGCCCAAGTCCAAAAGGAATTAAGGGTGAAATTCCGGTGCTAGCAGCGAGCCGCTCGCAGTTCACCGGCAGTAGAACCACTCGTTCGAAGCCAATAGGCAGAAAAGGTGGTGCGCGGTGAATGCATTTGTCCCTGAGATTCTTGAGATTGAAATGGACACCGGTGCGACCAAACTGAATATAGCCCCAGGGCCTTGATGCCCAAGGCATTCTTTGACAGGTGTGACAGTCGCAGTGCAAGTCTGTGTTCATGGTCAGGACAAGCGCCTACACCGTACGACTATCTGCACATGATGTGCGGTTCAGGAGACGGCCATGGGAGTTTCAGTGCGCGACACCTCGACGTGTGCGCCCTCGCAGGCAGTTTCAAAGTGTTTCAATGCTCAATTAATAAGCACTGAAGCCGCATGAATAGAATTGGAAAAAACTTCGATGGAATCCAAAGTTTGGCAGAACTGAGTATCGACGATGTTTAAATGTGCTTAACGATTAAGCATTTAACCCGCATGCATAGCGTTTTTTCAGGCTCCATTCCAATATGAAGTACCATGACGCAGTTGGATACCATGGCCGTAAAATACAGAGGTTTCCAGCGCGGCACCACTCCAACCCAGGCCATTGAAACTCCCAACACGAGGACTGTACCATCAGGCTCGAACGAAGCGCGTGTGCGACGACCAGCTTAGAGGCAGGCATCGCTGGATTCATGGCGCGCAAGCAGATGCAAAAAAAGCGTCAAACCTCTGCGGTAAGGTTGATGGTCAGATGATGCTACATGCCATGGTTTCGCTTGTTTTAACCTGAAAGGTTGGACTGCTACTGCGGCTACACACATTCCGGGCATAGCATTACGCACAACTCATTGCGCCTGAGGTACCCGCATGTGCATCACTCGATGCCCCGAACGAAATCCCTGCCGCGCTGCAAGCCCAGCCAGAGGGTTTTTACTCCGGGATTTTTGTCGCCCCTTCTTGCCAGAAAGGCGCCGAGCATGGCAATCTTGCGAATCACCTCGCGGATCGTAGGTGGCGGCTTTGGGATCGGTTTCTTCGCCAGGATGTAAGCTCACTTTCATTCTTCCTCAGTGAACAATTCGGTCGCTTCGAGTTCCGGACGAGCTCACCAAGGCGTACCAGCCGCTCCGGTCGCCACACCACCACGATATAGACAGCCAGCGCGAGTTCAAGCTTGGTAACGTGCCCGAGCTGCTGGGCTTCGACACGTCAGCCGTGCTGATGCATCCTGGCCTGGGTCTGCGCTACGTGTGGCACCAGTACCGTTTGCCAACCCAGAGTGCGCTTATTCTGACGTGCTTGCTCAAAGACGCGATAGGCCACCTGTGTCTCGGCTCAGTCAGAGCAAGCGCTAGGGATGTTGGAAGTCGGCTTGTCGTTTCAACGTGTTGCCAGCTTGATCAGCCGTTCCCGCAAACGGTCGTCGCACAGTTCTACAGTCGCAAACTCCTCCATCGCACAAGTCAAGGTCGTCACTCCTTCGAAAAATTGGCACTTAGTATGCAGGAAGAGGTGGTCATACTTCGATTTGGAAGTAAATTTTGCTAGCAGCTGAGGGATTTCATGTCCAGAAAGTTGGGTGTAATCCTATGCTGTCTGTGCTACCAGTAAACGACATGGTTTGTCGCTTGCTGGTGATATGCTGTTGCTTATGGATTTCGCACTTTCAAACCTCAATGACAATCACACCCTAGTTTTGTGCATATTGGTGAGATCCTCGACTATCTTCCAGGGCACCGCGACGAACTGAGTGGGGCCAACGATCTGGCATTTACATCATGCTTCTTGAATATTTGGTCAGAGCTGTAAATGAACTGTTTTCCAATTTTTGGCTTATCGTTGTCGCTCTATTGCCGTTCATTCTGATAATTGGTTGGATCATTACATGGTTTGAGGGTTAGTTTTCAGCACCTGGGTCAGTCATACCCCAGGCTTAACTTTTGACAAAGGGAGTAAGAACATGATTTTTGGACTTTTTGGCGGAGACAAGAAGCGGGTTGCAGAGATGATCGCTGCTGCACGAACGGGCGACACGGAGAAAGTGAAGCAACTTTTATCAAAAGGTTCAGACATCAATGCACCTGAGCCCGAGTCGGGCGACACCCCACTTCTCGCAGCCCTTGACAACGACCAATGGGCAACAGCCGAGTGCCTGTTGCAGCAACGACCGGACCTTAGCCTGGAAGACAAGAATGGCAATTCGCCGTTGTACCTCGTGGTGTCGCGTGGCGACTCGGCGCTGGCGATGGTCAATCTGCTCTTGGAAGCTGGTGCCCAAGTCGACCTAGGACCGAAAACCGGAGAAAACGCCGGTGCAACGCCCCTGCACATCGTTTGTGCAACGGGGTCCAACGATGTTCTGGAAAGCCTGCTGCGTCACGGTGCCTCGGCGTCAAAACAAGCTGCGAGTGGCGTGACCCCACTGCACTCTGCGGCCATCGGCGGCGATCGGCGGACGATTGATCTACTGTGCAATGCTGGGGCCGATGTCACAGCACTTAACAAAGATGCGCGCACGCCACTTCACAACTGTGGCATCACCGGCAATGCCAAGTCTGCCACTGCACTGATTCAGCGGGGAGCGCAGGTTGACAGTGTGGATGCCGAGGGCTGCACGGCACTGATGCACGCGGTCATGAAAAACCATGTTGAAGTGGCAAAGGTTCTCCTCGAACACGGCGCAAATCCTGACATCATCGTCCGCACTGAAAATACTTCTATCTATCCACTCTTCATAGCTGCCCTGCATGGATACGACGACTTGGTCCGAGTGCTGCTCGACAAGGGAGCCAACGTCATGGCCAAAGTTGAGGGTGTTCCGTCACCATTGGACGCAGCAAAGCACAACGGGCACGAGGTTTCAGTAAAGATGATCGCTGCAGCAATCAAGAAAAAGAAGGCTGCCGAAAAGGATACCTCAACTGTTACGAAGGAGGCAGAAGGCCTATGGCAAAGAGTAGTCCAAGCGGTCGCACAAAAAGACCAAGGTGGTTTGCGAACCTTGATCAACGGAAAGGCCTTTGCTTCTTTGTCTGTTGACTCAGGTTGCTGGCGGCATGTGCACTTGGCGATGCAAATATTGCTCGCGACATGCTCCAAGCCGGCGCCGATCCGAACAAGCCATGCAAACAGGGATTTGACGGGGTGACCCCGCTCGTCATGACAATCGGACTCTCCCGAAGTGTGGAAGTCGCTTCACTACTGATTGATGCGGGCGCAAATGTCAACGATGAATGGAGTGAAGACGCCACTCCCATCTTCGAGACAACTTCCGACCAGTTCTACGACCTCGCCAAACTCTTGATAGACCGAGGTGCAAAGGTCAATGTACGCATGAGCAATGGACTGACGCCTCTCATGTACGCGGCACGCAATGGCGCTTCACGATGTGTAGACCTTTTCTTGGACGCTGGTGCGGACATCAATGCGGTGGAGGAGGAGCACGGTGTGGGAGCCTTTGGACTGGCACTCAATCGACTTGATTTACAACTGGCCGAGCATCTACTTGCGCGAGGCGCTGAGCCAAACTTTGGCTCAATTGAAACATTGCGACTTGCGATTGCTGAACATGGCACACTTGCCTTCGTCGAAGCTCTTGCATCAAGGGGCTGCAAGCTGGTCCGTGACGACCAACGCGGGCGCATGGCATTCGTGTCTGCGCGGAACGTGGATCCCGAAGTATTCGATTATTTGCTCAACCAGGGAGCTGATCCGAGCCAGGGCAACGACTTCGGCTACACGCCGCTCATTCTCGCGGCTCTTAACAATCACCACCATCTGATCCGTCGCTATCTGACCCGGGGCGATGATGCGAGTGTTCAAGATGTCGATGGTGAGACTGCTTTGTCACTGGCTATTGAAAAGCGCCATGAGGAATCGGTTGCAGTCTTGCGCGAATTCCATGTCGAAGAAGGCGACTACTCCGCACTTGAGCCCGAAGCAGCCATGCTGAAGGCCGCAGAAGAAGGAGCGATCGGATCGATCCTTAATTTGAGAGAAGCTGGCGTTCCTATTAACTGTTGCGATGGAGAAGGCAACTCGGTTTTCATGATCGCTGTGCGAGCGGGTCATCAAGGCGTCGTTCGCAGCTTGTATCACCTTGGTGCCGACATCAATCATCTGAATCGTGCTGGGGAGACTGCTCTGGCACTCGCCAAGACATTGGACTCCTCTGACATTGTCAACACCTTGCAGGAGTTCGGTGCGCTTGATGCGATGACGGGCGCACTCGGCAAGCTCTCTGCCATGTTTGGCGGCATACCAATCTATAACGCAGCGGACACCATGTTCGGCAGGATGTCGCATCCCTATAAGGACAAACCTCCCTACGACAACGAGACGGCGGATGAAGAAGATGATCCGGAAACGAGTGAGGAAGACCAAGATCATCCAGACATCGATCAATCCGTTGAAGGTCGGTCAGACGAATCTGGCGTGGGCGCGTCCACTGACTCGAAACTTGACCTGCTGAGCCAGGTGCTTGACAGCGACCAGGTCAAAGAGCAGGTGCCAGCGGCGATGCTGGAGCAATTGACACAGAAGCTGGATTACTGGCGCAGCCTGTATGAAGAGTCGGAGCTGGATGATGATGAACTTGCAGAGCTGAATCGGCTGTTAGTCCTATTTGGTCTCGGCGAAAAGGAAGAGGCGGAGGCGGTCGAACGAACGCCCCTGTTTGAGGCGGTACATGTCCAAGACCTTGCAGCTGTCAGAAAGATCATCAAGGGTGGCGGCGACGTAAATGAAGTTGACGGTGAGGGAAATACCCCCCTGTTTATCGCTGTCTTGACGCGTCAGGCAAAGCTTGTCGAAGAGCTCTTGAAACTTGGTGCCGACCCCAACAAGTCCAGACCAGACGGAAAGGGACCTCTGTTTGCAGCCGTTCGAGTTGCGGAAGTGAAGATCACCCAGACTTTGCTGAAAGGTGGGGCGGAAGTCGACGCACCCCTGAGCATGGATCACAACGGTATCGCGGTGGGCGGCTGTACCGCTTTGTACGACGCAGCGCTTTTGGGACACCTCCCATCCTGCAAGGTATGGGCGAGCAGCGGCGCATCACTTGAAGCGGCCAATGACCTCGGATACACGCCATTGATGGCGGCCATAGAAGGTGATCACGAAGATGTGATCGACTTCTTCTTGAAGAGTGGCGCGAATGTCAACCCCGAGGTCATCGCCACGATGGAAGTGGAAGGACTTGGGGGTGCGTTTCCGCTCTACACAGCAACCCGAAAAGAGAATCTTGCGGTCATCACGAAGCTGCTGAAACGTGGAGTCGATGTCAACCGAACGGCGCCGAACGGATGGACACCACTGAAGAGCGCTGCTCAGCAAGGTAGTCTCGAAATCGTCAAGGTTCTTCTTGAGGCGGGCGCAGACCCCAACATTGCCGACGATACCAACTACACACCGCTGATGAACGCTGTCAGCGGTGAGCATGAGGACATCGTCAAGATTCTGCTGAAGTTCAAGGCGGACCCCAACATTCAAAGCGGGGAGAAACCCGAAGACGCCGACTGGGAGCCCGGGCGAAGCGCACTCATGGACGCAGCGTTTAGCGGGAATGTCGCTATCGCCCGCGAGCTGCTTAAAGGTGGTGCTAATCCAAATCTAGTGAACTCAAAGGGGTGGACTGCCCTTCACTCTGCGGTCATTTCGGCGAGCACAGACATGGTGGCCTTGCTGCTTAAATCCGGCGCGAATCCCAATATCTTTGGGAACGACGAAGAGAAGCTGTCCGCACTCGATTTGGCGTTGCGCCGATGGGCAAGCGAGGATGAAGACGATCGCGAAGGCGGCATTTCCGATGTACTTGAATTGATGTTGAAGAAAGGGATGCCAAGCGATCGCGACTCCCTGACTGAGACTGCCCTGGACTTGGTGACAGAGGGGCATCTTGTAGTAGTGGATCTCCTCAAGAAGCAGGGTTTTTCGGTCGATCCAAACTACCTCAAGAACGGCGCAAGTCAGCTATTCATCGCTGCGGCCGTCGGTGACGACCGACTTCAGGCAGCGGAATTGTTTCTTCAGATCGGGGCCGATGCCAACTACAAGAGCCCAGCGGGTCTATCCGTGCTCTCGCTCGCTACCCGCAGTGGGGGGGTGGGACTCGCTCGCTTGTTGTTGAAGGCTGGCGCCAACGTCATGGATCGAAATAGTGCCAACGTGCTCGCGTACGACTTGGCGGTAATTTACGGACATGATGAGCTCATTGATTTGCTGATCGAGCACATGAATCAAGTCGTGCCAGCCATAGACAAGCAGGCTGATGACGGCACCACAGCCTTGATGCGGGCTGCCATGGTGTCAGACGTAAAGGCGATAAAGGAGCTGCTTGCTGAAGGCGCAGATCCCAGCAGACGCGATCGTCAAGGTGAATCGCCGCTTTCCTATGCGGTGGCACACGATCTAGATGATGTTGTCCAAGTTTTTCGAGCTGCTGGCGTTGAAAGGCTTCCTAGAGATGAAGCGATCGGCTCACAGTCCATCGTTCATGCGGGAAGTCAGGGGGCTCTCGGAACCATCCTTGATCTGCTCGACTCTGGGACGCCGATTGACCTTACCGATGACAACTGAGATACGGCGCTCACGGCCGCAGCCGTTCATCCCGGACTCACCAAGGTCCTCGCCAAACGCGGAGCCGACTTATCGCATCGCAATGGCGAAGGCAAGACCGCGTACATGATCGCCGCTGCTTCAAATCGGGTCCAGATGGTCGAGACATTGAAGGAAGCGGGCTCTCCCATCGATGAGCCAAATGAGTTGGAAAGTTTGACTCAAATGCAAAACATGCTTAGCTCGCTTAGGGCAACAGCAGCGAGTGGTGATGCAGATGAGACTCCTGGCGAATCCGACGGGAACGAGCTTTTGATGGCGTGCCTAACTGGAGATGCCTTGACCGTCTCAAGGCTTATCAATGCAGGTGCAGATGTCAACTATCAGAACGACGAGGGTCGTACTGCGATGTCGATGGCGCTACAGGGGCTGATGCAGGATGAGATAAGTAGACGAAGAGAGCGTAACTTCGAGCAGATACTTGATGCACTGCTCGTGGCAGGTTTTGACCCGAAGGTTGGTGTGTTTCCCTATTTGGCCTTTGCCGCAATTGGTAAACGGGTTCATATCGTGAACGCATTTTTACGCGCTGGTGCACCGATTGACCAGACCATAGACGAAGGGCAGACAGCACTCTTCATGTCGCTCCTTGCGCCCGGAGCCGGGGAGCCTGTCGATGATCGGTGCGCACTGGCGTTGCTGAAGGCTGGTGCAGATTCTTCACTGAAGCATGAGTCAGGTGCGATGCCGATCCACTTGGCTGCCGCCAGCAACTACCTCGGGGCTCTTACGGAACTTCTTGCTCGACGTCCCCAGGACATCGATGCCAAGACGAACCTCGGCATCACACCACTCATGATGGCTGCCACAGAAGGGCATGCGGATGCAGTGAATTTGCTGCTTCAGTTCGGCGCGGACCGTACGCTGAAAGACGACGAGGGTCTGACCGCAAAAGATATTGCCAGAAAAAATGGGAATGAGGCGCTCATTCCGCTGTTGGCCTTTATGTAGAGCGCCCAGTTATGAATATATCGGCACTGGCAAGCATATTGGCCACTGGCATGGCGACCAGAAACACACTTGCCAGCTATTCATAATTACAGTGTCTTCAAGAACTCCAACAACGAGTCGGGTGCTCGA
>JAIPCE010000147.1 GCA_021738345.1 Rhodoferax sp. | reverse complement strand
CTGGCCTGGTGCTGCTGTCCATGGCGTGCCCGGTTCGGCTCACGGTCATGGCTCCGGGAGAGTTGGTACCCGCGCATCCGGTGGTGGTGCGGGCACCCCTAGATGGCGTGCTGGATGTGTTTCATGTGCAACCCAACCAGTTGGTGAAAAAGGGGCAGGCGCTGTTTGGCTTTGACGAGGCCCTGATTCAAAGTCGCCTGGAAGTGGCGGCGCAAACCCTTTCGACTGCCGAGACCGAATACCGGCAAACCTCACAGCAGGCCTTGATGGATGCCAAGTCGCGCCCCCAGCTTGCCATGCTGACCGGAAAGATAGAAGAAAAGCGCGCAGAGCTCGACTTTTTGACCGACCAACTGGCACGCTCGCGGGTGCTGGCACCGCAAGACGGCGTGGCGTTGTTTGACGATCCTAGCGAATGGATCGGCCGGCCGGTGGTGGTGGGCGAGCGCATTATGCGCATTGCCAAGCCCACCGACATCGAAGTGGAAGCCTGGTTACCCATGGCAGACGCCATACCGCTCCAGCCCAATGCGCCGGTGAGCCTTTACCTCAATGCCAGCCCCTTGCAGGCGGTGGATGCCAGGCTGCGCTACATGGCGCACGACGCAGTCCAGCGCCCCGACGGAAGCTTCGCGTACCGGGTGCGCGCCACGCTCGAAGGTGCCACCGAGCACCGTGTGGGGCTCAAAGGTACCGCCAAATTGCAGGGCGACTGGGTGGCGTTGGGGTATTGGGTGCTGCGCCGCCCGCTGGCGACGTTGCGCTCTTTTGTGGGCTGGTAGTCCATGGCTTTGCCGTTGTTGCGTGAAGAATTGGCCTTGATGGCAGGCCCGACGCTCACGGATGGACAGCCGAGCTGGACCTTGCATGACCCGGTGCGCAATCTTTTTTTTCGCATAGACTGGCCGACGTTTGAAGTGCTGCAGCGCTGGACCCTGGACGACCCGGTCGCCATGGCCTACGACATCAGCGAGGAAACCACCCTGCACCTGGAGCCCGAAGATGTCGAGGGTGTGGTCAAGTTTTTGCAGGGCAACCAGCTCACCCAGCCCAGCGGTCCCAAAAGCGCAAGGCAGATGGCGGACCGCCTGACGCAGATTGAAGGCAGCTTGTGGAAATGGTTGCTGCACCATTACCTGTTTTTCAGGGTGCCACTGTTACGTCCGGATGCCTGGCTGACGCGGTGGCGGCCCTTGGCCGAGCTGTTTTATACCCGTCTCTTTGCTTGGTTGACGGCTGGTGCCTTGTTGCTGGGCCTGTCGCAAGTGGTGCGCCGCTGGGATGCCTTCAGTGCCTCGCTGGTCGACACTTTTAGCTGGGAAGGGCTAGCGGCCTATGGCGTGGCTCTGTTTGTGGTCAAGTTGTTGCACGAGCTTGGGCATGCCTTTACGGCCAAGCGCCTGGGCTGCCGGGTGCCGACCATGGGTGTGGCGTTTTTGGTGATGTGGCCGGTCGCCTACACCGACACCAACGAGACCTGGCGGTTGACCAACCGGCTGCAGCGTCTGCAGGTGGCCAGTGCCGGCATTGCTACCGAGCTGATCATTGCGGCCTGGGCCACGCTGGCCTGGGCAGTGCTGCCCGACGGGGCCTTACGCTCGGCCGCGTTTGTGCTGGCTACCCTGAGCTGGGTGGCAACCTTGGCCATCAATGCCAGCCCCTTCATGCGCTTTGACGGCTACTTTATATTGTCAGATTGGCTGGACATGCCCAATTTGCACGAGCGCAGCTTCGCACTCGCGCGCTGGAAGTTGCGGGAATTTTTGTTTGCGCTCGGTGAAGATCCGCCAGAACATCTGGGGCGACACGCAGTGCTGGGCATGGTGGTTTTTGCCTGGGCGACCTGGATTTATCGCCTCGTGCTGTTTATCGGGATTGCGCTGCTGGTCTACCATTTCTTTTTCAAATTGGCCGGTGTGGGCCTGTTTGTGGTGGAAATTCTGTGGTTTGTGCTGTTGCCCATTCACCGTGAATGGCAGGCCTGGCGGCTGCGCTGGCGCGCCATCCGGGCGACCCGGCGCAGCCGAGTCAGCGCCCTGGTGGTGTTGCTGTTGCTTGGCCTGGCATTTGTGCCGTTTCCGGGGAGGGTGGTGTCTAGCGCGATCTTGCGTCCGGCCGAGGTGTGGCCGGTGTACGCACCTGCCGGTGCCCGGGTTGACGCGCTACCGTTCGCTGAAGGGGCGCAGGTGCCTGCGGGCAGTGTGCTGCTGCAACTGCATACGCCCGATCTTCAGTTAAGAAAACAAACCTTGTCAAGCAAGGTGGAGCGTTTGCGCTGGCAGGCGGCTGCCTCGGGGTTTGAGGTCGAGGCCCGAAATCGCCTGTTGGTCAATGAAGAGGCCCTCAGCACCGCCCAGGCCGAACTGGCCAGCCTGAACACCGAGTTGCTCCACTACACGCCCGTAGCACCGTTTGCGGGACGATTGCGTGATATGGATCCGGATTTGCATGTAGGGCAATGGCTGCAGCGCAAGGAAAAGGTCGCGTTGCTGGTACGCGATGGATCGACCTGGCAGGTCGAAACCTGGTTTGACGAAGATGCGGTGCGGCGCATTGGTGCCGGCGATCTGGCCATTTTTCAGTCGGATGCGGCGCACGGCGACGTGCTGTCCTTGCGCGTCACCGCAGTCGACCAGGATGCATCGCGCGTGCTACCCAGGGCCGAACTGGCCGCGCACCTGGGGGGGCACTTGTTGACGCGTGAAAAAAACGGCCAGTTGGTGCCAGAGCGGGCGATTTACCATGTCACACTTGCACTCGATCCTGCGACCCAGCAAATGGGTGACAGGGCGCAACAGTCCTGGCGCGGTAAGCTCACAGTGCATGCGCGCTGGGAATCTCTGGCCTTGCCCTATTTGCGCCAAGCCGCGGCGGTGCTGGTGCGCGAGGTGGGTTTTTAGTTTTTATACAGGATAGAAATGGGTCCTCTGTACCAAATTGTTTCTTTGCTGCTCGAGGTCGCTGCGGGCCTGGTGGCTGGCGTGTGTCTGCTGCGTTTGTATATGCAGCACCAGCGCATCCCCATGTCGGCACGGTCTGGCAATCCGCTGGCCAAGTTTATTTTTGCCATGACCGACTGGTTGGTGTTGCCGCTGCGGCGTGTGGTGCCTGCCGCTGGCCGTTGGGATTTGGCAAGCCTGGTGGCTGCGTTTCTGGTACAGCTGGCCGAGTTCATGATTTTGTGGCTGCTCGCGGGCATGGCGTCTAGCCTGCTGTCCGTGGTGGTGCTGGCTGCGTTTGGATTGGTGCGGATGGCTCTGTCGGGACTGACCGGGCTAGTGATTGTTTACGCCATTTTGTCTTGGGTACAAACCCAATCAATGGTTGCAGACCTGCTAGAGCGCCTGGTCATGCCCGTGCTCACGCCGATTCGCCGGGTGGTGCCGTTGGTGGGCGGCTTCGACTTGTCGCCGCTGGTACTGCTGGTGCTACTGCAGATCGCCGGCATTGTGCTGGGCTCAGTGCAGGCCGGCGTGCTCGCGATGGTACGGGCCTGATTACATCACTGCGTCAGCCGGTTGACGTTGCAGGATGGCTAATGTCTCGGCGATGGTTTTGCGCAGTTCGCGGCGGTCACAAATCAGGTCGATGGCGCCTTTGGTCTGAAGAAACTCGGAGCGCTGAAAGCCCTCGGGCAGGGTCACCCGCACGGTGGACTCAATCACCCGGGGGCCCGCGAACCCGATCAGTGCCTTGGGTTCGGCAATCACCACATCGCCAATGAACGCAAAGCCGGCGCTGACGCCGCCCATGGTGGGGTCGGTCAGCACACTGATATAGGGCAGTCCCTTTTTGGCCAGGCGCGTCAGCGCGGCATTGGTTTTTGCCATTTGCATGAGGCTGAGCAAGCCCTCTTGCATGCGTGCGCCCCCGGTGGCGGTAAAGCACACAAAGGGCAACTTTTGCTCGACCGCGGTTTCGACACCCCGCACAAAACGTTCACCTACCACCGAGCCCATGCTGCCGCCCATAAATTCGAATTCAAAGCAGGCAGCGACCAGGCCAATGCCCATGACCGCACCGCCCATGACCACCATGGCGTCGGTCTCGCCGGTGTTTTCGAGTGCTTCTTTGAGCCGTTCGGGGTATTTGCGGCTGTCCTTGAATTTGAGGGCGTCGACCGGCAGCACTTCCTGCCCGATCTCGAAACGCCCCTCGTTGTCCAGAAAGCCATTGAGCCGGGCGCGTGCGCCAATGCGGTGGTGGTGGCTGCAACTCGGGCACACGTTCTGGTTTTGCTCCAGATCGGTTTTGTAGAGCACGGTTTCGCAGCTGGGGCATTTGATCCACAGCCCTTCGGGCACGCTGCGGCGATCGGCGGCCTGCGAGCGTTGAATCTTTGGGGGAAGCAGTTTTTCTAGCCAGCTCATGTTGTTTCTCCGATAGGACCTTAGGATACGAGATTATTGTCCCGAATCCATGGCGTCCCGAATTTCTCTGAGGAATGTCTGGGCAGTGGGGGCCACCTGGTCTTTGGGTTGATCCTCCAGCAACTGAATGATGCGACTGCCAATCACCACGGCATCGGCCACTTGGGAGATGGTTTTTGCAGTCACAGCATCACGGATGCCAAAGCCGACCCCTACTGGTATGGGTATGTGTTGGCGAATGCGGGGCAGCATGGCTTGTACTGCTGCCGTGTCCAAGGCCCCCGAGCCGGTCACCCCTTTGAGCGATACATAATAGACATACCCGCTGGCGATCTTGGCTACCTGCGCCATACGTTCGTCGGTGCTGGTGGGGGCGAGCAAAAAAATCAGATCCATCTGGTGCGCCCGCAGCTCAGCCGCAAAGGCTTCGCACTCTTCTGGCGGATAGTCGACGATCAGAATGCCATCGACCCCGGCTGCCGCTGCGTCCCTGACAAACGGGCTTGGCACACCCGCGGCCACATGCTTTTGGTCATAGCGCTCGACCGGATTGGCATAGCCCATGAGAACCACCGGCGTAGCGTGGTTGGAGGTTCGGAACTTTCGCACCATATCCAGTACCTGTACCAGGCCAATGCCCAGCGCCAGCGCCCGATCTCCCGCCTTTTGAATCACCGGTCCGTCGGCACTGGGATCAGAAAAGGGCACCCCGAGCTCGATGATGTCAGCACCACCGGCAACCATGGCGTGCATCAGTTCAGGGGTGCTGTCGGCAAAGGGGTAGCCGGCGGTGACAAAGGGAATCAGTGCCTTGCGCTTCTGCGCCATGAGAAGGTCAAAGGTGGTGGTGATGCGGCTCATGCTGCACGCTCCAGCTTTGGTGCCAGGTGCACGGGGTGATCCGCGCCCTTGACCGATTGCCCCTGGCAACTGGGCCGGCAGTAGAAGTTGGCTTGGCTAAGGTCAGCCACGGTGCCAATATCCTTGTCACCACGACCCGACAGATTCACCAAAATGGACTGGTCGTCACGCATGGTCTTTGCGAGTTGCATGGCATGGGCCACCGCGTGGCTGGATTCCAGGGCCGCAATAATACCTTCGGTGCGGCACAGGTAATGGAACGCTGCCAGGGCCTCCTGGTCGGTCACACCCACGTATTCGGCGCGCCCGATGTCGTTGAGGTAGGCGTGCTCTGGGCCAACGCCAGGGTAGTCTAGCCCGGCGCTGATGCTGTGCGTCTCAGTGACCTGGCCGTTGTCGTCTTGCAGCACATAGGTGCGGTTGCCATGCAATACACCGGGGCTGCCGCGCTGGATGGAAGCCGAGTGTTTGCCACTGTCCATGCCCTCTCCGGCGGCCTCCACGCCAATCAGGCGCGTCGCTTCATGTGCGATGTAGGGGAAAAAGATTCCCATGGCATTGGAGCCGCCCCCCACGCAGGCCACCACGGCATCGGGCTGGGTGCCACGGACACCGGTGGCAGCCAGCATCTCGGGCATTTGCACCAGGCATTCATTGCCAATGACGCTTTGAAAGTCCCGCACCATCATGGGGTAGGGGTGGGGGCCGGCCACGGTGCCGATGATGTAAAAGGTGTTGTCGACATTGGCAACCCAGTCGCGCATGGCTTCGTTGAGCGCATCTTTAAGGGTTTTGCTGCCGCTGGTCACCGGGACCACGGTCGCCCCGAGTAAATTCATACGGTAGACATTGGGGCTTTGGCGCTTGACATCTTCACTGCCCATGTACACCACACACTCCAGACCATAGCGGGCGCAGATGGTGGCCGTGGCGACGCCGTGCTGGCCAGCACCGGTTTCGGCAATCACGCGGGGCTTGCCCATGCGCCTGGCGAGCATGGCCTGGCCGATGGTGTTGTTGATTTTGTGCGCGCCAGTGTGGTTAAGGTCCTCGCGCTTGAGATAAATTTGTGCACCGCCCATTTCGCGGCTCATGCGCGCTGCATGGTAAATGGGCGAGGGGCGACCGACAAAGTGGGCCAACTCGTAATTGAATTCGGCCAAAAAGGCTGGGTCGTGCTGGTAGCGGGCGTAGGCCTCTTTGAGCTCATGGATGGCGCGGGTGAGCGTCTCTGACACAAAGGCACCGCCGTAATTGCCAAAGTGGCCGCGCGCGTCGGGTTGGTGGTATTCGTACATGCTTGGGTGGGTTCAGTCGGGTTACTGGTACCGCAGACTGCGGGCGACTGCGGTGGATCAAAATTGGAGCTGTTGTTCTGCCGCACGCACCGCAGCAACAAATTGCAGCATTTTCTCGGGGTCCTTGATGCCCTTGACGGGTTGGCCGTTTGCATCCAGGGCTTCGACCCCCGAGCTCACATCAACGGATAGGCTCTTACAGCGCGGTCGCACCGCAGTGATGCCATCGCCCACGTTTGCACTGGTGAGTCCACCACTCAAGACGAGGTGAGCGTCGACGTTTGGAGGAAGAAGTGACCAATTGAATGCCTTGCCGCCACCGCCATACCCGTCAACATGCGCGTCGAGCAGAATGGCCTGGGCGTTTGGAAAAAGTTGGGCGTATTTTACGAGTTCAAATTGCACCGCGTCCGGTCCCAGCGGAATTCTGGCCGCCCGGACATACGCTCGGTTGCCGTGGGCGGTGGCCTGGTCGCAGTGCTGCGGAGTTTCATCACCGTGGAATTGCAGCGTAGCCCCCGCAATCTGGGCGTAGGCGCTCGCAATGTCAGAGGTGCTTGCATTGACAAACAGCAGGACAGGGGTCACAAAGGGCGGTAGTCGACGGGCCAGTTCAGCCGCGCGCTGCAGCGATACGGCCCGGGGGCTCTTGGGGTACAGCACAAAGCCAATCGCGTCCGCGCCGGCCGCAACGGCAGCGTCTACATCGTGTTCACGCGTGAGCCCACAGATCTTGATGCGGGTCCGGGGTGTGTGCAAGTACTTTGGGGTGGCGGTTTTCATGGATTCAGGGCAAGCCATCGTAGGACGGGGTACGGTCTGGCATGGCCCATTCGGGTGCGTAGCGTGGACCCAAAAAATACAGCCCGTCGGGCGAAAAAGTGGGCGCGGCGGCGCGGCGGTCGCGTGCCGCCAAAACTTCGGCCATCCATTCGGGCTGCTTTTTGCCTTGGCCGATTTGCACCAGACAGCCCATGATATTGCGGATCATGTGGTGCAAAAATGCTGTGGCTTCGAATTCGATGCGCCAATAACTGCCTTGCCGGCTCAGGCGGATGTCGAGCATCGTTTTTACCGGACTCAGTGCCTGACACTGGGCGGCTCGAAATGAGGTGAAGTCATGTTCGCCCAGCAGGTAAGTGCTCGCGTGCTGCATGGCGGCCTGGTCCAAGGGTCGGAAAGACCAGCCCACCCGGCCCGCCTCCACGCTGGGGCGCACGGGTGACTCCAGCAACACATAGGCATAGCGGCGTGCGGTGGCGCAGGCGCGGCAGTGGAAGGCAGCAGTGGTTAGCACCGCCCACTGCACGGCAATGTCGCGCGGCAGATGGGCGTTGGTGCCCCGAATCCAGGCATGGGGACTGCGCTCGCGGTGAGTGTCGAAGTGGACCACTTGCATCAGCGCATGCACCCCGGCGTCGGTGCGGCCCGCACACAGGGTGGAGACGCGCTGGGCAGTAAAAGCGCCCAGAGCGGCCTCGAGTCGGTCCTGGACGGTCTGGCCCGACAACTGGCTTTGCCAGCCTTGGTAGGCCAGGCCGTTATAACTCAAACCTAGAGCGACACGCACAACCCATCCTTCCCGGCACGGCCGGACTCCGTGCTTGGCAAGTTCAACTCAGTTGGGACAGTGCGCGCTGCGCCTTGGCACGCAAGTCGCCGGTGGCTTCTGCCAGCACTTCTTCGATGAGCGCGCGGGCACCGTCTTCATCACCAATGGAAACAAACTCGTCGGCCAGGGCAAGCTTGGTTTCCAAGGGGTCTTCGTTGGTGCTGTCCGGGGCAGGCGTGGGCTGTTCCGGGGCGGGCGGGTCAAGGTCCAATGAGAGGGAGCCCAGATCGAACTCAAGCATGCCGGGCGGGCTCGGTGCAGCCGGCACAGGGGCCGGTGCCGGCTCGGCTACGGCTTGCGGCAGATCGAAATCAGGCAGTGCGCCTATCGGTTCAGGAGCAGGTTCCGGGGTGGGCTCTGGCATGTCAAAGGAGAGCCCCAGGTCGGGCAGGCCCAGCGATTGGACGGGTACAACCGGCGCTGCAGTGGGTGCGGCAGTGGCTGCCACGGGCATGTCAAAATCGAGCGAATTCGCAGCCAGGGCGTCTTGCAGGCTATCTGTCACGGGTGCTGGAGCGACCGCAACGGGTACCGGGGCTGGCGCTTTGTCCAAGGTCGGCTCGGGTGCCGGATTTTCTGGCTCAGGATCGAGCGAAAAGTCGAGGTCCAGGTCGAGGTCGACCGACGCCGGCGCCGGGTCGAGCTCTGGCATGGCCCTTTGTTGTACGGTCTGGTTAAAGACAGAAACGCTAGCAATTGCCGTCTGCGCCACTGCCCCACCCCCATCCCCACCCGGGGTGGACGGTGAACCACCAGGCTGATACAGCGGATTGTAGGGGTCAATACCCAAGCCCATTTCGCAAATACGGGTCCATTCGGGGCTGCCGGGCTGGGTGAGCGGGTAGGCCAGGGTGGCAATGGCTTCAAAGGCCCGGGTATCGCGGCGCTTGGCATAAATCTCAAGTAACTTGGTATGGATGGCCAGGCGCGTCGGATGGGTTTTGAGCGCGTCCTTCAAAATTTCCTCGGCCTGCAGGTCGCGGCCATAGGCCATGTAGACATCGGCCTCGGCGACGGGGTCCACGTCATCGGCAGCATCGAGCTGGCTGTTGGAGTACACCATGGACGACCCCGTCTGCGGGCCATCGTTGGAGGTGTCCACGCGCTGACCGCCACTGGCTCCAAAAAACGAGTCGGGTTGCAGGCGGCTTTCAAGGAAGGAGCTGTCCTTGGGCGTTGCGGCCTTTTTGCGTTGGCGCAAACGGTAAAGCAGAGCGCCACCCAGCAGCGCAAGAATGGACACTCCACCGGCGGGAACCAGGGGGTCGGCCAGCAGGTCATCGATGAGGCTGGGTTCTTCGACTGGCACCGGTGGCGCTACCACCTTGGGTTTGGGGGGGACGGCTGGCTCGGCTGGCGCGGCTGGCGCAGAGACGGCGGGTGCCGGCGCAGATGCTGGTAACGTGACCGGCGGTGGTACCGCCACGGCAAGTGCCGGTGCTGAGGGCCCTGATGCCGCCGAGGCTGGTGCGGCAGGGGTGGCGGGCGTCAGTGTGGCACTGGCCTTCTTGAGGTCATCGATGTTTTTGGTGAGCTCGGCAGCGCGTGCGGCGGCGTCTTTGGCGGCCCGCTCACTGGCAATCTTTGCTTCATCGGACTTGCTCTGGATTGCACCCTTGGAAAGAGTGAGTTTGTCAGGGGCGGCGGCTGAATTTTTCTTTTCCTCGACCTGGGTTTGCACTGAACCGCTGGCCTTGCGGTCAGGTGCAGACACGGCGGCCACCGGCACATTGGAGGCCAGGTTGCGCCGGAACACATTGAAATCTTTGCTTTGCGCGGACAAAATCCGCGTGGCTTCAACCGCACTGACGGCCTGGGCTTGTTCGCTGCTGGGGACATTGAGTACCGCGCCGGCGCGGATCAGGTTGACATTGTTGTCAATGAAGGCGTCCGGACTGGAGCGTAGCAAGGCGACCAGCATTTGGTCCAGGGAAACGCTTGAGGGTCTGACGCTGTTTGCAATCTTGCTGGCGGTGTCGCCGGTGCGCACCACGACGCGCTGTTCCGGGGCAGCGGGTGCTTTTGGTGTCGCTGCCGCAGGGGCTGGGGTCGGTCTGGGTGTGGCGGCGGGCCGGGCGGGCTCGGGCGCGTTGGCGGCAGGGGTGACTGGTGCGACCGGAGCAGCGGGTCGTGGCGGTATGGCTGCGGCGGGTTGGGGTGTGGACTGGGCCAGAGTGGTGCCCGCCGATGTCTGCCGCGTGGGCGGGGGGTCGAACAGCATCGTGTAGTCACGAACGATGCGACCAGAAGACCAACTGACCTCCAGAATCATGTCGACATAAGGGTCGTTAATGGTACGTTCGCTGCGCAGGCGAATGTAGGCGCGGCCGTCGGGACGGCGCTGCAGGCTGACCTGCATGCCTGCCATGACCGGGCTGAATTCCATGCCAGCGGCCACGAAGGCTTCGGGCGCCGCGACCGTGGTTCGCAACGACGCCGCTTCTTCGGCATTGATGTCGGGAATGTCAATCTCCGCACGCAGTGGCTCACCCAACGCGGACTGAACGGTAATGCGACCCAAGGAGAGCGCCCAGGCGCCAGTGCCAGAGAGGCCAAAAAGCGCGATGGCCGCAGCAGCAATAGCGGTTTTTGGCCAACGATGTGACTTAGCAATCAATTTATATGCCTCCGGAGTTGCCCAAGCGAGGCAACGGGTACTGAAGATTCCGCGGTCAAAAAGTCCGACTCTCAAAAGTGAAAAGTACCATAACATCAATGTCTTAGCCTGACAAGCTAAGAAGCTTTTTACTATCCCTGCCTTGTTTTTGGGTTGGTATCTGCTGCCGGGTGTGTTGCACATGGGCAACGATCGGCGGCCATGCCGAAACGCTTTACCCTGCACTCATTTTAGTCAGGCATTCAGCAAAATTCGCAGCATGCGACGCAGAGGCTCGGCGGCACCCCACAGCAACTGGTCGCCGATGGTGAAAGCACCAAGGTATTCTGGCCCCATGGCCATTTTGCGGATACGGCCGACCGGAATCGTCATGGTGCCGGTGACAGCCACCGGGGTCAGGTCACGCAGCGTGGCCTCACGGGTGTTGGGGACGACTTTGACCCAGGCGTTATCGGCCGCAATCAGAGCTTCAACGTCTTCGACAGACACCTGCTTGCGCAATTTGAAGGTCAAGGCCTGGCTGTGGCAACGCATGGCACCGACACGCACACAAAACCCGTCGACCGGGACCGCCGCCGAGCCAAAACCCTCGCCCTGACCCAGAATCTTGTTGGTCTCGGCCATGCCCTTCCATTCTTCCTTGGACATCCCATTGCCCAGATCCTTGTCGATCCAGGGAATCAATGAGCCACCGAGCGGCACCGCAAAGTTGGCAGTCTCGGCAGCGTCCATGGCGCGCTGCCGGGCAATCACCTTGCGGTCGATCTCAAGAATGGCGCTCTTGGGGTCGCCCAGCAGGTCACGGACTTCGGCGTTGAGGGAGCCATATTGGGTAAGGAGTTCGCGCATATGCTGCGCGCCACCGCCTGATGCCGCCTGGTAGGTTTGGGTGCTCATCCACTCGACCAGTCCGGCCTTGTAGAGCGCGCCC
>JAIPCE010000146.1 GCA_021738345.1 Rhodoferax sp. | reverse complement strand
CCACGTCGGCGTCCACCATGGCGGCGCGGATTTGGCCCTCGCTGTTCTGGCTGCTGCTCATGGAGCCATTGGCCCGCACAATGCCGGCCCGCCCGGTGGGCTTGAGGTGGTGCAGCATGTGCTGCATCCAGGCGTAGTTGGCGTTGCCTTGCGGCGGGTCGCCGTACACCCAGCGGGCATCGCCTGTGAGGCTGCCGTGCCACCAGTCACTGATGTTGAAGGGTGGGTTGGCCAGGATGAAGTCGGCACGCAAATCGGGGTGCTGGTTGCGGGTGAAGGTGTCGCCGGGTTCGCGGCCCAGGTTGAAGTCTATGCCCCTGATAGCCAGGTTCATCGCCGCCAGCCGCCAGGTGGTGGGGTTGGCTTCTTGGCCGTAGATGGACACGTCGCCTAGTCTGCCGCCATGGGCTTCGATGAATTTCTCGGACTGCACAAACATGCCGCCCGAGCCACAACACGGGTCGTATACCTGGCCGCTGTGCGGGCTCAGTATCGCCACCAGGGTCTTGACGATGCTGGCGGGGGTGTAAAACTGCCCGCCACGCTTGCCCTCGGCACTGGCGAACATGCCCAGAAAGTATTCGTAGACCTGTCCCAGGATGTCACGGGCCGAGGGAGCGCCGGGCCGCCCCAAGCTACCTCGACCCCCTTGGGGGGCGGCAGCGGCGTCGCCGTTGCCTGGGGGCACATGGTTCTTGGGGTTGTCGCCAAAGCCGATGGTGGACACCAAATCGACCAGTTCGCCCAACTTGCCGTCGGGCAACTGTGCACGGGCGTAGCGTTTGTCCAGAATGCCTTTGAGCTTGAGGTTCTCGGCTTCGATGACTGTCAGTGCGTCGTCAATGCGCTTACCGATGTCGCTTTGCTTGGCGGCGCTGCGCAGCGCCTCCCAGCGGGCAGATTCAGGCACCCAGAAGGCGTTGACCTCGGTGTAGTAGTCGCGATCTTCGAGCTCGGTCTCGATGTCGCCGGGCTGGGCATCGTGGTAGAAATAGTCATCTGCCGGATTGGTCAGCCGTATGGTGAGATCGGCACGGCGGGCGGCGAAGGTGTCAGAGATGTACTTGACGAAGATGAGGCCGAGCACCAGGTGCTTGTATTCGGCAGCGTCCATGTTGGCACGCAGCTTGTCGGCGGTGGCCCAGAGGGTCTTTTTGATGTCGTCGAGCATGGCGTGAAATGGTCCCTGAGGATGGATAGTTGTGCTTGTTGCGTGACTATAGCGGGAGTTACTGGCTGGCTTGTGGGGCCGCGCTGGCTGGGTGTTGGCTGGGTGTGTGGCTGGGGTGAAGAAGAGAGCGAGTTGGCTTGCAAGTAGTGGGTCCATCGAACATCCTTTCACAATATGAAATTGCAAAAAGACCAAGTTTGCAACCACTGTGAGGGGGGCTTGAAGATGCCGTAGCGCGGGAGATAGGGGTAAGTAGGCAGGCGGTGATTGCGCAGCTTAATGAAAAAACTGAGGCCAATGAGAAGGTCAGGAAATCTATAAAAATCATTTCCCGGAGAAAAACACCGTTGCACGGGTGCGACTCAAAGTGATGTGGAATCTTGTTCCCTCACCCCAGCCCTCTCCCCGCTGGGGCGAGGGGGCAAAACCGAATTGCCCACTCACTTTGAATCGCACCCGATCTGGTTAGGTTGGTGTTCCATGTATAAGGGATGCGGAAATTGCCAATGTACCGTTTATGGTGGTGCTGGCGGGATCTAGTGCGAGGCGCCCTGAGTGCAGTGTGGCTTGCCACATAAACGAAGGGCAACGACGCAATTCGCCCGTCAGTGCCGTCAGAAACGGTACATAAGCAATTTCCGCATCCCTAAGCGTCCGTTGTTTCAAAGCCAACTTTAGCGGACGCATTCTTGCGCTTGATTTGACTGCCCGCTAGGGCATACCTGTACGGATACACTGGATTAAACCCAGATTTCTCAGTTGACCGCTTACTTTTTGACAGTAACTCCTTATGAGCACTCACTTTTCTGGCTTTGAACTGCAGCACCTTTTGGGTGACAGCGCGCCTGGGCTTTTTGTAGACTGCCCACGGCAGCCAGCAGCCAACTCGGGCACGTCCAACTGAGGAATCCCGGTTAAAAGGTAAGTTGCACCCGAAAATTACGCGATGTGGGTTTCAATGAGCGGCAGTCTGAGGCTGAGGCGCGAGTGCTTGCCGAGACTCAAGATGCCTCGGTATCGCGTGGTTATTTTTGATGCCAATTTGACCAACCTGGAAACCCGCCTGGATTCCAAAATAGACAAGCTGCCTTGGATGTTGGGTTTGTTGATGGCCATGGCCGTTGCCAACTTTGCCAAGGAGGATTTTTAGCACGGGTTTGTGGTAGCGGGTGCACAGCAAATGGCCCGGCACGCGCAAACGAGCCCTTGGCTACGCGCTAGCGCCCCCAGCGCAGCACCAGCGGGTCCAGGCGTCTGGCGGCGTCGATCAGGCCGGCGCGTACGGCTGGGTGCATGGCAGGCCACGGGTGGCGCGGGGCTTCGCAGGCAATGATGCCGCCTTCCTTCATGAGCGCCTTGGCGCTCAAAATGCCACCTTGGCGGTTCTCAAAGTTGATCAGCGGCAGCCATTGCTGGTAGTGCTGGTAGGCCTGTTCACGCTCGCCCGCTGCATACGCATCGACAATGCGGCGGATGCCATCCGGGTAGCCGCCACCGGTCATGGCGCCAGTGGCTCCGGCGTCTAAATCGGCCAGCAGCGTGATGGCTTCTTCACCGTCCCACGGACCTTCGATGGCCGCGCCGCCCAGGGCGATGAGCTCTCGCAGCTTGGTGGCCGCCCCGGCGGTTTCGATCTTGAAATACGCCACGTTTTCAATCTCGGTGGCCATGCGCGCCAAGAAGGTGGCAGACAGCACGGTGCCGCTGGCGGGCGCGTCTTGCACCATGATGGGAATATCGATCGCGTCCGACACGCCTGCATAAAACTCGAAAATGCGCGCTTCGGGCACTCGGAAGGTGGCACCGTGGTAGGGCGGCATGACCATCACCATGGCCGCGCCCTGGTCTTGCGCCCGGCGGCTGCGCGCCGCGCATACGGCCGTGCCAAAGTGGGTGGTGGTGACGATCACCGGCACCCGACCCGCGACATGGTCAAGCATGGTGCGTGTCAATACCTCGCGCTCGTCGTCCGACAACAGGAACTGTTCAGAAAAATTGGCCAGAATGCACAGTCCGTTCGAGCCGGCATCGATCATGAAATCGACGCAGCGCTTCTGACTGGCGAGGTCGAGTTCACCGGTCTCGGTAAAGGTCGTGGGAACGACCGGAAAAACGCCCCGGTAGCGTGCAGCAATACGTGAGGTCATGGTCAGTGCGAGTGTTTGGGTACGTCTGCCCCACGGCAGCCCACCAGAAAATCGAAGTCACAGCCTTCGTCGGCCTGCAGCACCCGGTCGATATAAAGCTGCTGGTAGCCGCCGCTCATTGACGCAGACGCGCTCTGGGCTGGCAGCAAAGCGCGTGCAGCCTGGCGCTGCGCGATCTCGGCGTCGCTGACTTCCAGCGTCAGACGGCCAGCCTGGCAGTCCAGGGTGATCCAGTCGCCGTCGCGCACGATGGCCAAGGGACCACCGGCGGCGGCTTCGGGTGCGACGTGCAATACCACCGTGCCGTAGGCTGTGCCACTCATGCGGGCATCCGAGATGCGCACCATATCGGTAACGCCTAGCGCCAGCAGCTTGGGCGGCAGGCCCATATTGCCCACTTCGGCCATGCCGGGGTAGCCCTTTGGGCCGCAGTTTTTCATGACCATCACTGACGTGGCATCGACGTCCAGATCGGGGTCGCCAATGCGCGCCTTGTAGTGGTCAAAGTCTTCAAAAACGACCGCCCGGCCGCGGTGTTGCATCAGTGCGGGCGTGGCGGCCGAGGGTTTGAGCACCGCGCCGCGCGGCGCCAGGTTGCCCCGCAACACGCACAAGCTGCCATCCGCCACCAGCGGCTTGTCCAGCGGGCGGATCACTTCGGGGTTGTGAATCGGCGCGTCTTGCACGTTGTCCCAGATCGACTTGCCATTGACCGTCAGCGCGTTTTTGTGCGGCAACAGACCGGCCTCGCCCATGCGGCGCAGAACGGCAGGCAGACCGCCCGCGTAATAAAAGTCTTCCATCAGAAAGCGGCCCGAGGGCTGCAAATCGACCAGGGTCGGCGTGCCCCGGCCCACACGGGTCCAGTCGTCAAGTTCCAGCGGCACGCCGATACGCCCTGCAATTGCCTTGAGGTGGATGGCGGCATTGGTCGATCCGCCCACGGCAGCGTTGACCCGAATGGCGTTCTCGAAGGCTTCGCGCGTCAGTATTTTTGAGAGTTTGAGGTCCTCCCACACCATGTCGACAATGCGCATGCCCGACATGTGCGCTAGCACATAGCGGCGCGAATCGACCGCCGGAATGGCTGCGTTGTGCGGCAGCGAAGTGCCCAGCGCCTCGGCCATGCAGGCCATGGTGGACGCAGTCCCCATGGTGTTGCAGGTACCCGCCGAGCGCGACATTCCGGCCTCTGCCGACATGAACTGGTTAAGCGTGATCTGCCCGGCCTTGACCGCTTCGTGCAATTGCCACACCACCGTGCCAGACCCGATGTCGCGCCCCTCGTGCTTACCGTTGAGCATCGGGCCACCCGTGACCACAATCGCGGGAATATCGCAGCTCGCAGCACCCATCAACAGGGCCGGCGTGGTCTTGTCGCAGCCCACCAGCAGCACGACGGCGTCCATGGGGTTGCCGCGTATCGACTCTTCGACATCCATGCTCGCAAGGTTGCGGGTCAGCATGGCCGTGGGGCGTAGATTGGATTCGCCATTCGAGAACACCGGAAACTCCACCGGGAAACCACCCGCCTCAAAAACGCCACGCTTGACATGCTCGGCAATCTTGCGAAAGTGGGCGTTGCACGGCGTCAGCTCAGACCAGGTGTTGCAAATGCCGATGATGGGTTTGCCCTGAAACTCGTGGTCGGGTATGCCCTGGTTCTTCATCCAGCTACGGTACATGAAGCCGTTTTTGTCGGCCGTGCCGAACCAGGCGGCAGAGCGTAGGGGGCGTTTGGGTAAGGGTGCCATGGGGTCTCTTTTTTGGAGCTATCGATTAGATGCAGGTATTGTCAATGTTCGCAATCCGATCTTTCAGTGCAAAACTGCATCTAATGGGGCCATTCGCAATGCCCTTATCCAGGGCGTGTTTATCTCTAGCGAAAAATAACCCTATTGTGCTAGGTTCAAAGAGTTCTTTAGTTTCAAGTGGCTCCGCCGATGACTATTGCATGATGCTATACAGCTGGTTTTCACTTGTCCCGCATGAAATCCGGAGAAATTCGCGTTAGGCTCTTGGGTTCGCGCTTGAAAACCATCGCCAACCCAATGCCATGACCACGCTTGTTATCGATCTGCTGTCAACCTCCCAGGTGCTTGCTCTGACCAGCAGCCAACTGGCGGGTTTGACCTCGGGGCAGGTGGCTGCACTCAACACCGACCAGGTCATCGCATTAACCAGTAGCCAGATTGCGGCCCTCAGTGTCACGGCGCTTGCCGGGTTGGGGAGTGCCCAGATCACCGTGCTGCAAGCGCAAGATATCGCGGGCCTGACCGCCAAGCAGGTCGCCGGGCTCAAGTCTGACCAGATCGCAGCGCTCAATACCAGCCAGGTTCAGGCGCTGACCGAGGCCGGGCTAGGGGCGCTGGAGGCCGCGCAAATGGCAGGCTTAAGTTCCGGCCAGATCAGAGCCTTGACCAGCGGCCAGATTGGTGCGCTAAGCGCTGCGGGTTTGGGTGCACTGGGCTCAAGCCAGGTCCAGGCCATAGAAGTGGCTGACCTGCAGGCGCTCACTACCCACCAGATGGCCGCACTCAAATCGACCCAGGTCGCGGCCCTGACCACCGACCAGCTTGTGGCACTGGGCAGCAGCCAGATCAGCGCGATCAGCTTCACCGCGTTAGCAGGCTTGGGTACGGGACATATCGCAGCGCTGGAAACCCAGGACATTGCGGGCCTGGCGGTCAAACAAATTGTGGCTTTGAAGTCCAGCCAGATAGCGGCGTTCAGAACCGACCAGATTCAGGCGCTGTCCGGGGCCGGGCTGGGGGCGCTCACTGCGCCCCAAATGGCGGGCTTTGGCACCAGTCAAGTCATGGCGCTGACCAGCAGCCAGATTGGCGCTTTGGGCGCGACGGCCCTGGCTGCCTTGGACTCTGACCAAGTTCGGGCGATTGAAGTGGCTGATGTGTTTGCGCTTAACACCACCCAGATGGCGGCGTTAAAAACGACCCAGGTGGCAGCGCTACGCACCGACCAGATCACAGCACTCAGCAGTACCCAGATCAGCGCAGTCGCTGTGTCGGCCTTGGCTGGCTTGGGAAGCAGTCAGATTGCGGCCCTAGAGACACAAGACATCGCGGGGCTGACTGCCAAACAGGTCGCCGGGCTCAAGTCCAGTCAGATCGCGGCGCTCGGTACGGTTCAGCTTCAGTCGCTTGGCGAGACAGGGTTAGGAGCACTCACTGCGCTGCAAATGTTAGGCGTGAGTACCGGTCATATCATTGCCCTGACCAGCAGCCAGGTTGGCGCACTGAGCCTTGCAAGCCTGGGTGCCCTGGCATCGCATCAGGTTCAGGCGATTGAAGCGGCAGACCTGCTCGCGCTCAAGACCAGCCAGGTGGCGGCGCTCAAGACCATGCAAGTGGCCGCGCTCAGCACCAACCAACTGGTCGCCCTCAGCAGCACCCAGATCGGTGCGATCAGTGTTAGCGCCTTGGCAGGGCTGGACAGTGCGCACATTGCGGTACTTGACACTCAGGACATTACTAGCCTGACCGTCAAGCAACTTGCCGGACTGAATTCCAATCAAATTGCGGCACTCAGTACCACTCAAGTGCAACCCCTGAGTACCACCGCGCTTGGTGCGCTCAAGGCTGTGCAGATGCCCGGCTTGGGCACCAGCCAGTTGGTCGCTTTCAGCAGTACCCAGATCAGCGCCCTCAGTGTCGCTGCACTTGCCGGATTGGGAACCACACAAATCGCGGCACTCGAGACCCAGGACATTGCGGGCCTTACGCTCAAGCAGGTCGCGGGTTTGCAGTCCAGTCAGATTGCTGTGCTTGGCACCCACCAGATTCAGGCACTGACGCAAGCGGCACTGGGTGTTCTTGGCGCGCCCCAGGCGGCTGGTTTAAGTACAAGCCATTTGACTGCGCTCACCAGCAAGCAGATCGGCGCGCTGAGTGGGGCAAGCCTGGGTACGCTGACTTCAAGCCAGGTCCAGGCCATTGAAGTGGCCGACCTGCCGGCGCTCGGGACCCACCAGATGGCCGCACTCAAGGCCGTCCAGGTGGCCGCGCTGACCACGGGCCAGATCTTGGCATTGTCCAGCAACCAGATCAGCGCCCTCAGTGTCGCGGCGCTTGCCGGGTTGGGCAGTGCCCAGATCGCGGTGCTTGAGACCCAGGACATCGCGAGCCTGACCGTCAAGCAGTTCACGGGCATGAAGTCCAGTCAGATTGCGGCGCTCAGCACCAACCAGGTTCAGGCACTGACCGAGGCCGGACTGGGAGCGCTGATTGCGGGACAAGTGCCTGGTTTCGGCACCAACCACCTCGTTGCACTGACCAGCAGCCAGATTGGCGCGCTCAGTGCAGCAGGTCTTGGCGCTCTGGCATCCAGCCAGGTCCAGGCAATTGAAGTGGTGGACCTGCAGGCACTCAAGACCACACAGATGGCCGCGCTCAAAGCGGCACAGGTGGCCGCACTGACAACTGACCAGGTCAGGGCATTTAGCAGCACCCAGCTCAGTGCCCTTGGTGTCGCGGCGCTTGCCGGGTTGGGCAGTTCCCAGATCGCGGTGCTAGAGACCCAGGACATCGCGGGCCTGACCGTCAAGCAACTCGCAGGATTGAAGTCCGGCCAGATCGCTGCGCTCAGCACCAACCAGGTTCAGGCCGTGACCGAGGCCCGACTGGGCGTGCTGATTGCGGGGCAAATACCTGGGCTTGGCACCGACCACCTCGTTGCATTGACAAGTACCCAGATTGGCGCGCTCGGTGCTGCAACCCTGGGTGCCCTGGCATCCAGCCAGGTTCGGGCGATTGAAGTGGTGGACCTGCAGGCACTCAAGACCAGCCAAATGGCAGCGCTCAAATCGACCCAGGTGGCCGCCTTGAGCTCCGCGCAACTCCTGGCCCTGACCAGTAGCCAGATCAGTGCCATGGGCGTACCCGCGCTGGTCGGATTAGGAAGCGCCCAGATCGCGGCACTTGAAACGCAGGACATCGCGGGCCTGACGGCGAAGCAGTTCGCAGGACTCAAGTCCAGTCAGATTGCTGCGCTGAGCACCATACAAGTTCAGGCCCTGGCCACGACCGCACTGGGGGTGTTGACCGCCGCGCAAGTGCCTGGCCTGCGCACCGACCAATTGATTGCCTTGACCAGCACCCAGATAGGCACTTTGAGCGCGGCGGGGCTGGGTGCGCTGACTTCAAGCCAGGTCCAGGCCATTGAAGTGACCGACCTGCTAGCGCTCAGGACCAGCCAGATCGTGGCACTCAAATCAATGCAAGTGGCCGCGCTGAGCACCGCCCAACTACTGGCGCTAACCAGCAGCCAGATCAGCGCCGTCAGTGTCGCCGCACTGGCCGGCTTGGGGACAGCTCAGATCGCAGTGCTCGAAACACAGGACATCGCGGGACTGACGCTCAAACAGGTCGCCGCGTTGAAGACCAGCCAGATTTCGGCGCTTAGTACCAATCATTTGGCGGCTTTGACCAATGAACAGGTGGGCGCTTTGACCAAGACCCAGGTCAAATCCTTTACTCCGAACCAAATGGAGGCGATCACCTCGGGCAAGATTCCCTTCCTGACCATGGTGACACCGATCGTGCTGGACCTCAATGGCGACGGTGTGAAAACATTGGGTATCGCCGCGGGCGTCAGTTTTGACATCGCCGCCTCGGGTACTGCGGTCCACACCGGTTGGGTCAGCAGTGGCGATGGCTTGCTGGTACTCGATCGCAACCAGGATGGCTTGATCAACGATGGCTCCGAGCTGTTCGGATCGGCGACCCGACTCGAAAACGGCGAGAACGCCACCAATGGCTACATCGCGCTCCAAGCATCGGATTCTGACCATAACGGTGTGATCAATGCTGACGATGCAATTTTTGACGCGCTGCGCCTTTGGGTCGATGTCAATTCTGACGGCATCACCGGAAACGACGAGCTCAAGACCCTGACGTCGCTGGGTATTACGGAAATTGGTCTCTCCGCAACCGTCGGGACAGATACGGACAATGGCAACCTGCTGGGTCTGACATCCCAATACCGCACTGCAGATGGCGCATCGCACGCGATGGCCGATGTCTGGTTTGCCGCCGATACCACGGGGGTACATGGTGCGGTGTCGACCTCCAAAGAAGCGTTAGAGCAGACTCCAACGCTGCGAGGCCAGGTGAGTGACATGGCACGGGCGATAGGCGTATTTCACGAAGAAGAGCGCAATCCGGACCTCAACTCCCACAGCGGCTTGAACGTAGTCAGCCCCGTTCCAGTTCTGGCTGGCGCTGATACGCTCGCAGGCATGGCCGATGTCATGCGGCAATTTGATGCCAACGGGCAAGCTGTGGCCTCTGCCGCAATGACTGCAGCACCACTGGTCAGTCCACCCGGTACTGCCGGATCTTTTAGCGCAGCGAGCCATGGCATGCTGGCTTCAGTAGTTGTTAACTTAACCCAGCTCGACTAATGTCCGACCGAGAGCGGCACCCCCAGTGCCTGCAGCCGCTGGTCTGGAGGCAACTGTGCCATGTGCTTTACTGCAGCAAAAAACCTCTGCCACGACGCAGCGTTTTGGTCACCCTGAGATTCCCTGGCAAACAAGGCTTCAAACTGGGGTACCAGGTCGTCGTAGGCGGCTTGCGCGCCAAAGGCTGCATTGTTGGCGTTGGCAACCCAGGTGTCATAGCCGCCAAACTTCGGCAGCGGGGCGCTGGCCTGCCAGGTGGCTTTTAAAGCGTCGTAGCCTTGGCGAAAGTCCTGCATCGCTTGTGCCTTGCGGGCAATGAGGTCCGGGTTGGGTGGTAGGTCTGTAGTGTGGTCTTGGTAAATATCGGCCAGGGTACGGCGGGTGGCCTGCACCAGCGCGCGAAACTGCTGGCGCCGGGCATTGAAGCGGTCAAACTCGGCCTGCGCCTGCTCGGACCCATGCAACGCGATCCAGCGCACGCTGCCCAGACGTTCGACCGCGGTGGCAAACGATTCGTTGAAACGGGTATCGTCTGGCACATAGAGCACCTGGTGCGCGAGCTCGTGAAAAATCATGCGCGCCAGCTCGCCCTCGGGATAGTGGATAAAGGTGCTGAGTAAGGGGTCGCCGCCCAGCCAGTCGAGCCATCCCAGGGTGGAATAGGCCGGCACGCCATAGACGCTGACCTCCAGACCCTCTTTGGCCAACTCGGCGGCGTGCGCCCGCGCTTGCGCCTCATCAAAATAGCCACGGTAGCCGACGCACCCGGCAACCGGAAAACACCAGGTCTTGAGCGTCAAGGACCACGCGGGCGCTGCAACCACATTCCACACCACGGCGCGGCGCTGCAGGTCGGCGTAGCGCCGGTAGCTGGTGTTGTCGGGCAGTGCCAGATCGGACACCGCAAAGTCACGGATACGCTGTGACAGGGCGAGTTGTTCCCTGGTGGCTGGCGGCATCGCCGGGTCATAGAGCCAATCGTTGACCGGCTTGGCTGCGCGCATCAGACGCACGTGGCCGTGGACCGATTGCCAGTAGTAGGGCAGCTCGGCACAGCCAGCCAATCCAAGCGCAAGGCATGCCAGGACAGGGCCTTGCAGGAAGTGGCGCCAGGACCGCAAGCTCAAGGTGCGTCAGCCGGCGCTTTCCCGGCCTCCCGCAGCAAGGCATCAAACGGCACGACCCGGCCGCGCAACGGCAGAATGCGCTCCACGTCGAGCTTGAGTCGCTGCACCTGGGCGATCAAATGCAGATGTTGCGCTTGCGGCGCGGCAGGTGGTGCCGCAAACGGGGGGGCCGGGGTGTAGGCATCGACCTCGATCAACAGCTTCTCGGCGGGCATATAGACCACCATCAGGCCGCGCGTATGCGGGCTGTCGTCGAGCTGGTGGATTTCTAGTCTGCGGTTGCCGTCGCTAAGCACGCTCTTGCCGCTGACACCTATCACCCGGGGCCGGACAAGGCCGCGAGAAATCGCATCGGGCTGCAGTCGGCGCGGTGACAAAAGCAGTCGTTCATAGAAACTTTGGCCATTCTGCCCGGCAATGACATCCACGCCACGCGCTGCCATGCCTCGCAAGCCGCCCACGGTATCAAAATGGTGGTGCGTCACGATGACAAAGCCGATGTCCTTGCCAGGCATCAGTCGCTTGATCTCTGCTGCCAATGCCTGCGCACGCCCATCGGACAAAGGACAGTCCACCAGCAGCACATGGTCTTTCATCTCTATGGCTACGCTGTGGTGCTGGCTACCCGTGAGGTACCAGACACCGTCGGCGACCTGTTCGGAGTTGACGCGTTCGATCGACGCTTGCGCCAGACCGGGCGGTGCGATGGCAAAACCCGGATTGCGTTGCACCTTGCTGACCTGAAAGTCCCGAACCGTTACGCCGTTCCAGCGTGTCTGCAGGCGTGCCGGGAACAGCGTACCGTCAAACAGCTTGTAGTCGGAGAAAAGGTTGACTACCGAGACATCGCCGAGCACGTCGTGGGCCACCTGTGA
>JAIPCE010000145.1 GCA_021738345.1 Rhodoferax sp. | reverse complement strand
TGTGGATTTTGAAGGCGTGCGACGGGTGGCGGGCTACCTCACACCGGTACCGGGTGGCGTTGGCCCGATGACGATTGCCATGTTGCTGGTCAACACACTCGAAGCTGCAGAGCGGCAGGTGGCTTCATTGGATGCACCTCACTTCATGAACCCCCTGCTCGCCCCAGGCACCTTGCCCTTGTTTGACCAGATCGCGCCCGCGCATGTGGGACCCGCCATCGACGCGCTGCTGAAAGATGCCAACTTGGCACTTGAAACCGTCACACAACCCGACTTCCCGCCAGAGTGGAGCGCAATTGCTACAGCACTCGATGTTGCGACCGAAAAGCTCGGGGTGGCCTGGGGTGCCGTAAACCACCTTAACAGTGTCGCCGACACCCCCGAGTTGCGCGCAGCCTACAACGCTGCGCTGCCGATCGTGACCGAGTTCCTGACCCGTCTGGGCGCCGACGATCGCCTGTACGCAAAGTACAAGGCGATCGACACCGCGGCGCTCAATGTCGAGCAACGCCAGGCGCACAAAAACGCGATGCGCGATTTTGTTCTCGGTGGTGCCGAGTTGCAGGGTGCCCAGAAACAGCGTTATGCCTCGATCCAGGAACGTCTGGCTGAGCTCAGCCAAAAATTCAGCGAGAACACCCTCGATGCCACCGACTCCTTTGCCTACTACGCCAGCGAACAAGAAATGGCAGGTGTCCCCGCCGATGTCGCCCAGACCGCGCGCGCAGCAGCACAGTCCGAGGGCAAAGAAGGCTACAAACTGAGCCTGAAAATACCTTGCTATTTACCCGTCATGCAGTTTGCGCACAGCAGCGCCTTGCGTGCCACGCTGTACCGAGCCTACGTGACGCGTGCCTCGGACCAGGCCGCCGCTGAAAACCAAAAATTCGACAACTCGCAATGCATCGCAGAAATTCTGACGCTGCGCCAAGAAGAAGCGCAGTTGCTGGGCTATGCCAATTTTGGTGCACTGTCACTGGTGCCAAAAATGGCCGACAGCCCGGAAGCCGTCGTCAGCTTCCTACGCAACTTGGCAAGCAAAGCACACCCGTACGCTGAACGTGATCTGGCCGACCTGCACACATTTGCACGCGACCAACTGGCCCTCCACGACCCGCAGCCCTGGGATCTTCCCTATATCGGCGAAAAACTCAAAGAACAGCGCTACGCTTTTAGCGAACAGGAGGTCAAGCAATACTTTACCCTGCCCAAGGTGCTGGCCGGACTTTTCAAAATTGTGGAAACCCTCTTTGATGTCGCCATCTCGCGTGACCAAGCCCCGGTCTGGAACCCTGGCGTGGAGTTTTATCGCTTGGAGCGCCACACTCCGCAAGGATTGCAATTAGTCGGTCAGTTTTATCTGGACCCCTCGGCACGCAGCGGCAAGCGTGGTGGTGCCTGGATGGACGACGTCCGTAACCGCTGGCTGCGACCCGACTCTGGCCAAGTGCAAACCCCGGTCGCCCATCTGGTGTGCAACTTTGCCGACGGGCTGGAAGTCAACGGCACAAAGCAGCCCGCGCTGCTTTCGCACGACCAGGTCATTACACTGTTCCACGAATTCGGCCACGGGCTGCAGCACCTGCTGACCCAGGTCAATGAGCGCGATGTTGCGGGCATCAGCGGTGTCGAGTGGGATGCCGTGGAGTTACCCAGCCAGTTCATGGAAAATTTTTGCTGGGAATGGGAAGTGTTGCGCCATATGACCGCGCATGTGGAGACCGGCGAAACCCTGCCACGCGCACTGTTTGACAAAATGCGGGCCGCCAAGAATTTCCAAAGCGGCTTGCAAACCCTGCGTCAAGTGGAGTTTGCCCTGTTTGACATGCTGCTGCACACCCGCCGTGACCCAGAAGCCGATTTTTTGCCATTGCTGCAGGCTGTTCGGGAGGAAGTCGCGGTCGTACGTCCGCCCGCCTGGAGCCGTACTGCGCATACCTTCAGCCATATATTTGCGGGTGGATACGCCGCTGGCTATTACAGCTACAAGTGGGCCGAGGTACTGAGCGCCGACGCGTATGCTGCTTTTGAAGAGACGGCTTTGCCCGACGGCTCACCCCGGCCCGAAACGGGCCAAAGATACCGGCAATCCATTCTGGAGGTCGGCGGCAGTCGTCCTGCCATGGAGTCTTTCAAGGCGTTTAGAGGTCGTCCGCCAACACTGGATGCACTGTTGCGCCACCAGGGGATGGCGGCTTGAGACCATGCCGGCAACCTACCTGAACAAAGCGAACAGAGGCATCCAATGACGCGTGCCCGACACGGACTTTTGCTTGGCATCGTTGCGTGCGCAGCACTCGGCAGTGGCGCACAGGCACAGCCCATCTATCGCATTGTGGATGCGAACGGCAAAGTCACCTTTTCTGACAAGCCGCCCACACCATTCGAACAGGGCAAGGTCGTAGCCACAGGCAGCGGTGCAAGCAGCGACTTGCCGGCCACAGTCGCGTTGCCATTCGAATTGCGGCAAGTGACAAGCAAGTTTCCGGTCACCCTGTACACCACGGCAAATTGCGCGCCGTGCGACAGTGGCCGAAAATTCCTGGAAAGCCGTGGCGTGCCATTTTCTGAGCGCACAGTCACCACGGTAGAAGATGGCGCTGCCTTGCGCCGTCTGACCGGAGACAGCTCCATGCCAGCACTCAGTCTGGGTGCCCAGCGACTCAAAGGCTTCTCGGATACTGAATGGTCGCTCTACCTTGATGCGGCCGGTTACCCAAAAACATCCGTTCTGCCGGCGGGTTTCAAAAATCCGATCCCCGGTCCGCTCGTGCCTCCAGCGCCACAAACCGCAGCGCGCGCTCAAGAGGGAACCGATCCAGAAACCGCCACCGTACCCGCACCGGCCCCCAGTAACTCGGCCAATCCTGCGAATCCTGCGGGCATCACGTTTTAACCCCAAACATGCGCGTCTTGCCATCGCCCTGAGCGTTTGGGTCACCACACGAACGAACACGCATTGCAACCCAAGCGGACCGACCCGTCTCCGTCCACCCCATTTCCCAGCTTTTATCTCGGAGTAAGTTCATGCACACATGGATGGTAAACGGGCTTTCCGCCCTCGGTTTATTGTTGATCGCAACTGGAATCTTCTTCTTTGCCGCTACCCGCGGTGCCTTGCTGTTGCGCGCATTCGCCGCGAGCCAAAACGCCACCTCGCATGTTTACCCCATCTACTCCAACAAGTGGCTCATCAAGTTGGTGGACTACCAACCCATCATTTCCGCCATTCTGCTGTTCCAGTACCCCCGCCTTGTGACACGCATTGTGGAGGGTTTGGCGACCAGTGATCTCACGGGGAAAACCGTGTTGATTACCTCCTGTGCGTTTGGCAATGTCATCCCAAGGGTGACTCAGGCATCAGTTGACGCTGGCGCCAGCCGCATCCTTATTGCCGATGTGGTGCAAAACGAACTGACCCATGCACGTGCCAAGCTTGTGCGCTACGGGAACTTGGTGGAGTATGTCGAAAACGACGCGGTTGCCATGAACCAGAGGAGCGGCATCGCTAGCGCAAACATCTTGTTTTTTCTGTTGCATGAGTTGCCGCACCCGATGAAGATTCAGGCCCTCAAAGAGGCCGGTAGAGTACTAGAGGCCGGGGGCAAGATGTATTTGGCAGAGTTCCACAAGCCCAAGCCCTGGGTGTTGAAGGCATTGAGCTGGACCTACTTCAAGGTGTACGAGCCCCTGGGTTTGGCACTGTGGGATTCGCATGACCCCGTGCTTTGCCTCGAAGCCATTGGCGGCTGGTCGTGTGAACGACGCACCTATTTCTTCGGAAACTTCCAGGTCATTACGGCAACCAAACTCTGATTCATGCTGCAGCACGGCACACGCAGAAATGAACCATCTATAGACCACCCAAGTAGGCGCTGGCACCCAGCCCCGCCCGCCGACCGCTGGCAAAGCATGCTGTCAGCAAATAACCGCCGGTCGGCGCCTCCCAGTCGAGCATCTCGCCCGCACAAAACACGCCTGGCAAACGCTCCAACATCAGACTTGGAGTCAGACCCTCCAGCCTGACTCCCCCGGCACTGCTGATAGCTTCGTCGATAGGCCGCGCGGAGGCCAGCGTGACTGTCAGCGATTTGATCGACTTGGCCAGTGCATGCGCGTCTGCCAAGTCAGCCTTGGGTAGCAACTCATGCAGGATCGCCATCTTGATTCCATCGAGGTGGAGGCGACTTTTCAGGTGGCTACTCAAAGATCGGCTGCCGCGCGGGTGACCTACTTCGCTGAACACTCGCTCAAACGGTATATCGGGCAACAAATCAAGCTGGAAACTCGCGCTACCAAACTGCAGGATTTGAGTGCGCAGCAGACCTGATGCAGCGTAGATCAAACTCCCCTCAACCCCCGTCGCCGTCGCAACAAATTCACCCTTGCGGCTAAACTGCGGTGACTGGCCGGAGCCGATAGAAATCGCTACCGATTTGAACGGCAAGCCGGCAAAACGGTCCTTGAAATAGGGGCTCCAAGCGCCGGGTCGATCAAATCCACAATTCACCGGCAACAGGGGAGCCAGGTCGACGCCGCGCTCGGCAAGTAGTTGAACCCATGCACCATTGGAACCAAGGTGCGCCCAACTCCCGCCCCCCAACGCCAAAACCACCGCGTTTGCCGTCATTTGCACCATCCCAAGGGGCGTGTCAAACATGGCGGTCCTGGTCGACGAGTCGGCCCATCCCGTCCAGCGGTGACGCATATGAAACTGCACTGGAAAACCGCCAGCGGGATGGCGCAGGCGGGCAAGCCAGGTACGCAGCAAAGGAGCTGCCTTCATGCCCACCGGAAACACCCGTCCGGACGACCCAACGAATGTGGAAACACCGAGCTGCAAGGCCCACGCACGCAGTTGCGCAGGACCAAAGTCGACCAGCCAGTCGTGGACTACCTGGCGTTGTGCGCCATAGCGCTCGACGAATGTCAACAGCGGCTCGGAGTGGGTGAGATTTAATCCCCCCTTGCCAGCCAGCAGAAACTTGCGACCCACCGAAGGCATCGCATCCATCAAATGCACCTGAAATCCCGCCTCCTGAAGGGTCTGCGCCGCCATGAGTCCGGCCGGGCCCCCACCGATTACCAAAACAGTCTGCGCCTGCAATTGCAACTTGGGTGCTGTATCAATTTTGGCTATATTGGCCATAGTGGATGCTGCGCTGTCGCGCGCCTGCTTTCTGTCACAATTCTTGCACTGTAGCTCCAATTGCAAACTTTCAGAAAGATACCCATGGCCAGCGACCTGATCAAGCACGTGACCGACGCAACATTTGAAACTGACGTGATGCAATCTGCCCACCCGGTCTTAGTAGACTATTGGGCAGAATGGTGCGGCCCCTGCAAGATGATCGCGCCGATCCTTGACGATGTGGCTGCAGCTTATGACGGGAAACTTCAAATTGCCAAGATGAACGTGGACGACAACCGGGAAATTCCCGCGAAATTCGGTATTCGGGGTATCCCGACACTGATGCTATTCAGGGATGGCAAGTTGTCAGCGACCAAAGTCGGGGCTTTAAGCAAAGCCCAACTGACGGCGTTTATCGACCAGCAACTGGCCTGACCAACTTTGACGCAGTGGATGGTCCTCGTGCCCCTGCTTGGGAACTAGCAACAAGGTCAGCCCCTTGCACGCAGATCCCCATGACACCATCTGATAATACGAACCCGTACATTGGCGCGTCATCTGCGGGTCTGGCGGGAGCACATCCATGAAATCGCGCCTTTTCCTGTCATAATTCACCGCGTTCGTTGGTTCCCACCGAGTTTGGTCTGGGTGGCTCGCTTCTCGAACGTAATGCGCAAAGCCCGAGAACGGCGCAATTCCCTCCCAGCTTTACACAACCCGAATTCTCGGTTTACTCCCCTATGGGATCCATTCCATGCACTTAAATGAACTCAAGGCACTGCACGTGTCGGAAGTCTTGAAACAAGCGGAAGAGCTTGAGATTGAAAACACCGGACGCATGCGCAAGCAAGAGTTAATGTTTGCCATCATCAAGAAGCGCGCACGCACCGGTGAGCAAATCATTGCCGATGGTGTTCTGGAAATCTTGCCCGATGGATTCGGCTTTTTACGCAGCCCCGATACCAGCTACACCGCCAGCACCGACGACATCTACATCAGCCCGAGCCAGGTGCGCCGCTTCAATTTGCACACCGGGGACATGATTGAAGGTGAAGTTCGTACGCCAAAGGACGGTGAACGTTACTTTGCGCTCAACAAGCTTGACAAGGTAAACGGCGGCCCGCCAGAGAGCAACAAGCACAAGGTGATGTTCGAGAACTTGACCCCCTTGTTCCCAAAGGTCCAGATGCGACTCGAACAGGACATCAAATCGGACGAAAACATCACGGGCCGAATCATCGACATCATTGCTCCCATCGGCAAGGGTCAGCGTGCGCTGTTGGTGGCGCCACCCAAGAGCGGCAAAACGGTCATGATGCAGCACATCGCCCACGCCATTAGCGCCAATTACCCGGAAAGTCACATGATGGTTCTGCTAGTGGACGAGCGACCCGAGGAAGTCACCGAAATGCAGCGCACTGTCAAGGGTGAAGTCATTGCCTCGACCTTCGACGAGCCCGCAGCGCGTCACGTGCATGTGGCTGAAATGGTGATCGAGCGCGCCAAGCGGCTGGTTGAACTCAAAAAAGACGTTGTCATCCTGCTCGATTCCATTACCCGATTGGCGCGCGCCTACAACAATGTCGTGCCCTCGAGCGGCAAGGTCCTCACGGGCGGCGTAGACGCCAACGCGCTACAGCGCCCCAAGCGATTTCTGGGTGCTGCACGCAATGTGGAAGAAGGCGGCTCACTGACCATTATTGCCACCGCGCTGGTGGATACCGGCAGCCGCATGGATGAAGTCATTTTTGAAGAATTCAAAGGTACCGGTAACAGCGAAATTCACCTGGACCGCAGACTCTACGAAAAGCGCGTGTTCCCATCCATACAGCTTAACCGCAGCGGAACACGGCGCGAAGAGCTGTTGTTGCAGCCAGAGATACTGCAAAAGACGCGCATCCTGCGACAATTCCTCTACAACATGGATGAGATTGAGTCCATGGAAATGGTACTTAAGCAAATGAAGGCCACCAAGAACAACAGCGAGTTCTTCGACATGATGCGCCGTGGCGGGTAAGCGCAAATGCCGCAGTGATTGGTTTATAATTTTGGGTTTTGCGACAAGTACGCTGGAATAGGCTGGCGCGGCTTTCGCGACTGACAGATGGAGAAATACGATGAAAAAGGGCATTCACCCCAACTACCGACAAGTGTGCTTCATGGACCTGTCCAACAACTTCAAGTTTGTGACACGTTCGTGCGCTAGCACCAAGGAAAGAATAACCATGGAAGATGGCCGTGAACTGCCGTTGTACAAGCTGGACACCTCCAGCGAATCCCACCCGTTTTACACCGGAACCCAAAAATCTGTGGACAACATGGGTGGACGCGTCGAGAAGTTTCGCAACCGCTTCGGCAAGACGACAGCCAAGTAAACCGGGCTCAGGGTTCCACCTGATACCGCACCCAAAGGCAGCACACTCTGGTGCTGCTTTTTTTTGGCCTCCTCTTTTTCTTTGCTTGTGCATCACCCTACGCCCGCAATCGTTGCCCAATCTGCTGTCAGACGCTTCCCGCGCCGAGCCTTGCTTGCATTGTGCGTCGCTTACGTGTTGGCAGGTTTTGTAGGGCGTGACGCCTGGAAGAGCGCTGACATGACCGCTCTGGGCTTTATGGCGGACCTTGCTACTGGCAATGCCAATTGGTGGACACCTACATTGGCGGGTTTACCCTCACAAACGCCCACCTTACTGCCGTTTTGGCTCGGTGCCTGGGCCATTGCGCTGGCTCCCCCGGGGGTCCCGATTGATTTTATGGTCCGGATCCCGTTTGGACTGCTTCTCACCCTGGCCCTGGTTGCCACTTGGTACGGCACCTATTACCTTGCGCGCAGTCCCTTGGCACAACCCGTTGCATTTGCTTTCGGTGGAGAGGCTCGCCCCCTGGACTATGCCCGCGCCATGGCGGATGGGGGGCTGCTAGCGTTCATGGCTTGCCTGGGCTTGGCCCAGCTCTCCCATGAGACCACGCCGGCGTTGGCACAACTGGGCTTTATCGCATTGCTTTTTTATGCCTTTGGTGCCCTGCCCTACCGCCGTAGACTGTCCACGCTCGCGCTCCCCACTGGTCTTTTGGGTCTGACGCTTTCCGGAGCACCCATGGTGGCGCTGCTGCTGGGTTGGGGTGGCAGCGTGATTCATTGGCTCGACGATGCGCGCGACCAAGACCACGCGTCATCGGCACACGAAGTAAGGTTTGAAACTGCTTTTGCAGTTTTTGCAACCCTTGCGTGCGCTCTGTTGGCTTGGCAGCTCGATTTATGGCGCTGGAAGATTGAACTGCCTCGGGCAACCTGGCAAGACTGGAACGGGATTGCGCAGCTCTTTATCTGGTTTACCTGGCCGGCCTGGCCACTCGTGCTGTGGACCGTCTGGCGTTGGCGCCATCAGCTATTCAACCGGAAAATCCGACGCCACGTGGGTTTGCCGGCCTGGTTTGTGCTGGTCACGGTGCTTGGTACACTGACCACCGGCGCATCTGATCGGTCTCTTTTGCTGGCGCTCCCGGCGCTGGCGACGCTGGCCGCTTTTGCCCTGCCGACGCTTGAACGTCAGGTAGCGGCCCTGATTGACTGGTTCACCCTGTTGTTTTTTTCCACCTGCGGGTTCATCATTTGGGTCGTCTGGATCGCCATGCAAACCGGTTTTCCTAGTCAACCTGCCGCCAATGTGGCCCGGCTGGCGCCTGGATTCAACGCCAGCTTCTCACTATTGAGCCTGACTTTTGCAATCACTGCCACCCTGGCATGGGCCTGGCTGGTGCGTTGGCGCGTCGGACGCCACCGATCGGCCATTTGGAAGAGTCTGGTTTTGCCGGCCGGCGGAGCAGCCCTGTGCTGGCTGCTGTTGATGACGCTGTGGATGCCCCTGCTGAACTATGCACTGAGCTACTCCAATGTGGTGCGCAGCATTTTGGTGCATGTCCAACCATCTACCTGCATCGAAGCATCAAATGTATCCCAAGGACAGATTGCAGCGCTTCAAGTGTATGGGAAACTTAAGATCAAAAAGCCAGACGATTCTTCCATCTGCCCCTGGCTGCTGTCAGAGCCAGGGCCTGAAATGTCCCAACCGAGCACAATCAACCGCTCACTTTGGACACTGGAGGCCACGCTCTTGCACCCTGCCGATACCGCAGAATCGCTGTTGTTATTCAAACGCAACCCAGCGGCGTCAGGGCAGTGACCCGAAGCTGGGACCCCTAGCGGCCAATGCTATGCTTTGTGCCAAAGTCCAATCACTCACGTCAACGGAATACTATGCACATTGGAAATCGTCTTGCGGCTGTAGATCTGGGGTCCAATAGCTTTCGGCTTGAAATCGGGAGTGTGGAGCAAGGCGAATTCAAACGCACCGAGTACCTCAAGGAAACCGTTCGCCAGGGTGCGGGCCTGGACGCTGATCGCAACCTGACACCCCTGGCGATGCAGGCTGGGTGGGACTGTCTGGCACGGTTTGGCGAGCGGCTGGCAGGTTTCAAAGCCTCTGAGGTACGCGCAGTTGCCACACAAACCCTGCGCGAGGCGCGCAATCGCGATGAATTTCTTGACCGCGCCAGCGCGACACTGGGCTTTCCCATCAACGTGATCTCTGGGCGGGAAGAAGCGCGTCTCATCTACCAGGGTGTGGCCCATATGCTGCCTGCCAGTAACGAACGTCGCCTGGTGATCGACGTCGGAGGTCGCTCGACCGAATTGATTTTGGGCGAAGGGACAACGCCACGCATCATGGAGTCGTACCGGGTTGGCAGTATTGCGTGGTCCAAGAAGTTCTTTCCAGATGGTCAGTTGACCAAGCGCGCCTTTGATACCGCAGAAATTGCCGCAACAGCAGTCCTCGACGAAGCATTTAATGCCTACCACCCGGAGCAATGGGACGCCGCCTACGGCTCCGCTGGGACGGTAGGGGCAATTGGCGATGTCTTGGCGGCAGCCGGCTGGCCTCGCGACACCATTAGCTTGGAGGGTCTGGACTGGTTGCTTGACAAACTCATTTCGATGCAAAGTGTCGAACGTATTCGTCTGGCGGGCATGCGCGAGGACCGCAAGGCAATTATTGGTGGCGGCATCAGCGTGATGCGCGCGATTTTCAAATTGTTGGGTATCAAGACTTTACACATGGCCGCCGGCGGGCTGCGCCACGGCTTGATACGCGATTTATTGGGTAACCCTGACAGCGCGGGTGATGTTCGCGTCAAAAGCGTCCATCGCCTAGCACGCAAATTCAACGTGGATACGGTGCATGGTCAAAGGGTGGGCGATGTCGCTACCCTTTTGTTGAGCCAAATTGCCGAAGATTCGCCCAATTTTCAGGCGGACTCCGAACGGCTACTGCGCAAGTTGGGTTGGGCTGCTCAATTGCATGAAATTGGTAGCCATATCTCTCACAGCGATTACCATAAACACGGAGCCTATATTCTTGACAACGCCGACGCGATGGGCTTTTCGCTGGCGGAAATGCATCGTCTGAGTCTGCTGGTGCTGGGCCACCGGGGCAAGTTGCGAAAGGTCGAGCCGGCACTGGCTGATGAGGTACTGGCCCTGCAATTGATTGCCCTGCGCCTCGCCGTCATTTTGTGCCACGCCCGACGGGACCCCGAAATCGATGGAATGCAAGTGCGCCGCAGCGGCCCGCAGTCTCGAATTGTCAAGTTGAGCTGCCGCCCGGGCTGGTGCCTTGCCTACCCCCAATCCGCCCATTTGCTGCGCGAAGAGGCAATAGCCTGGCAAAAAACCGGATGGACCCTGACCCTCGATCTGGCCGAGTAGCGCAAGAGCCTTACGCACCGCAGTTGCATCCAGAAGTTGCCGGCAACTGAAGTGATTTTTTGGTGATAAGGGAATACGATAAAGCAGCTACAAGAATTGCTGGCCACAGCACACCAACCAATCCAGAAATTTTGGTGAAGTTGAAGTCGGGGCTCGTTTCGGTGCGTAAGGTTCTCAGTCAGCCTTGGGTGTGGTTTGTCGATATCGCTCACGACGCTACGCTATTTGCCGCGTGGCGTGGCACGCTGGCCGAAGCACCGGCGGATGCTTTGCCGCAGCCTGGAGTGATGTTGTGGCCACACCTGGAGTCCGTGGAAGTCAGGGGGCGTTTGTTCGGCAAACCGTCGGCTAAATTTACCCTTGCGCGAAAGTCGGCTGCCCTTGTTCGCAAGGCTTTGGCGACTGCTCGGGCAACACAAGAAAAAATTGCAACGGTGACCGGCCTAGTTCGCGAGTTTGATAAGGATGACTTTTCCTTCACTTTGCGCCATGCTCTGGCGGGGTTGGGTGTTTGGCATGTAGTGACACTGGCGCCGGAGCGTTTATCAGCTTTACTTTTTCCCTGTAATCGGTATATTCTTGCGGTATATTAATGGAGTATGAAAAATGGTATCAACAACTAAACGCAAGACGTCTCTGACGTTGGATGCCGAAGTTCTGGATTGTGCAAAAGCACTGGAGATTAATGTGTCTGCAGTGGCCGAAGCAGCGCTCAAGAGCGCAGTTGCCAGCGCCCGGCATTCGCAGTGGCTCAAGCAAAACGAGCAGGCCTTTGCTGCACAAGCAGCTTGGCACGAGCGCAATGGGCACCCGCTGGCCGACATCATCAGTGCGCCAGGGGGG
>JAIPCE010000144.1 GCA_021738345.1 Rhodoferax sp. | reverse complement strand
AAAGCTTGGATTCGTTCATGTTGATCACCATCGTGAAGATGATCAACCCACCCTCTGATCGAACAGAACCGCCTCTTCAGGCTCATTCCTGCTTGGAAAGACGCTCGCCGTTCAGGCTCATACCACGTTGGAAAAGGCTCAAGTTTGACAATTTACTTGAATTGGCATACTATGCTATACATGAATTTCGGAGGATTGCAATGCCAACACGTAATGTGGTACTGACCGAGCACCAAGCTGCCCTGGTTGAAAATTTGGTCGCCGGTGGGAGGTACCAAAACGCAAGCGAGGTCTTGCGCGAGGGTCTGCGTCTCATTGAGACGCGCGAGTCTGAGGATGCCTTGCGCCTTAAGGCGCTTCAAACTGCGGTCCAGGTGGGCTTGGCTGATAGCGCGGCCGGCAGGTATGCCGATTTCAATTCTTCGGAATCGCTCACGAAGCACCTGAAATCGCTTGTAACGAAGGCAATTGCGAGCGCATGACAGGCACATGGACGGTTCGACTCGTCGCAGTGTCTGAGCGGGACTATCAGGAAGTCATCAAACGCAGCGCTCAGGATTTTGGCCCCCTTCAGGCAGAGGTGTATGCGGAAACCTTGGAGTTGGCGATTGATGCCCTGCGTGAAAAGGGCCTAAAGGCAATTGGTGTGAAGGAGCGCGAAGAAATTGGCCCCGGCATTTTTACGCTGCATGCGGCAAGAGCCAAACGCAAGTCCAGCCACTTCTTGGTATTCAGGGTCCTAGAGATTCGAACTATTGAAATCCTCCGAATCCTTCATGACCGAATGGATTTGGCTAGGCATATTTCGCAAGCTCAAGAGCCACCCCGCCACTAGGCAGGCTGTGAGCTTATCGTCAAAATCGCTTGGAGGTGCCAACAGGTCATTGAGTTTTTAAGAGACTATCAACATTGTTCTACGTCAGGTAAGAAGCAACGCATTCGACAGGCGAAAGTAAATTTAAAGACGACCTACGGGGCAAATCGCGCTACTAGAGCCAACGGCGAACTTTGCGTTTGTAGTCGAGATAGTCCGTACCGAACAGCCTCTCCAGAATGCATTCTTCTGGTGCAATCTGAAATCGCCCCATATAGAGAACAAAACCTGGCAGGCCCAGAAAAGCAGGGCCGGATGCAAGGAATACCGACCATCCCGCCAAGACGAGCAGCATACCCAAGTACATCGGGTTGCGTGTCATGCCGTAAATGCCGGTTCTGACCAGCGCAGATGATTTCTCTGGCGCCAAGGGGTTTACGGTCGTTTTGGCCTGTCGGAATGCGCGGGTTCCACTCAACGCTATGCCTCCTCCAGCAAATGCGAGTGTGAGCGCACCCAATATCCGAAACGGCTCAGGCACATCCAGGCGCAGCGCATAGTGGCTGACGACCCACATCGCAGCACCAACCAGCAGCACAACAAGGAGCGGCGGGACTTTGAGCTCTAGGACCTTCATTCCAGTTTGGGCATTCAGTGGTGAGTCGGCAGTTTAGACCGTGTTTCGCACTCTAACTGGATTAGGATTGCTTTATGCCCATTCAGATTTACTGCTTTGACACCTCAAACGCTACCCAGAATTGGCAGGCTATCCGTGACAGCATTTGTACCTAGTTTTCGGGGTAGATTAGTGCAAAGTGTTCCAGCTCTACAGCCTTGGGCAGTGAGGCAAATGGGATTGATGATTTCAGACAAGCAAGCTGGGACTTTTCGGCTGATGGTAAAAACCATCGAGGCGCTCTCGTCTATTTAGCTCGCAGCGGAACATTGCAAAAGGACATTGGCTTGGATGGTTTATCTGGCGATTGGTTTGGCATTGGTGTTATCCGCCTTGTGGTGGCTGCGACGAGAACTCACACCTGAGCGTTTGCCCCATCTTGAGGGTCTTGATGCTATCGCGGTACCCGTGCAGCAGGTGCGCATTCCAACGCAAAATCGCCGCCGTCTTTTTGCACACTGGATGCCGCAAGACCAGTCCCAACAAGTACTGGGTGTTGCCGTTCTTTTGCATGGTTGGGGTGGCAATGGCAGCCAGTTGATGCCCGCTGCCAAAGTTTTGCACGCCCAAGGCTGGAACGTCTTGTTGCCAGATGCACGAAGCCATGGACTCAGTGATAAGGACACCTTTAGTTCTTTGCCCCGTTTTGCCGAAGACCTGGATGCTGCCTTGGACTGGTCGCTCGCCCATGAAGCCACAGCACAGCACCGGTTGGTCGTGTTGGGCCATTCTTTGGGAGCGGCGGCTGCCATTTTGGCCGCATCTCGGCGCAAGGATGTGTCAGCCTTGGTCAGTGTGTCGGCGTTTGCCCATCCTGAGCAAGTCATGCGGAGATGGCTTGCGGCCTACCACATCCCATTCTGGCCAGTAGGCTGGTTGGTGAACCGATACATTGAGCGCGTCATTGGGTACCGGTTTGATGATATTGCACCGGTAGTTCGTATCGGCTTAGTTGCCAGTCCTGTGCTTTTGGTACATGGTATTCGGGACGATATCGTGCCGTTGGATTGTGCAATTCGTTTGCGAGATTCGTGTGACCTAGCAACTCTATTAGCAGTTGCAGGAGACCACGAGCACTTTGACGACCAGGAAGGCCTTTACCAGCAGGTCAGCCAATGGCTTTGTGCAACAAAGGACAAGGTGCCATGAAAATTCTTTACTTTGTCATCGTCGCGTTAATTGAATAGCCGTTCGCCGTTGCGCAAGGCATTTCTGCTGGGCATTCAGGCTATTCACAGCCATCTTTGACCACAAGCACGTGCCAGGATGTGCCCCCCTACATGCGCACCTGGTGCGAAATCGGCAAATATCCGAACTCGTTTCGAAAAAGATGTGTTTTCCCCGCAGTAGCACAGCAAACTAGACCAACAGCCAACTCACGCCTGCGCCAGGGTATCTGTAAGAAAGCTGTGCAGAGGGTTGCTCCAGCCAAGGCTCGGCTCCGAACCTTTACCAGTCACGCCCCGATATCAACGCTGACCTCTCACAAGCAGCTTCACTCAAGTAGCCTGCTTCAGCCGACTTTCCTGGAAACCGAGAGCCCCAGGAGAACTATGCCTAGCGCGGCGAATGAGAAAACGACCCCCGTCGAGGCACCGTCCACGAACAACGCCACAATACTGACACCCACCGACTGGCCAATAAACAAAACGCTGGCAAACAGAGCCACTGCAGCGCCACGCGCCTGCGGTGCCATCTGCGTGGCCTGCGTCTGAAGCGTATTGTGTAGCATGTAAAAGCCAAGCCCTCCAAGGCCACAAGCCAGTCCCCCCAGGACGAAGTGCTCTGCCCAGCCGAGCATCAACAGCGATATCGCAATCAGCACCCCGCCTAGCGAAGCTAGCCCAGGTTCACCAAGCACCCGCAGCCACCGTCTGGCAGACAACGCATAGATTAGTCCGCCTACCCCGTAAAGCATCATCACAGCGCCGGCCAGCGTCACCGACAGGCCGAATGACTGGACAAGTTGACTCGGCGCAAAGGCCAATGGTCCAAACGCCAGCGCGCCCTCCAGTGCGGTCACGGTCAAGACCCAGCGAACCCGTGGCACGGCCAAGAGCAGCCCGCTTTTTGCCATTTGTTGACTGAACGACATCTTGCTTTTCGAGTCGGTTGGTGGTGTTTGGACCAGCCCGCGCGTGCGTCGGTGTAGAAGAACTGTTGCGACCAGGAAAGTAAGCGAGAGCGCAAAGAAGGCCCAACGCCAGCCAAAATAGTCGGCAGCGAGGCCTCCAAACCACTGGCCTGCCATCATCCCGGTCACCGTGGATGCCATCAAACGTGCCAGTGTGGCCTGCCGATTCTCATAGTCGACCAAATCGCCAATCCAGGCCATCGAGAGCGGAATGATGGCGGCCGCTGCAGCACCCATCGCCACCCGCATAACAACCAACACAGAAAAGTCTGTTGCGAAACCTGCTAGAAAACACAAAATGGCACAGGCAAATCCGGCCCAGATAACGATGTGAAGTTTGCCAAGCCTATCCCCCAATGGCCCCCAAGCCAACTGCAACGCGCCGTAGGCGATGGCATACCAGGAAATGACGCGGGAAACCTGACCGACCGTGACCTGGAACTCGCTGCTCAGCGTTGTCAACATCGGGTCGCAGACACGAGTAAGGGCCATGCTGGCAAACGCAATCATGCCGACGTATGGCAGCGTGTCTTTGAGTATGTTCATCGATCAAGTTTGTTCATCTGAAAGGAGAAAGTGGTGGAGACGACCAAAGAGTCAAGAGAAAGTCCAGAAGGGGCTTTGTGTGACAGGGATAGCATTGTCTGCTCAGTCAGGGCACTCGTGCCGCTGTTTTGGCAGCACATAGAACTTAGCGACCCCAATCTGAGGCAAGCAACGGTACTGATTTGCTGCGCAAAGGGCAGACTTCTCACCGCTGGGCCATGCGCTGCAGTATCCCATCAGGCACTGAGTGAACGTTCTCCCATGTCCCCGTCGCTTCAAAAATCATGGCCTTCGGGGTCATTTCGAGGTCAACGATCAACTCGCTGAACCTAACACAAGTGTCCCTAACGACTACGCGTTCGCCTGCTGCCAGTGCCTGTCGAGTCATTTTTGGCACCAATCGTGTGCATTACGGATTCTTCTGGCATCGCACCTGTACCGGCCATTGATCATAAAAAACACATCAGCCTTTTAGTGCAAATAGAGTCGGACTGTTTCCACACTCACCCCAACAATGAATCTTTTCGAACCTCTCACCCTTCCCAATGGCACCATCCTTTCAAATCGAGTCGCCAAGGCGGCTATGGAAGAAAATATGTGCGACGCTGACCATGCTCCATCAGACGACTTGCTCGAGTTGTACAAGGCCTGGGCGGGTGGCGGCGCTGGCATGCTTCTGACCGGCAATGTCATGGTCGATCGTCGTGGCATGACTGGCCCAGGTGGTGTCGTTTTGGAGGACGAAAAGCATCTGGACCGTTTCAAGCAGTGGGCTCAGATTGCAAAGGCAGGTGGCGCGCAAGTCTGGATGCAAATCAGCCATCCCGGGCGGCAGATGATGGCAGCGCTGGGGCAGCAAACCTGGTCGGCCTCGGCGGTGGCACTGGAGATGGGCAATCTTTCGAGCAAGTTTTCTGTCCCCAAGGAGATGACGGCTGCGGACATTGATGAACTCAAGAGTCGGTTTGTTCGAACTGCCAAATTGGCGCAAGAGGCAGGGTTCGATGGGGTGCAAATTCACGCAGCGCACGGCTATTTACTGAGCCAGTTCTTGTCACCCATCACCAACAAGCGCAATGACCAATGGGGAGGCAGTGTTGAGAACCGTGCACGCTTGCTTATTGAGATTGTCAAAGCGGTTCGTGCCACAGTCGCGCCCGAATTCGTGGTTGCCGTTAAGTTGAACTCAGCGGACTTCCAGCGAGGAGGTTTCAGCTCCGATGACGCCAAATTGGTGGTCGAGATGCTTAACGGCCTGAAGGTGGACTTAGTTGAACTGTCCGGCGGTAGCTACGAGGCACCTGCCATGCAAGGTCAGGCACGTGATGGTCGCACCTTGGCAAGGGAAGCTTATTTCCTCGAGTTTGCCAAGGATATCTTAGCGGTGGCACGCATGCCGCTAATGGTGACCGGCGGTATTCGCCGCAAAGAGGTGGCTGAACAAGTCGTTCAAAGCGGTGTTGCACTGGCCGGCATTGCAACTGCGTTGGCGATTGCCCCGAACTTGCCAAACGAGTGGCGCGCTGGAAAGGATACGACCGCAGCGCTTCCTCCCATTACCTGGTCGAATAAGACGCTGGCCTCACTTGCTTATATGGCATGCGTGAAATATCAGTTGAGGCGGTTGAGCCACGGAAGTGAAACTCGCCCTAAGGTTTCGCCCCTCTGGGCGTTAATCGTGCAGCAAATCAAGACCGCCAAGCAGACCAAGCAATATCGACGTTGGATGGAAAATCTTGCGCCAGGATAATTTGGTGGGCATGCTCGGTGACTCTGACGGTTGACGGGGTGTGGGGGGCTGGAAGGTGCAAAGTTCTCGCCGCGTTGTCGTCTTCTGGCGGATTGCGACGGTACCTCGGCATGTGTGGTCGATCTTCAGCGAGATGGTTGAAGATTGTGTTGTAGCCGTACTCACCCTGCACGTCTGTGATGCGGCCAGTTGTTAGTGAAGCTTGCTCAGTCGTTTTGGTCGTCGCGAGTCAGGACTTCAGCAAGAGGTCTTTGAGTTCCGCACGACCAGGATTGAAGCTGTTGACCGGATTATCTGAAGCATAGCCAATCGCGACACCACAAATCAATCGGTAGTGCGGCCCAATAGAGAACTCTGAACGTACCGGTCCGGCCCAAGTCGCAAGTGCGCCTTGTGCGCAGGTGGCCAGTCCCCTTGCATGCGCTGAAAGCATCAGAGTTTGAAGAAAAATTCCCCCATCGAGCGCAGAGAATTCGTGCAAACCTTCGTGCACGAACAGGAAGATTGCGCTCGGTGCACCAAAGAATTCAAAATTGCGCCGCATCTGTTGGTTGCGTGCGGCTACATCCTTGCGACCAATGCCCAGCAGCTCATATAAACCATGGCCGGTTGCGCGTCGACTTGGTTGCAAGTCCTTTGGATACTCAAAGTTGGTCTTGAAATCACCGTCTGGCAGGCCATGCCGCGTGACCAAAAGCTTGAGCCGGCCCAAAAAGCCGCCTTGTTGGGCTGCCATGGCAATGTCAAAGCGCTCGACAAGCTGTACTTTGAGCCTGCTGGCAACGTTACCGGAGGCGATGGCAACTCGGTAGGGCTGGGTGTTGGACCAGCTGGGAGCCCAGTTCGCGTCGTTCAGGACTTCATCAAGAAGCGCTTGTGGAAACGGGTCAGGAAGAAAATCCCGCACACTGCGCCGTGAGCGGATGAGCTTCGATAAGACTTCGGCTTGGGAATTAGCCAACATACCGTTAGACGGTGTCATGCCCGCGTAATACGAAAACCGGCATCAAGCAGCAAAACCTCACCAGTCGTCTTTGCAGCTTCCACACCCAGAAACCACGCTGCAGTTGCCACGTCTTCGGGTTGAATCACCTCCGCCAGGGCCGCTTTGTCCTTGTAGCCTTCCACCATGGCGGCATAGCGGGCCTCTCCGTGCCCCTGTCGTAACCATGGGGTGTCCACGAGACCTGGGGCAATGGCGTTGACACGTACCTCCGGACCCAGCGCGCGGGCAAGTCCGACGGTCATGGCATTGAGCGCACCCTTTGATGCCATGTAGGCAATGGAAGAGCCAACTCCCATCATGGAGGCCACTGAGGAGATATTCACAATTCCAGTGACCGGATTGCGTTTGAGCAAGGGTGCCAATGCCCGGGTCATCTGGTAAGCGCCAATCACGTTGACATCATAGATGTTGTGAAAGTCTTCGGCTGAGAGCCCATCGAGGTCTTTCAGACCGACAAACCGGGTGGTGCCGGCATTGTTCACAAGCACATCCACCCGTCCCCAGCACGCGTCCACCTCAGCAGCAAGGCGTCGGCAGTCATCGTCGCTTGCGACATTGCATTTGACAACCAGAACTTCAACGCCGTGCGCACGGCATTGGTTAGCAATGGCCTCTGCTGGCTCAGCGGAGCGCGAATAATTGATGACAACGTTCCAGCCTTTGCCAGCAAAGAGCAATGCAGTGGCAGCGCCAATGCCGGAGGACGAGCCTGTGACAACGCAGACCTTGGTGGTATTCATGGTGTTTTTTCGTTCAAAGAATCCAAAGGTAGCAGACATTACATGGCGATTTCAGTCGGTGGGTGGCTTATCTACATTTGCACGCAGCTCTTTGCCAGGCTTGAATTTGATAGTTCGCCTTGGTGGAACACTGACACTTTCGCCGGTCCGCGGGTTTCGACCGCGTCTGGCGGCTTGTTGGATGACTGTAAAGCTGGCGAAACCGCGAATTTCGATGTGCCTGCCCTGAGTCAGGGCGCCGGCCATCGCAGACAGGATGGTGTCCATGGCGAGCTCGACATCCCGGCGCGGCAGTTGGCCAAACTTTGCTGCCATTTCTTCAATCAGGTCGGAACGATTCATCTTGCTTGATGGTCAGGGATTTGGGCTAGACTTCTTCATGGCTGCCCCTATCAATGAGTTTGCTCAGCACTGCTGCGAGTTGCTGTCCACGGCGGGCCATTGCGTTGCGCGCCGGATGTTCGGAGGGTATGGTATCAGCACGGATGGACTGACGTTGGCAATACTTGCCGACTTGGGAACTGGAGAAAAGCTCTGGCTGAAGGCAGGCGAAGACTCTCGGCAGGTCTTTGAGAATGCCGGTTGTGAGCGGTTTACCTACTCGGTCAAAGGCCAGCCCAAGAGCATGAACTTCTACAGTGCACCCGAGGAGGCTATGGATTCTTCCCATGCCATGGCACCTTGGGCACGGTTGTCACTGGAGGCGGCGATTGAAGCACGTAAGTCAAAGAAGGTGGCGCCCAGGAAGTCGAGCAAGAGAGCGAGCATCAGATAATTCGCCGGCCATCAGCTTTTGCCTCATCCCCCTATGCTTTCAGCCAGTTGCCACTGCGGTGCCGTTCAGGTTTCCGTACCGCGACGCCCTAAGACTCTTACCAATTGCAATTGCTCGATTTGCCGACGCATTGGCGGGCTCTGGGCGTACTACAAAGTTACCGACGTCAAAGTGGTCGGTCATCCTGAGAACACAGCCGAGTACATCTGGGGCGATAAGACCCTGCGCATCGTCCGTTGCAAAACATGCGGTGTAACGACGCATTGGGAACCAATGGTTGTCAAATCTGACAGCAAAATGGGCGTGAATGCCCGAAACTTTGACCCGGATCAGCTTGGGCAGGTTCGAGTTCGGCCCTTTGATGGCGCGTCTACTTGGAAATTTCTGGATTAAGAGCCAACTGTACTGGCCCTGTTGACACTCGCGCTAAGCTCCTACTGCTTCAGATAACACCAATCGGAATTCCATTCCATGCGAAATCATTGCCTCGTCGTCGTAACTGCTTTAGTGCTCAGCGCCTGTTCAAACACAGCATTGACCCCTAATTCAAGCGGTGATGCATCCGCCACAGCGCCCCCGAATTCATCAAATCCAACAACGCACATGACAGCTAACTCAACAATTGCTCCCACCGACCCCTACCTTTGGCTGGAGGACGTGCTCGGTGAGAAGCCCCTGGCATGGGTACGCGAGAGAAATGCCGTATCGACTTCTTTGCTCAAACCCGACTTTGACACCTATCGGGCACAATCTCTAAAAAAACTCAATGATTTCAAGGGTTTGATGCGATTTTTTCGAGAAACCCCTAGATACACAGATTCTTGAGTTTTCGTCCCAATGCCCTTAGCATAGAGGGCATGTACCTACGCGAAAGCAAACAAACACGCTCTGACGGCAGTGTGGTCACCTATCTGCAACTGGCCGAGAACGTTTGGGATGTCGTCAGAGGCCGATCCCAAGCCCGCATCGTGCACAACTGTGGACGTGCCGATAACCCCGAGGTGGTCGAGCGCCTGCGCCGGCTGGCCAAGAGCATCCTGCGGCGCTGCTCGCCCGAAGAGATCGTGGCGTGTGGGGGCGACTGGCAGCTGATCTGTGCTTGGCCCTATGGTGACCTCTATGTGCTAGAGGCCGTTTGGAAGCAGCTTGGCATCGACTCTGTTGTACGCCAACAAGCCAGTTCCCGTCAGTTTGGCTTTGACCTCGAACGCGCCCTGTTCGCCTTGGTAGCCAACCGCGCTTGCACCCCGGTCTCCAAGCTCTACTGCCATGAACAGTGGCTCAGGGAAGATGTCCACATTGCAGGTACCCAGGAGCTCAAGCTGCACCAACTCTACCGCGCCATGGACTTCCTGGAGGCCAACAAGGACGCCATCGAGCAGGCCATCTTCTACCGCGTTGCCGACCTGCTCAATCTGGACGTAGAGGTGATCTTCTACGACACCACCTCGCTGCACTTTGAGATCGATGAGGAGGACAGTGGTGACAAAAACGGATTGGTCCACGGCAGCAAGGGCGCAGGCAAGAAGTCTTATGCAGCACCGCGCAAACGCGGTCACAGCAAGAATGGGCGCAGCGACGCCCCCCAGATTGTGGTGGGCATGGCTGTCACGCGCGACGGCTTTCCGGTACGCCATTGGGTATTCCCAGGCAACACCGTCGATGTCACTACGGTGGCCAAGGTCAAAGAGGATTTGCGTGGCTGGCAGCTCACCCGCTGTCTGTTCGTAGGGGATGCGGGCATGGTTTCCCAGGCTAACCTGCAGACACTGGCAAAGGGTGGCGGCAAGTACCTGCTGGCCATGCCTATGCGCCGTGGCGACGAGGTCACGCAGGAGGTGCTGTCGCGCCCCGGGCGCTACCGCAAAGTGGCACAGAACCTGGAGGTCAAGGAGGTTGTCGTGGGCGATGGTGAACGGCGCAGACGCTACGCGTTGTGCTTCAACCCACTGGAGGCCAAGCGTCAGAAGGCACATCGGGACAAACTGCTCAAGGAGCTCGAGGCGGAACTGGCCTGCCTATCCGACGTTGCCAAAGAGGGCCACACGAAACGGGTTTGTGCGTTGACGACAAGCCAGCGTTATGGGCGTTTGCTCAAGCAAACCGCGCAAGGGCTGGTGATTGACGCCCAAGCGGTGACAGAGCTTGAGCGCTTTGACGGCAAGTTTGTAGTGCACAGCAACGATGACACGCTCACGGCTGAAGACATGGCGCTGGGCTACAAACAGCAGCAACGGGTGGAAGAGGCCTGGCGTACGATGAAGAGCGGTCTGAAGATGCGTCCGGTATTCCATTGGGCACCCCACCGCATCCATGCACACATCGCCATCACGGTGCTGTCGTTACTGCTCGAGCGCACCATCGAGCACGCTTGCGGGGATACTTGGCGCAATATCCGAGATGACCTCAAACGCATTCAGCTTGCTCAACTATCAAGCCCAAACGGACGTGTCTGGCAAGTCACAGAGCCCACGTCGGATGCAGCAAGTCGGTTCAAGGCATTGAAGATTAAGCCCCCCAAGCCGATCCTCAATCTGGACTGAGCGCAACCAGCGCCTAGATACACACCACTTTCGGCATTTGCCAGAAAAGCCTTATGCCATGCGGCTTTACGAGCGACATGTTACCCGGCAGTGTCAAAGTCAGGTCAAAGCCCGTCCTGAATTCGAGCCAGCCCGGTCCAAGGTATTGGAAATACTCAATAGCAAGGACAAGATTCCCTACATCCATCGGATGGGCGACCATGTCTACAACCTTTGGATGGACGAAAACAACCAACGCGGTTTGTGGCGGAGAACCACCTTGAATGACTTCAAGAACCCAAACCCGAAATGGGAAACGGTTCTGGATATTGATGCCCTGGGCAAAGCGGAAAAGCAGAGCTGGGTGTGGGGAGGCGCGAATTGCTTGGCGCCAGCCTATCAGCGGTGCCTGGTTTCGCTGTCACCGGGTGGCTCGGATGCAAAGGTCGTGCGGGAATTTGACCTCATTACCACGCAGTTCGTTGCCAGCGGCTTTACGTTGCCCGAGGCAAAGTCCGATACCACCTGGGTTGACCAAGACACGATATTGGTCGGAACAGACTTTGGACCGGGCAGCATGACCAAATCTGGCTACCCCCGCATCGTCAAGCGATGGGCACGCGGAACGTCGCTCGCGAGCGCGGCCACAGTCTACGAGGGCAAAGAGAGTGACGTACGGGTTTACGCCGTCAGTAGCCAAGCCAAGGGACACAAATGGGTCATGGTGGGCCGGTCAATTGACTTTTACAACGATGAATCCTTCCTTTTGGACGGGGGCC
>JAIPCE010000143.1 GCA_021738345.1 Rhodoferax sp. | reverse complement strand
AGTAATGTAACGACCGCTGCACCGGGTTGGGGCGGGCATGGTGGCTCGCGCAACGACCCGCAGGCCTGCGTGATTTGCCACAACGGCAACTCCGTACTTCGCAACGCATCGGTATCCAATGGTGTAACGACCTATGGCACCTCGGTCCACTTCAAGACCTACATTCACCAGGTCCACAAGGAACAGGAAGAAAACTACCCTATCTGGCCCTTAACCAAGTCCACCAGCACGGGCTCCATGGCGGGCTCGGTCACAGGCACCAAAAACTGCACAACTTGCCATGTTGGTGACTCCTACAAGTCAGACAAGGGCGTGCAGGGCACCAGTGTGGTCTATGACGTCGGTGCCAGCAATGCAGGCACGGTGGCTATTTCCGGCATCAACCTGACTTCAATTGACGTCACGCCAGCCAACAATGGCGTGATCTCACCCAAGGCCAGCACTTGCTATGGTTGTCACAGCACGGCAGGCGCCAAGGATCACATGATCAGAGCGGGGGGTGCCCAGTTTGGCACGGTAACCCAGGCTGCCCTGAATCTGCAACAAGAGGTGTGCGACAGTTGCCATAAGCCCGGTAGCTCGGTGTCGCCGGTCGATAAGGTGCATGGGCAATAAGCAACGTTTGATTGATTTACATCATTGATTCACGCTTCGATGTCCTACTGCTTTACTCAGGAACCATCCTGATTCAAGATGAAAGTGTTAAGTTCCCAGTTCACAAATATTTATTTCGAAAAATATTTACGGTTCAGTTCGGTTTAACCAGAAGGAGAAGGTATGTTGTCCAGAAATAGAGCATTGAAAAGGGGGACGCTGCTTGCGGCCACCCTTTCAACTGCAGCACTTATCCTGAGTGCTTGCGGTGGCAGTGGCGATACGGGTCCAGCAGGCCCGGCAGGGGCTGCGGGCGCCGCAGGGGCTGCGGGTGCGACCGGCGCTACAGGACCGGCCGGTCCGACAGGTGCCACAGGTGCTCCTGGTGCAGCAGTGGTCAATCTGCAAAAAATGAGTACCGAGCAATTTGCAGCCACTGCCTTCAAAGCAGAAATCACGGGCGTAAGCATTGCCGGCAAACCCACGGTCAGCTTCAAGGTCATGGACGGCTACGGCACGCCTGTGGTCGGCTTGGGCAGCACCTCCAAGGCCAGTACGGCATTGGTAGCGAGTTATCCCAATGTTGCGTTTTCAATTGCCAAGCTGGTGCCCGGTGACACGACCACCATTACCACCGGTGGTACCTCGCGCAGCGTGACCGCACCCTCAAAGTGGGTCAGCTACCTTGTTACATCGGTGCCAAATGTAGCCAATCCCACAGTTGCTGGCGCCAAGCCCACCACCGACGCCAACGGTACCCTGGTTGACAATGGCGACGGCTCCTACAAGTACACCTTCTACCGCGACATCAGCCAGGCCAAGGCTCAGGTCGCAGCACTCGCCAAGTCGGGTGCCAATGACCCCGCCGCCTTGGGCGACGTCACCTACGATGACAAACTGCTGCACCGCGTCAGCATGGTGATTTCGGGCAATGTTCCGGGTACCGGCACCAACACGCCCAACGGCGTTCAAGCTGTGGCAGGTGTACCCATCTCCAAACCCGTGAACATCATTTATGACTTTATACCGGCTACCGGCAAGGCCATTGCTCCCACCGACGCAGGCCAACGCCTGATCGTTGACGTGGCAAGCTGCAACGAGTGCCACACCAAGCTAGGCGGCATCCCCGGTACCGAAAGCGCGATGTTCCACGGCGGTTCGCGTCAGGATCCGAAGTATTGTGTGGTCTGCCATACTGATCAGCGCAAATACGGTGTTACCAATACGGCCTCCGTCAACAACGTGTTTACCGGTTCAACAACACTGTCTGACGGTGTCAACAATGCCGACTTCCCAGTGCTGATTCACCGCGTGCACAAAGGCGAGATGCTGGTCAAACAAGGCTACAACTACGCTGGCGTCTTGTTTAACCACACCCGGTATCCGCAAGACATTCGCAATTGCACCAAGTGCCACGACAACACCGCTCCCAAACTTGCGCCACAGGCTGACAACTACAAGACCGTACCAAGTCGCCTCGCTTGCGGTGCCTGCCACGACGGGATCAACTTTGCAACCGGCACTGGCACTACCAACAACAAGAAGACAACCGGTCACCAAGGCGGCGCTCAGTCAGACGACAGCCTGTGTGGAGTCTGCCACAAGCCTGACGGCATCGTAGCGGCCCACGTGCCGATCAGCCCACCCAACCCAGCGAATGCGTTGCTGGTTGCTGGCGGCAATGCCAACACCAACGCGGCCTGGATTGCACCGAACCTGAAGAACCTGCCGGAAGGTGCCATTACTGTTGGCTACGACATCAAGAGCGTCTCACGCAATGCCAGCAAGCAACCCGTGATGATCTTCAAGATGCTGCAAAACGGCGCGGCGGTGGCATTCAACGACAAAGCCACCAAGACCGAAATCTGGGATAACTTCATGGGTGCCCCGAGCGTATACTTTGTGTTTGCCGTGCCGCAGGATGGTATTGCCAAACCTGCTGACTTCAATGCATCGGCCTCAAGCTACCTGAAGACTCTGTGGAACGGCAAGGCAACCGGCACCGGTGCTGGCACATTGACCGGTCCGGATGCCGAGGGGTACTACACTGCGACGCTAACCGGTGTCACCATTCCTGATAGCGCGGTCATGCTGACCGGCGGTATGGGTTACAGCTACAACGTGACTTCTGCATTGCCGCTTACTCAAACCAACCTGCCCAGGTTCCCGATAACTGCGTCCGCAGTGAGGCCTGAACTTAGCACCGGTGGTTTGGTTGTGGTGGCCGAGGATATGGTGAAGGTTGCCACTGGTTACACGGCCCGCCGTGCGATTGTTGCCGACACCAAGTGCAATGCCTGCCACCAACAACTCGGAGTCTTCACCGAAGAGTCCTTCCATGGTGGTCAACGTAACGACGGTGCAAGCTGCTCATGGTGCCACACCCCGAACCGCGCCAGCAGTGGCTGGTCGGTAGACTCGACTTCGTTTGTGCACGCTATTCATGCGGGTGGTAAGCGCACACAACCCTTCACATACTATGCAAAGTCTACTACTTCGTCCTTCGCCAATATCGGCTACCCGGCCGTCTTGGCAAATTGCGAAACTTGCCACATCACAGGCACCGCTGACTTCAGCGCTACAGCATCCGCGATTCCAAACCGTTTGTATAGGACTGTTGCTACTGGTAAGTTGAACGGCACTGTTGCTGGGTCACTTACGACATTCAGGATATCTCCGTACGTCGTTGCCGACAACGTGACCGACTATGGCGCTGGCTTTAGCTTCAACGCTGCGACCGGAGCAACGACGCCTGCGGCAGGTACTTCTCTGGTAAATTCTCCAGTGACAACCGCTTGCTTCTCTTGCCACGACAGCGCACAAGCCAAGTCGCACATGGAAGTCAATGGTGGTTCGATCTACGCACCGCGCAGCACCACCACTGCAGCCAACCCCTCGGCCCAGCCAGAGCAGTGCCTGGTTTGCCACGGTACAGGCCGGGTGGCGGACATCAAGACGATGCACGCCAAGTAAGCCTGCCCGAGAAGTGCGGACTGCACTTCTCTTGCAACTCAACAACCCGGTTGCGGCAACGCCTCCGGGTTGTTTTATTTCTCACTTACAAGGATTTTCATGCGCGCCCCCCTAACCCTTGCGACACATTGCCTAACCATCAGTCTGCTTGTTGTAATGGTGGCCGGCTCCAGTGTTGCAGCGACCGCCGAACCCGGAACCCAGCCCCCAGGTGTAGCCGCAAAGCCCACCAAAAAAGTGCCAGCCAAAGACGGCGACGTCATCGCGCCGCCCCAGCCCTTTGCCCCTGTTGACATCAATAATGCAAAGAAAGACGAATTCAAGAAGCTCAACGGCATGACCGAGGCCGATGCAGATCGCATCATTGCCGGCCGCCCCTATGGCAGCAAGTACATTTTGGTTACAGACAAAATCATTCCCGAGGGCCTTTTCAACGCCGTCAAAGACCACATCGTCGCCAAACAGCCGCCACAAAAGAAGTCTGCAGCAAATGGCGCAAAACCCGCAGCAAAACCCTGAATCCAAGCTAGCTGTCAGGAAACCCCGTTAAATTCGCACCCATCCATACAACCAACCCAGGAGATAGAGCATGAGTACACGTGACGTAGTAGTTTTGGGCGTAGCCCGTTCGGCAATCGGAACCTTCGGAGGGGCGCTGGCAGATATTGAGCCCTGTGAATTGGCGGGCACCGTGATGAAAGCGGCAATCCTGCGCTCCGGTGTCGATCCCAAGGCCATCAATTATGTGACGGTGGGCAACACCATCCCCACCGAAAGCCGCTTCCCCTATGTGGCGCGGGTGGCTTCTATCCAGGCCGGTTTGTCGACGGATTCGGTCGCCATGGCTGTCAATCGCTTGTGCTCGTCGGGTTTGCAGGCCATTGTGACCTCGGCGCAAAATATTCTGCTCGGCGACTGCGACTACGGCATTGGTGGCGGCGTCGAAGTGATGAGCCGTTCGGGCTATCTGTCTACTGCAATGCGCACCGGTGCCCGCATGGGCGACACCAAAGTGCTGGACATGATGGTGGCCACCTTGACCGACCCGTTTGGCGTGGGCCACATGGGTATTACCGCTGAAAACCTGGCTACCAAATGGGGCATCACCCGCGAGGACCAAGATGCGCTGTCGGTCGAGTCGCACCGTCGCGCGGCAGCCGCCATTGCCGACGGACGCTTCAAGTCACAAATTGTTCCCATCGTGAAACAGACCAAGAAGGGCGAAGTGGTGTTTGATACTGACGAGCACGTCAAGCCCAACACCACCATGGAAACCCTGGCCAAGATGAAGCCTGCCTTCAAGAAGGACGGCACCGTCACGGCGGGTAATGCATCTGGCATCAATGACGGTGCCGCCTTTTTTGTGCTGGCCGATGCCGCAGTCGCTGCTGCTGCGGGCCACAAGCCGATGGCGCGCCTGGTTTCCTATGCCGTGGCCGGTGTGCCCAACGAAATCATGGGCGAGGGACCCATCCCGGCGAGCAAATTGGCGCTGAAAAAGGCCGGGCTCACACTCGACCAGATGGACGTCATTGAGAGCAACGAGGCCTTTGCCGCCCAGGCCATTGCGGTTACGCGCGGACTAGACCTCGACATGAGCAAGACCAACGTGAACGGTGGAGCCATTGCTCTGGGGCACCCGATTGGTTGCTCTGGCGCCTTTATCGCCACCAAGCTGGTTTATGAGTTGCACCGCAGCGGCGGCAAGTACGGCCTGGTAACCATGTGCATCGGCGGCGGCCAGGGTATTGCAGCGATTTTCGAGCGTCTTTAAAGTCCACCCGCGCTAGCGGGTGAAATAACCCAGTCATGCCCGCCTTCGCGGGCATGACTGCTTTGCATTTCACGAAATATATTGCGCCAACGCAGTAACCGGCGTGCCCTGAACCGTTAGCATTCGGGGCACCATGGATAAACACTACCTCACTCCCCTCTTTACCCCAGAGTCCATCGTCGTTTTTGCCGGCCGCATCGACGATCCCGCGTCGCAAACCGGGCAGGCAACGGCCTTGATTGAAGCGCTGCGCGCCCAAAGATTCGCCGGCACGTTGGCGTTTCTGGATATTCACACCAGCGGCACGCTGGCCGACCTGGCGCAGACGCGGGCTGACCTGGCCATCATCGCCCTACCCGCCAAAGACATCAATGCAGCCCTGGAACTTGCGGCGCGCATGGCCTGCCGCGCTGCGATGGTCATCTCCAGCGGCGTCACGGCTGAGCTCGCCGCAGAAATGAAAAAGGTTGCACGGCGCGAAGGCATCCACCTGCTAGGCCCCAATTCGCTGGGCTTACAGCGCCCGCAACTGCAGCTCAATGCGTCCGCGGCCGGCCCCCTGGCCAAAGCGGGTTCCCTTGCGCTGGTGTCCCAGTCAGGTGCACTGACGTCAAGCATGCTGGACTGGGCAACCAGCAATGGCGTGGGCTTTTCGTCCGTGGTGTCACTGGGTCCGCACACCGGAGTGGATATTGCCCAGGTGCTGGACTTTCTTGCGAACGACGCACAAACCCACAGCATCGTGGTCTATCTGGAGGGAATTTCCAGCGCTCGCCGCTTCATGAGTGCATTGCGGTCCGCTGCCAACGCCAAACCTGTGGTCATTTTGAAGGCCGGACGCAAACCCGCAGGCAATCAGGCAGCGCAAACCCACAGCGGAGCCATCGTAGGCAGCGACGACGTGTTTGACGCAGCGTTGCGTCGGGCGGGCGCAGTGCGAGTACGGTCCTTTGTGGCGCTATTTTCTGCGGCCAAGTGTCTGGCATCACGCTACCGTCCGGTGGGCAAACGCCTGGCCATTGTGACCAACGGTGGAGGTCCTGGCGTGTTGGCAGCCGACTGGATCAACGAAGTCTCGCTACAGTTGGGTCGCCTGTCGGTTGAAACCGTCACCACACTCAAGCCGCTTTTACCGAACTTGGCCTCGCTGATCGACCTGATTGACTTGTCAGAAGAGGCCGGTGCCGAGCATTACAAGGCCGCAGTGCATGCCGCGGAAAAAGACCGGCAAGTCGACGGCGTCCTCGCCATCTACTCGCCCAAGGCCGGTGGTGATGCTGCTTCGGTCGCCACGGCGCTGGCTGAAGTCAAGCGCAACATGGGCAAGCCGCTATTGTCGTGCTGGATGGGCGATGCCTCGGTGGGCTCCGCACGCACGATACTTAAAGATGCCGCCATTCCTAGTTTCCGTACCCCCGAGGCAGCCGTGGGCGCTTTTGGCAATCTGGCGGCCTTCTACCAGAACCAGCTCTTGCTGCAGCAGACGCCGCCGCCCATGTCTACCTTGGCCAAACCCGACATTGAGGGTGCGCGCCTGGTCATCGAGAGCGTGCTGGCAGAACGTCGTAAGGTGCTGACCGAGATGGAATCCAAGACCCTGCTGTCTGCCTTTCATATTCCAGTCACTTCCACCATGTTGGCGCGCAGCGCCAACGAAGCCATGATGATCGCCACGCAATTGGGTTTTCCGGTGGCGCTCAAGATCGACTCCCCTGATATCAGCCACAAGTCCGATGTGCAAGGGGTGGTACTCAACATCGGCAGCGCAACCGGTGTGCGCGATACCTACAACGACATGATTCAGACCGTGACGCGCCTGCAGCCCAAGGCACGCATCAATGGTGTCACGGTGCAGAACATGGCTTCGGCCAAGCGTGGCGGCGAAATCTATATCGGCATGGTCACCGATGACCCCTTTGGTCCGGTCATCGCGTTTGGCGCGGGTGGCACCATGATCGAGCTGATCAACGACCGCGCAATGGAGCTACCCCCTCTGAACCAGTTTTTGGCGCGCCGCCTGATCGAGCGTTCACGCGTGGCGGAGACCTTGGGTGATTGGCGTGGCGGAAACGCCGTCGATCTCGATGCTTTGGAGCAAGTGTTGTTGCGGGTATCCGAGATGGTGTGTGAACTGCCGCAATTGCGCGAAATGGACATCAACCCCTTCATTGTCGATGAACATGGGGCGGTTGCGGTGGATGCACGCATTGTCATTGATCACGCACCACACAGCAACGCCGGCCGCTCCGACAGCTACAGCCACCTCGCAATTTTGCCCTACCCTGCCCGTTTGGAGCAAATCTGGCCCTTGCCCGGTGGCGGTGAATACACCGTGCGCCCGATTCACCCCGACGATGCGCAGATGTTGCAGGACATGATGGCGCATCTGTCGCCCGAGAGCCGGTATTTCCGCTTCGTCTCGTCGATCACCGAATTGCCACCCACCATGCTGGCCCGCTTCACCCTGATTGACTACGACCGCGAAATGGCGTTGGTGGCGGTCTTCAAGGAGCGCCACGCAGCTGCCGATGGTGAAATTTCTGAGACCGAACGGATTGTGGGGGTCTCGCGCTACATCACCAACCCGGACCAATCAAGTTGCGAATTTGCGCTGGTCGTGGCTGACGACTTCAATGGCAAAGGTCTGGGTTCGCGCCTGATGATGAGCATCATGGATGTAGCCCGCGACAAGGGTTTGGCCGAAATTGAAGGACTGGTGCTGGCCAACAACCCCGGCATGCTCAAACTGATGCGCAGCCTGGGCTTTAGCGTCAAGGCGTTCCGCGAAGACCCGGACTTCAAATTGGTGACCCACCCGCTCTAGCGAAATCTGGACCCCTATCGTCAGTTGCATCGGTGTGGGGCATCGGTGTGGGGGCGCGGCTCACACGGCCCGACGACCCAAAACGCCACCAATACGGCGCACCAGCCATTTGGGGGTCGCGCGCGACGCAATCATCGTTGCACGGTTGACGGCACCCGGCACGCAGATGGCATCACCACGCATGCAAGCCGCAAAACCTTGAGCCGCGACATCTGTGACCTCTCCAATCAAAAAACGCGGCAAGGCGGTCAGCTTGTCATTGGCTCCGGTGGCCTGTTTGAGCATATTGGTCGCGGTGATGCCGGGGCAAAGAGCAGTCACCGTCACGCCCGTACCCCGCAACTCTTCGGCCAGGGACTCAGACAACGACAACACATAGGCCTTGCTTGCGGCATAACTCGCCAACGACGGGATCGGTTGAAACGCAGCCACCGAGGCCACGTTCAGCACCCGCCCTTTGCCGCGCGTCACCATGCCCGGCGCAAAGCAGGCCAACATCGCGGTAAGACTGCCGATATTTAGGTCTATCAACTGCTGGTGCCGCTCCATCGAAATGTCCAGAAACGCACCTTGATCCATGACACCTGCATTGTTGACCAGCACATCGACCTCACGCCGCTTACGCTGCAGTGCAGCCTGCAAGCGGGCGGGGGCACCGGGCCGCGTCAGGTCTGCTGGCATTACTTCGGTGGCCACCCCATGTTGTTCTGTTAATTTTTGGGCCAAGGCCTTCAATTTGTCTGCACTACGAGCCACCAGCACCACGTCATAGTGGGCGGCGGCAAAACAATGCGCCAATGCCTCACCAATGCCCGAAGAGGCACCGGTGATCATGGCGGTTTGGCGCTCCGTTGACGGGCGGTGGGACTGTGACATGTTGGCCTTTGCAGCGGGTCTTATAGGACCCATGTGAAAAATCTAACGCTTCTTCTGAGTGCTGGCGGGCGAGTCTACCCGCAAGGTCATGCCCGCCACACGCAAACGCTGCACCAGTACATCACCCAGACCGCTCGCGGGTGTCAAGACTCCACCGTGAGTAGGTCCACCCGGCAGCGCATCGATTTGCAGCACCAGCGCCAACGCGGATTCACACACCAGCTTGGTCGTGGCACGGTTGCCCGGATCGCCCCTATCCGAGATGACACCGCGCACCACACCGCCAGCATCACCATGGCCAATCCACTCGCAGCGAAAAGACCCGCCATCCATACTCGACTCCGACGGCCCGGCACCCGGTGCGGGTGCAAGTTTTTCGGCAAGTTTGCGCACCGCCGACCATTGCAACGCCGCCTGCGAGACCAGCGACCCCGCACTTAAGGCCGTCGCCGCTACCGCAGCCACCGGACCAGCACCCAGGCGCAAATACTCCTGGTAGGAAAAATCAGGCGCGTACCCCAGCAAGGCGGCACTGCGACGCACCACCCGGGTGTTAATAGGGCCCATGAAAAACGGACCCAACCATGCGGCAAAATCCGGGTCGTGGCGCGGCCCCACCGGATCGGCGTGGACTACGCCACTTTCCGGTCGCTGGCCCGCCGGGTTGAGCAAGAACAAATCGGCAACCCTCTGCGCCTGTCCCGAAGACAACATATTGAACATGGAAGCCAGGGTGCCGCCATTGAAACCGCCCCGGATACTGAAAGCGGCCTTGACACGGGTACAAGTCTGCCCCAATTGCTCTGCCAGAGCCTGGTTAGCAAGGTAAGCACTCAGATCCGAGGGAATGGAATCAAAGCCGCACAAGGGGATGATTCGGGTACCGTCGCGCCGGGCCTGATCATGGTGCTGTTCGATCAGGCCCTTGACCCAGGGTGTCTCGCCGGTAATGTCCACATAGTGCGTGCCATGGCGCACGCACGCAGCCACCAATTCACTGCCATACAGCGCAAACGGCCCCGCCGTGCTGAGTACCACACGGGCACTGCGCGCCAAGGCATCAATCGCCTGTGCATCGTCGGCATCAGCCACCAGCAGCCCCACATCAGGTGCCCCACAATCGCGCCGCACCCCCGCCAGCTTGTCGGCAGAACGTCCGCCCAGCGCCCACTTCAGTCCCAGCGCCTTTACCTGCGGATGCCGAGCAAAGTAGGCCACCGTCTGCCGCCCCACAAAACCACTCGCGCCGTAGAGCACGACATCGTATTTGCGTGATGGACTGGCATTTTTCATACTAAGTTCCTTTGCGGCAAGCGTGTGAGCATATGCGCAAATTTGTTTCCGCGTCCAGTCGATATCAGGCAGTCAGGAGTTGCAGCAACTGTGGCAAACACCTGGTTTTCAAGTCATATTTTTCAACCACTGATGCGCGCGCCCTGTTGCCCATGGCTTGGTGGGCCAAGGGATTGGCAAGCACATGGACTACCCGCCGTGTCAGCGCCTCTTGGTCAAAAAAATCAAAAAGTACTCCATTGTCACCGTCTGACACCACCTCCTGTACCGGCCCGGTCCGGCTCGCGACCACCACTCGGCCCGCACTCATCGCTTCCAGGCAGCTCCAGGACAACACAAAGGGGTACGTCAGATACACATGACAGCTCGACACCTGTATCACGCGCAAATAGTCCTGATACGGCAGTCCGCCCAGAAAGTGCACGCGATCCATCGGCAGCCTGGTGCCCACCTCGGCCATCAGCACATCCCGCCAATTGCCACCAGACTTGGGTGCAGCACCGTAGCTCACCGAGTCCCGTCCCACAATGAGGCAGTGCGCACGCGGTCTTTGGCGAAGGATTTCGGGCAAGGAGCGCATAAAAACATGAAATCCCCGATAAGGCTCCAGGTTTCGATTCACAAAGGTAATCACCTCGTCCTTTGCAGTCAACCTGAGGTTGTCGCGTTTCAAGACCAACGCGGCGCCTGCATTTGGCACAACGACACCGGTATCAATACCGTCAAATATCACTTGCGTTTTGTGCCGATACTCCGCAGGCAGCTGACTTTGCTGCCATTGGGTTGGGGTATAAATCGCATCGGCCGCCTGCAGGGACAGCAAATGCACACTGTTTTTTAGTCGCAAGCGGGCGCGGGCATCCAGGCTGTCCGAAGAAAACTCAGGGTCAAAGTTGAAGTCCGAACCCTGTGCCGAGTAAAAAAACTCGGCAAACATGATGAACCTGGCACCTGGCCAGACATCCTTGCAAAACAGTGACTCGCCCCAGGAGGGATGTGCCACCACCACATCGGGGGTGAACCCATTGCCTTTAAGCTGCTCCATCACCTTGGCACACGCTTCACCCCGCACGATCTTGGTCTCAAAATCGCGGACTGCAAGCACCTCTGAAAGACGAGAAGGTGCAACGACTGCATAGCGAAGGTATCTGACACCTGGCAATGCTCTGCCGTTGATACCAAGCGCGACCACCTCGTGGCCCAAGCGCACCAACTCGGTGGCGACATGCAAGAACTGCCCTGGAAAATTCTGGTGAATAAATAAAATTTTTCTTTTGCTCGCCATAAAAACCTCAGTTTTCAAACCATTCAGCTCAGGTGGTCACCACAGAATTTTGAACCAGGCTTGGGTCGCACCCCATCAAGTCATCGTACAGCGCACGATACGCCACCCCCACCACCGGTGGCGTAAAAAACTGCTGCCAACGGTTTCTGGCACCACCTCCAAGCTGCAAACACAGCGCATCGTCAGCAGCCAGTTCGTCCATAGCAGCAGCCAGCGCCACCGCATCGCCCGGCGGCACCACCAGACCCGTTTCGTCGTGACGGTTCACCCAGGTGGTGCCGGTGCCAATCTCACAACAAATC
>JAIPCE010000142.1 GCA_021738345.1 Rhodoferax sp. | reverse complement strand
GATGTGCGTGAAATGCTGATCCAGCACATCTTGACCGAAGAAATCTTCGCCAAGGTGTTTGACGACTCCGACTTTCACCAGCACAACAACGTGGCGCGCGAGCTGTATGCCCTGGAGGGCGCGTTTTTCACGGGGGCGCTTAAAAAACAAACGCTCAAAGGCCTGGAGACCTATTACGCGGCCATCCGCGCCGCCGCCGCGCAGATCAGCAGCCACAGCGAAAAGCAGACCTTTCTGAAGATCATTTACGAGAATTTCTACAAGGTTTACAACACCAAGGCCGCCGACCGGCTGGGTGTGGTCTACACACCCAATGAAATTGTGCGCTTCATGATTGATGGTGCCGACTGGTTGTGTGAAAAACACTTCGGCAAGAACCTGATCGACAGGGACGTGGACATTCTCGACCCAGCCACTGGCACGGGGACCTATATTTGTGAGCTGCTGGAACATTTTCGTGGTCAGCCGAAGAAGCTGGCGCACAAATACAAACACGAGTTACACGCCAACGAGGTCGCCATCCTGCCGTATTACGTGGCCAACCTCAACATCGAATCCACCTATGCCGCCATTACTGGCCAATACGAGGAGTTTCCGAGTCTGTGCTTTGTCGACACGTTGGACAACGTAGGCCTGCACACGTCTGCCAAGGGTGTGAACGCAGATATGTTTGGCAGCGTCAGCGAAGAAAACGTGGCGCGCATCAAGCGACAGAACGGCAAACGCATCAGCGTCGTCATCGGCAACCCGCCTTACAACGCCAATCAGGCGAATGAAAACGACAACAACAAAAACCGCGAATACCCGCAGATCGACAAGCGCATCAAGGACACTTATATTGCCGAGAGCACCGCGCAGAAGACCAAGCTCTACGACATGTACGCGCGTTTTTTTCGCTGGGCCAGCGACCGGCTGGCAGAAAACGGTGTGCTGGCTTTTGTCACCAACCGCAGCTTTATTGAGAGCCGCACGTTTGATGGTTTCCGCAAGACTGTGGCGCAGGAGTTTGCCGACATCTATGTGGTGGACCTGGGCGGTGACGTGCGCGCCAACCCGCGGCTGAGTGGCACCAAGCACAACGTGTTTGGCATCCAGACCGGCGTGGCGATCAGCTTCATGGTCAAAAAGGTCAGCAGCACCAAGGATAAGCTCCTGGCCAGGGTGCATTACGTGCGCCGCCCCGAGATGGAAACCGCCGAGGAAAAGCTAGCCTTCCTTGCCAGCCACACCATGCGCGGGCTGGACTTTGACGAGGTATCTCCGGATAAGACGCACAACTGGGTGAACCTGACGAGAAATGACTTTGAGACCCTGCTACCACTGGCGAGCAAAGATGCGAAGGATGCAACAAAACCATCGCAGGAAAAGGCGGTGTTTAAGTTGGTCTCAAATGGTGTCGTCACCGCCCGCGATGAGTGGATGACTGATTTTTCAGATTCAGTTCTCGGTACCAAAGCCGCGTATTTTTGCAAGGTATACGCCGCCGAACAGCTGCGTTGGCAGTCGGTCAGTCTTACGCAGCCCAAAGATTCCAAGAAGCGCGCTGACGCGATTCGTAATTTCGTATCCCGTGAGATCAAATGGACAGAGGAACTGGAGTCGCATCTGGATCGCGGTACGCTTTTGCACTTTGAACTTTCAAACTTACGTTCAATTACTGCCTATCGACCATTTGTTCATTGCGCAACCTATTACGCTCGTGCATTGACGCACCGAATTTATCGTCAGGACGCGATTTTTCCAATCAATGGGGATTGGAATAACGTAGCGTTTGGCTTTTCGGGCGCATCTTCAAGTAAGCCGTTTTCTACGCTCGGCGTAAAAGTTCTTCCATCATTCGATTTGCTGGAGAAGACTCAATTTGTCCCGTTATATCGGTATGACACGGCGGGTGCTCGCACAGACAACATCACCGATTGGGCGTACAAGCAATTCACCGCACACTACGCGGATGAAAATGGCAAAGGCAAGGCCGCCCGCAAGATCAGCAAGGAAGCCATTTTTCACTATTGCTATGCCGTGCTGCACGACCCGCTGTACCGAGAGAAGTACGCGCAAAACCTCAAGCGCGAATTCCCCCGCATTCCGTTTTACCTGGACTTCTGGAAATGGGCCGCCTGGGGTGAGGCGCTGATGCAAATGCACATCGGTTATGAAAACGTGGCACCGTTCCCGCTCGCGCGCACCGACACGCCCGACGCCAAGGTGCGCGCTGCTGACCTGCAACCCAAAGCCTTGCTGCGCGCCGACCCTGCGTCCGGCAGCATCGCACTGGACAGTGAAACCACGCTGCGCGGCATCCCGCCCGAGGCATGGACCTACAAATTAGGCAACCGCTGCGCCATCGACTGGGTGCTAGACCAGTACAAGGAAAAGAAACCCAAGGACCCCACCATCCGCGAGAAATTTGACACCTACCGCTTTGCCGATTACAAGGAAAAAGTCATTGATCTGTTGGCGCGTGTGACCACGGTGAGCGTGGAGACGGTCAAGCTGGTGGACGCAATGAAGAATGCACAGCGCCAAAGGCCTAAGACTTAGAGCGGCGACTGCGAAAATCGGTCTCGATGGGGATCGTCGCTGCAAGGACCGAGAGCGCTGCAATGGGGGTCGGATCCCGATTCAGGACAATGGTCAGATCGGAGCGTGCAACCACTCAACGAAATCGGGCTCTGACCCCCATTGCAGTGCGGTGGTGGGGGCCGAGAAAGTCTGTGCGCTACGGGTGACCGGCTTTTGCTTCTGCGTTTGCTTCCTGCATGCATTGTTCCGCACAGTCCCCCTTCGCTCCGGCTGCAACGGCAAGGCATTGGGGTCAGAGCCCCATTTCGTTCGCCACCCTTTTCGCCGAGGCCGTTCTTGTCCTGAATGGGGATCTGACCCCACTGCCTTGCCTTGCCGCTTCCGAATTGAAAGCAGTGGCGCGGCACGATCATTGCATTCGGCATAGTCGCAGCAAAAACCGCGAGCCCCGCAATCGGAATTGTCGCAAGGACCGAGAGCGCTGCAATGGGGATCGCCGCCGCAAGTGCCGGGAGCGCTGCAATGGGGGTCGGATCCCGATTCAGGACAAAGGTCTGAACGGCGCGCGCGGTGTTTCAACGAAATCGGGCTCTGACCCCTATTGCAGAGCGGTGGGGGTGCGACTTAAAGTGATGTGAAATCTTATTCCCTCGCCCCAGCGGGGAGAGGGTTAGGGTGAGGGGTGGATGTTTTGCATTCTTGAGGGAAGTCTGGAATCTGTGCCAGCCCCTCACCCCAGCCCTCTCCCCGTTGGGGCGAGGGGGCAAAACCGAATTGCCACACCACTTTGAATCGCACCCGCGCGGTGGTGGAGGCCGGGACAGTCTGTGCGCTGCGGGTGACCGGATTTTCGCCTCTGAATTTGCTTCCTGGCCAAATTTCCCTCATAGTCCCCCTCGCTCCGATTGAACGGCAAGGCATTGGGGTCAGAGCCCCATTTCGTTCGCCACCCTTTTCGCCGAGGCCGTTCTTGTCCTGAATAGGGATCTGACCCCACTGCCTTGCCTTGCCGCTCCCGAACTGAACGCAGCGGTGCGCCACGATCATTGCATTCGGCATAGTCAGGGCAAAAACCGCGAGCGCCGCAATCGGAAATGTCGCAAGGACCGAGAGCGCTGCAATGGGGATCGGAGCACCAGACACCACCATTGGACAATACAGGCTATGAGCAACGATGACCATGACCCTATGACCCCCGAAGAAACCCCAGCCTTAGAAACTCCATTCGAGTGGATCGGCGGTGAAGAGCGTGTGCGCGCCCTGGTGCAGCGTTTTTATGACCTGATGGACTTGGAGCCAGGCTATGTGCAATTGCGGGCGGTGCATGCCCCGGTGCTCGATGATGCGCGGCAAAAGCTTTTTTGGTTTTTGTGCGGCTGGCTCGGTGGGCCGCAGCATTACACCGACCGATTCGGTCACCCACGCCTCAGGGCGCGGCACCTGCCGTTCAAGATTGGTGTGGTAGAGCGCGACCAGTGGCTGGCCTGCATGGACCAGGCCATGACCGAGACCGCGGTGCCTTTGGAGTTGCATCAAAGTTTGAACGGCTCGTTTTTTCAAACCGCAGACTGGATGCGCAATCAGCCCGACAACCCGAAGTCGCCCACGCCGTGATGCGTCGCTTCGGTACCGTTGGTGGCGGATGCGTCAAAGTGACGTGCAGACGATGCGTGGCGGCGAACCCGCTCTGGTGGATGCGCTGGCGCTTATCCACCCTAATAGAGTCCGCTGCCAGGCAACGTTTGCGATCAACCGTCGCGTAGGGTGGATCAGCGCAGCGTATCCACCAATATTTTGGAGCCACCTCTCTCAACCCCAGCAAGACGAAAACCACGTCACTTTGAATCGCACCCGGTTTGTGGAGTAAATAAGCGGCAGCTGATCTGGCGTGTCATACTACCGAAATGCAGCGACTTGGGTTGAAGCGTCAGGGCAATGGCGATTTTCCCGGGTTGATGTGTCGATCAGGATGCGCTGCTGTGGCAGACAATGGGTAAAACTCAGGAGGCATTACATGAAGCAAACACTTTCAAGACTGCTGCTTTCGACGGCTCTGGTGGTGCCAACCTTGGCGCTGGCTGCACCACCCCAACCAGAGGAGGGTACGCTGCGCAAGATTGCCAGCAGCGGGGTCATCGCGCTGGGTTACCACGAATCGACACCCCCGTTTACCTTTCGAACCGCCGACGGTACGGTCATGGGTTATTCGTATGACTTTGCGCTGAAGATCGCCGACGCGGTGAAGCGTGAATTGAATTTACCGACGCTAAAGATCGTGCAAGTGCCCTTCACCACGCAGAACCGTTTTCCAACCATCCAGAACGGCAGTGCCGATATTTCCTGTGGTGCGACTACAAACACCACTGAGCGGCAAAAAATCGTGGCCTTTTCGAACACGATTTTTGTCGCGGGTTCGCGGCTCATGACGCGTAAAGATTCCGGCATCAAGGATTTTTCCGACCTGACCGGTAAAAACGTGGTGACCTTTGCGGCATCTACATCCGAGAAAATGCTGCGCAAACTCAACGCCGAGCAAAATAGGCGCATCCACATCGTCAGCACCTTCGACCGCGGTGAAACTCCTTTTTCGGTGTTGCAGGCTGGCCATGCAGATGCCTACATGATGGACGACGTATTGCTGTACGCCGCCATCCATGAAACCTGGCGACCAACCGAATGGATGGTGACCGGTACGCCGCAGTCGTTTGAAGCTTACGGATGCATCTTGCGCAAGGATGACCCAGCTTTCAAGAAAGTGGTGGACCAGGAGATTGCCCGCATGATGAAATCCGGCGAGGCAGAAGCCAATTACCGCAAGTGGTTGCTGTCGCCGACTCCCCCCAAAGGGGTCAACTTCGGTGTTGCCATGAGCCAGGCCATGGTTGATCTTTTCAAGAACCCCAACGACCGACCGTTTGACTGAAGCCCGGGTGCTTACGGCGATGACAGTCACCGGCTCCTTGTTCAGGAAATACGCGCTGTTCTTTGGCGCACTGGTGCTCGGCGCACTCCTGATCAGCGGGCTGCTGAATATAGGTTTCTCGTATGCGGAGAACAAGCAGGCACTGATTCGGCTCCAACAAGAAAAGGCGCGCAGTGCCGCAGATCGTATGGGACAGTACCTGTTTGACTTGGAACAGAAAATCGGTACCGCTACCAAACCGCAGAATGGCGTGTCCGATCTTGAGCAGCGCATGTCCGATATCCAATGGCTCAGGCGCACCACGGCGATCCGTGAGATTGCCCTGCTCGATGCCCGTGGCATCGAGGTGCTGCGGGTGTCGCCATTCAGCGCAGACGTGGTGTACAGTGGACGAGATATGTCCGGGGAAGCCGCTTTTACAAAGGTGAAATCCGGCAGACCCTACCGCAGTCCCGTCTATTATCGCGACAGCGCGCCGTATCTGACCATAGCCATGGCGGTGGGTCCCGAGACTGCCGGTGTCACTTTGGTGGAAGTCGATCTGCAGTTTTTACTGGCTGGCATCACAAAAATAAAGGTGGGTGAAGCCGGTCACGCCTATGCGGTGGACACCGAGGGTCACCTCATCGCACACCCTGACATTGGCCTGGTGCTCAAGCACATCAACATGACGGGTTTGGCGCAGGTGCGGGCCGTCTTGCAGGACCCCACCCGTGACAGTGGCGAGTTTGTCGATGCGGTCAACCTCGACGGCAAGCGGGTGTTGACCGCGTTTGGTGTGATTCCTTACCTGGGATGGTTCGTTTTTGTGGAAGAACCCTTGACCCAAGCCTTCCAGCCCTTGTATTCGCAGGCTATCCGCAGCGCGCTGTTGATTTTGATTGGTATGGTGGTGACCGTGCTGGCCTGCCTGGCTCTGGTGGGGCAAATGGTCAAGCCGATCCATGCCCTGCGCGATGGAGCCAAGCGGATCGGCAGCGGTGTATTTGATAGCCCGATTACGGTGCGCACCGGCGATGAACTAGAGGAGCTGGCTGACGAGTTCAACCGCATGGCCAGCCAGTTGCGGGACTCCTACAGTACCCTGGAGCGAAAAGTAGCCGTACGCACCCAGGAACTGACTGAAAGCGAGCGCTTGCTGCGTGAGGCGCAGCAGATTGCAGGGCTTGGCAGCTTTGTCTGTGATCTGAAGACCGGCGAGTGGACAAGTTCCGAGGTACTTGACGACGTTCTTGGCATCGACAAGACCCATCCGCGCACGGCGCGTGGCATGGCACAGTTGATCCATCCCGAAGACTTGCTCGCGGTTGGCGAAACCTTCAGGTTGGCCGCGCTGGGCAAGGTGCAAGTGATGGACGAGGCGTTACGCGTCATTCGACCCAAAGACGGTGCGCTGCGCTGGGTCCATGGTTTGGCGAAAGTTGACTATGACCTTGAGGGCGCGGCGGCCAGTCTGCATGGCACGCTACAGGATATTACCGAGCGCAAGGAAATGGAGGAGCGGGTGCGCCAACTGGCGTTCTTCGATTCACTGACAGAGCTGCCCAATCGGCGACTGCTCAATGATCGGCTGAACCAGGCCCTGATTGCCGGAAGCCGCGCCAGTAGCTTTGGCGCGCTGATGTTTATCGATCTGGACGACTTCAAGCCGCTCAATGACAAGTTCGGGCACGCCGTGGGCGACCTGTTGCTGATCGAGGTGGCAAGACGCCTGACCCAATGTGTGCGCAAGGTCGATACGGTGTCGCGCTTCGGTGGGGATGAGTTCGTCGTCATGCTGACCGACCTTAGCCAGCAACAGGCCGAGGCCGCAGAACATGCGGGTGTTGTGGCAGAAAAAATCAGGCTGAGCCTGTCAGAGCGCTACACCTTGCCGGTCTGGATCGATGGTGGCACCTTGAAGATGATCGATCACATTTGTTCTGCCAGCATCGGTGTTTTGGTTTTCAATTGCCCTGACGCTTCAGCCGATCATATTCTCAAAGGTGCAGACGCTGCAATGTACCAGGCCAAGCAAGCCGGGCGCAATCTGGTGCGGCTGCATGTGGAAACGGCACCTAGCACTTAGCCCTCAGGGCACAAATTTTTCCTGGTTTCAGAGCTTCTTGAAAACCTCGGTGGCAGCTTCAATCGTGGCAGCAATGTCGTCTTCGGAGTGGGCGGCGCTCATGAAGCCGGCCTCGTAGAGCGCGGGTGCAAAGTACACACCACGGTCCAGCATGCCATGAAACAAGGTATTGAATTGCTTGCCGTTGGTGGTCATGACCTTGGCGTAGTTTTGTGGCAGCGCGTCAAACAGGAAGAATCCGAACATACCGCCTTCGCTGTCCACGCTGAAAGGTACGCCAGCCTGTAAAGCGGCACCCTTGAGCCCGGCCATGAGCCGGCGGGTTTTTGCTTCCAGTGATTCATAAAAGCCGGGCGTGCGAATTTCACGCAGTGTTGCCAGACCGCAGGCGGTGGCCACAGGGTTGCCAGACAAGGTGCCGGCCTGGTAGACCGGGCCCAGCGGTGCCAGCTGCTCCATGACGGCGCGTTTGCCGCCAAAGGCCGCCAGGGGCATGCCACCCCCAATGACCTTGCCCAGCACCGTCAGGTCGGGCTCAAAACCGGGAATGGACTTGGCGTAGACACTTTGTGCGCCACCGAGTGCCACACGAAAGCCGGTCATGACTTCGTCAAACACGAACAGCGCACCGTATTGGGTGCACAGCTCGCGGCAGCGTTGCATGAACGCAACGGACGCACGCACAAAGTTCATATTGCCGGCAATCGGCTCGATGATCAGGCAGGCTAGGTCTTTGCCGTGCAGTGCAAACGCTTCTTCGAGTTGGGCCAGGTTGTTGTACTCCAGCACCAGCGTGTGCTGCACCACCTCAGGGGGCACCCCGGCACTGGTGGGGTTGCCAAAGGTGGCCAAACCCGAGCCGGCCTTGACCAGCAGCGCATCGGCATGGCCGTGGTAGCAGCCTTCAAACTTGATGAGTTTGCTACGCCCGGTGGCACCGCGCGCCAGGCGGATGGCGCTCATGCCGGCCTCGGTGCCCGAACTGACCAGACGCACCATCTGCATCGAGGGCACCAGCTCCAGAATCTGTTCGGCCAATTCGACTTCGCGCTCGGTCGGCGCACCGAACGAAAAGCCCTCCAGTGCGGCGCTTTGCACGGCATTAACCACCGCCGGGTGACCGTGCCCCAGGATCATGGGCCCCCAGGAGCCGATGTAGTCAATATAGCGCTGGCCGTTGGCGTCCCAAAAGTAGGCACCTTGGGCACGTTGCACAAAACGGGGCGTGCCGCCGACGGCCTTGAAGGCTCGTACCGGTGAATTGACGCCGCCCGGGATCACTTTTTGGGCGCGCTGAAAAAGTTGCAAGTTGCGGTCAGTGTCGTGTGTCATGGGGTGAAATCTCGAAGTTGGATTCTTGGGGCTCTTCGTCGTCCTGGGGTTGGGCCCAAAACAGCCGGTTAGGAATAACATTGCCCATGCCGGGCCTGAAACCGCATTCCAGGCAGCGGTCAAGGTACGCCATGGCTTCGCTGAACGCTTCAGACAGGTCGAGTCCGCTCGCGATCAGGGCTGCCAGCGCGGCCGAAAGGGTGTCGCCGGCACCGGTAAATACCGCCTCGAAGCGTTTGAAACGGTGGTTACCAAGCGCGGTGGCTGGCGTGCACAGCACATTTTCTATCCATTGGTCAGGCTGCGCCATGCCTGTAACCAGTGTGTAGGGCACGCCAAAATTGCTGGCGGCGCGTGCAATGTCGCGTGCGCTTGGGCTTCGCTCCGCGCTCCACTCGGGTAGCAACCAGCGCACCAGGGTGTTGTGGTTTCCTAGCAGCAGCGTGGTTTGCGGCAGGATCAATTCACTGCAGGCGTCAAGGTATTGGTCAATGCGGTCTTCCCGCCACCACGAAAGGTTTGGCATGTAGGTGACCATGGGCACGTCGGGATAATCTGCAGCAAGCTCTGCAATGGCGCTGAGGTTTTCAGGAGAGCCGACAAAGCCGACTTTGAATACCTGCACCGGCACATCTTCCAGAATCGCGCGCGCCTGCTCCGCCACGGCCTCGCCATCGAGACAAAAATGGTCCATGATTTCGATGGTGTCGCGCGCGTAGGCACCGGTCATGATTGGCAGTGCATGTGCGCCCACCGACGCGATGGCGGTAATGTCGGACGTAATGCCACCGGCCCCGCTGGGGTCATTGGCGTTAAACACCATGACGCAGGCCGAAGGACCGCTGTCGTGGGGTGCATCTGGCAGGAGCGGGGGGGCTGAGGTCGACATCAGGGGCCTAATAGGGGTTTGTCATCAGTCAGAATGCCGATCTTTCGGCGTACAGACCACAATTCGTCGGCACCGCCTCTATACAATGATTGCATTCTATTCGAAGGCCCTTTAAGCTGTGAACACTAGCAATACAACGTGGATGTGTCTGATTTGTGGCTGGATCTATGACGAGGCGACGGGAGCGCCCGAGCACGGTGTCGCGCCCGGAACTCGCTGGGCGGATGTGCCCATGAACTGGACCTGTCCCGAATGCGGAGCGCGCAAAGAAGATTTTGAGATGGTTCAAATTTGAAAGTGCCCGGGCATGACACAGACGTTCGTCCGCGCAGGCACCCACCCCTGTTCAGGAGCAAAGCCTTGTGACTAATGAATCCCCCCCTCTAAAGGTGCTGATCATTGATGACAGCAACACGATTCGGCGCAGTGCCGAAATTTTTTTGAAACAGGGCGGTCATGACGTGATGTTGGCAGAGGATGGTTTTGATGCGCTGGCCAAAGTCAATGACTACCAGCCACATCTGGTTTTTTGTGACATTCTGATGCCCAGACTTGATGGCTACCAGACCTGCGCGATCATCAAACGCAACCCCCGTTTTGCGGATGTTCCGGTGGTCATGCTGTCTTCCAAGGATGGTGTCTTTGACAAGGCACGCGGGCGCATGGTTGGCGCACAAGAGTATCTGACCAAACCCTTTACCAAAGAACAACTGTTGCAGGCGGTGCAGCAATTCGGGGCCGTTTTACAAGGAGCTGTGTGATGGCGATAAAAAAAGTCTTGATCGTTGACGATTCCAAGACGGAACTGATGTTCTTGACGGAGCTTTTGCAAAAGCATGGTTTTCTGGTACGCACCGCCGAGAACTCCGATGAGGCCCACAAGCGGCTGACTGACGAAAAACCCGAGTTGATCCTGATGGACGTGGTCATGCCCGGCCAGAATGGTTTTCAGCTTACGCGGTCCATCGCACGTACGCCAGAGTACGCCGATATTCCCATCATCATTTGTTCTAGCAAGAATCTGGAGACCGACCGTGTCTGGGGCTTGCGCCAAGGTGCCCGGGACTACATCACCAAGCCGGTCAATGCGGCCGAATTGATTGCAAAGATCAAGGCGTTGGGCTGAGGCAGTCTCTGCATGGCTAACCGAGAAGCCCTCAGAGAACTGCAGACCCGACTGGCAAGCCGGCTCAAGGTGGCGCGTAGCGAAGGCGCATCGGTCACTTGGCTGGCCGTGCGCACCGGTGATCGCAATTATCTGTTCCCTTTGAGCCAATCCGGCGAAATTGTTCCGCTTGCGCAGGTGCAGGCGGTGCCCTATGTTCGCCCCTGGTTTCGGGGCGTGCTGAATATCCGTGGCGGACTGTACGGAGTGGTTGATTTCGCCAGGTTCGCAGCCAATGGTGGCGCGGTGGGCCCGGCACGTGTTGGCCCGGACGCCAGCGTGGTGACGCTCAACAGCGCACTGGAAGTGAATTGCGCACTGCAGGTGGACAGCTTGTTGGGCCTGCGGGGGGGTGATGCCTTGACTGTAGCCGTGCCAGCACCAGCAGGCTCCACACCTGGCTATTTTGCGCGGCAGTTTGTGGATGCGGCCGGTGCGCAATGGCAGGAAATCGATTTGCGCCTGTTGGCACAGGACCCCCAGTTCCTGAATATCCTTGCTTAAATAACGTTAAGGCACCCCATATGTCTGTTGTTGACCAACTCAAGCGACTTATCACCAAAAAGGCGGTCGACCCCTCCCTTGATTCACTGCAGATGCTCGATGGCCAGTTCGGCAACTCCAAGCTTGCAGAGGCTGATACGGTGCAGAGTCCGCAGGCCGTGGTGGCGCCGGCCAGGGTCAGCAAAGCCGAGCCCGCAGCGCCGGGTCAGATGCCGGATGTGATCACGATGCCGTTCCTGGGTGCCCGCTCCGTGACGCAGCACCAGCGAATTTTGTCGATCATCCTGGGCGCTAGTCTATTGCTGTTGGCCGGAGCGGCTTTTTACGGGTTGAACGAGTCAGACAAGCTGGCCCAGCAGGTGGGTGCGACCGGACGCTCCCTGACGCAGTCGCAGCGATTGGCCAAGTCCGTGTCGCAGGCCATGGTGGGTAACGTACCGGCGTTCGCGGATGTGGCGGAGAGCGCCAGTGTGCTGGCGCGGGCGACCATGGGACTCAAGGTCGGCGACGAAGCACTGCGGCTGAGCGCGCTGGATGCTGCGCGTTACGATAGCCAGTTGTCCAAAATCGTGCCCCTGGTCGAACGTGCTGAAAAATCGGCAAAAGCGGTCCTGGCGCAGCAAAAAGTACTGACCCAGGTGGGGACAGCACTGCGCCAGATCAACCGGCACGCCTCCGATTTGCTCGAAATTGCCGAATCGATTTCAACCCTCAAAGTGCAGCAAAGCGCGCCTGCC
>JAIPCE010000141.1 GCA_021738345.1 Rhodoferax sp. | reverse complement strand
CACCGCAAGGCCAAACGTCTTATGCAGGACTGGAAGGATGAAACCGAGAAACTGATGGACGCCCAACTACCTCGCTGACCATCGCAAACACCGCAGGGAAATTCAGTCTAAATGCGTCTGGCGACTTGCGGAAAGTAAGTCAGAATGCTGCTACTCGCGAAGCTCGGCAGATGCGGCATTGCAGTTGCATCTCGGGAATTTGGTCGTCGGCTTGGCAATGCTCCCTTCTACCTTCTCCTTCGGTTCCCAAACCACGGGAACTGCTAGGCCTAGACGACTGGAATGGGCACGTTCCCGAATTTGACCGGACTCGATTGTGTATTACTGATTTTCCAAAATGAATACATAAATGTCAAATTTGTGTTACAAAATTTCCCCTGCCTCTCTGCGTATGGCGGGTCTATCAAACGAGTTTGCTACCACCTTGCCCTCGACAAGGTGCTCCAGATTTATGCAGGTTTGTCCTGTTGCTGCAAAAAAACCAAGCCACCCGGTGTCTCCTCACGGCTGGCGCGGGCGACGGTGGCGGGTGACTTGGCGGGGGCCGCTGGGCAGGGTGTCTGCATCGCCCGCCACGGCCAGTTCGATCCAGAGGTTCGGCATCGTCACTCGACGCTCCTGGCGCAACGCACGCCGGCGTGCGAGGTGCCACTGTCGGCTGCCGCCCCCTGCCGCGCGCCAGGGCGGTAGCGGGTGCAATAGCTGTCATGGCACAGAAACGATCCACCCCGCTGTACCCGCTGCACGGCACGGTTCAGCGGCCGCGCCGGCCCGGTGGGATCTATGACCGGCTGGCCCGCACGTGCCAGGTAAGCCTGCGCGTCAAACCAGTCCGCAGTCCACTCCCAGACGTTGCCCGCCATGTCGTAGAGGCCGTACGGGTTGGGTTGGAAGCTACGCACCGGCGCAGTGCGCTCATAGCCATCGGTCGCCAGATTGCGCGTCGGGAAAACGCCTTGCCAGATATTGGCAAACCAGCCGGAGCGAGCCGCATCATTGGGCTTGTCGCTGCCCCAGACATAGGTGAGCCCGTCGACGCCGCCGCGCGCCGCGCGCTCCCACTCGGCCTCGGTGGGCAGCCGTTTGCCCGCCCAGCGACAAAAAGCCTGCGCATCTTCCCAGGCCAGATGCACCACCGGATGGGTGGATCGGCCCTTGAGGCTGGACGGCGGACCCTCGGGCGCACGCCAACTCGCACCCGGAGTCCATTTCCACCAGCGTGACAGATCGCGCAAATCCACCGCACCAAAGGGCATGACAAATACCAGCGAGCCGGGTTGCAACATGTGCACCGGCGGAGGCGGGCTGCCAGGGGGAAATTGCGCCATGAGTTCTTTAAGGTTCACCCGCCGCTCGGCCACCGTCTTGTAGCCGGTGGCCTGGACAAAGCGCGCAAACTGGGCGTTGGTGACCTCGGTTTCGTCAAGCAGGTAGGGGCGACTCAGGCGCACCGTGTGGGCGGGAATTTCCTCGGGCCAGGCGCGCGCATCGGTGCTGCCCATCTGAAACTCCCCAGCGGGAATCAGACGCATCCCGGGCGGTGCAGCATGCAGCGTGGTACAGACGAACAGGAAGAACAGCATCGCCCAAGCTCGCCAACACCGTTGCGAATCAGAGTAATGTGCGGGAAGGGCGTGGTGGCTAGCGGTTTTTGGGGTCAGAGTCCTGGACTTGGGGTTTTGCCTGGACTTGGGGTTTTGCCAAAAAAACTGCGCCATGTCACACCACCTCCCAAAGTTACAAAAGTCAGGCTTTAGCTACGGCGCAAATCTGTCCCGGCAGGTGCGCTGCGAGTCCATAGTTCCTCTGTCTATTCCAAAGGGCTGTCGCGCGGGTGCTGCTGACATGTAGGATCAAGCATCCGCTGGCAGATCGGGCGGGCGAGGAAGTGACAAAGCAGCCTCCAGCAGGTTGGCGCTCTCGAACCGGCTGGCAAGCACGGCGGTCGCACGGGGTGGGTCGCCGTTGGAGAGGCGCACGTGCGCATCAAGGTGGCGCTCGGACGCAGCCAGCAGGCGGCGGTAGATTTCCTTGCATAGCTGGCGCGCCTTGCTGCCAGGCCAGGCCGGGGGCAACAGGCCTTCGGGCAACTGCGGATCACGCAGCAGCAACTTGCGCACATCATGAATCAGCAAGGTGCGCACCAAAAAGGCCGATTCCTCCTGCACTTCGCTCGCGCCTACCGCCAGCAGCGCCTCCAGAATCGGGGCATATCTGTCCAAAAACGCCGCATAGGACGCACCCAGCTCTTCAAGGTTCCAGGCATTGCGCACCAGGTCGAGGTCGGTCGCGGACTGCATCGACTGCGAACTGACGGCAACCAGGGGCAACAGCTTGGGCAGCAGCTCTTGCAGCCCCTCCGATGCCAGCGCATCCATGGCGGTACCCAGGTCGGCACTGGGGTGCACAAAGCAGCCAGACCCGGTCTCCCCAAAGCCCTGCCAGAACAGCGCCCGGCGTAGCGGTTCGCGCCAGCGCGGCTCCTGAGCACCCACCACCATGAGCAGTCGCCAGCGCCGGTCCCAGGCCGGTATTTCGGCGGCATAAATTTGCTTTGCCGCTTCTTCGAAGCGGCGTCGACCGGACGGTGTCAGCATGTAGTCGGTGCGCCGCCCAAGAGCCTGTGCTTCCAGCCATTCGTCCTTGACCAGACGAAACACTGCGGTGCGCACCAGCCGCTCACTGAGCTCCAAGGGTTGCAATAGCCGGATCAAACTCCCCAGCCAGACCCGCCCGCCGCGTGGCAATATTGCATCGCCAAATACCGAGGTGATGAGCGACCCCGCCTGCACCCGTGTTTTATTGCGGAAGTTTGCCAGTCGGTGTTCGATCGCCTGTGACACTGCATCTTTCTCCATGGCGGCTATGGTACCTTGTCGCTGGCTGGGCGGGTCAGTGGGCGTGGCGCGCGTGTTCCACCATCAGGCATTTGTCCTGCACCAGCCACAGCCCGGCAGACCGGGCCCGGGCTGCGGCAATGGCGTGAGAAATGCCCTTTTGCAGCCAGACTGCCTGCGCACCGAGTTCGATCGCTTCCTCCACGATCGGGGGGACGTCGTCCGGGTTGCGAAAGACGTTGACGAGGCCTATTTTCTCGTGGCGCGCAGCTTCCGTGAGGCTGGCGTAGGCGGGTTCTCCCAGAATGTTGTCAGCAAGCGGGTTGATCGGCACAATGCGCCAGCCGTGTTGCTGCATGTAGCGCGACACTTGGTAACTGTCCCGGTGCGATTTGGGCGACAAACCCACCACCGCCACGGTGCGAAAGCGCGTCAGGATGTGGGAGATGGAGTCGGCTTCAGTGGCGGCTTGAGGGCTGGGTTCTGGGTTCATGGAGTCCTTCTAGATCAGATGCCCGCGGGCCAGCCCAGGCGATGCGCTAGGTTTAAAGTTTCGCAACTGCATCGCGCAAGTCGCCGGCATTCAAAATTTCGGAAAACACCACCGGAGCGTGGTCTTTTTGGTAGAGCACATAGACCGGCACGCCGCTGCGCCCCAATTGTTCCAGCGCCGCCGTAATGGACGGATCACGCCGGGTCCAGTCGGCACGCAGCAGCAGCACCTGTTTGTTGCGGAAATCAGCAAGCACCTCGGGCTGGCTCAGCGTGGTCTTCTTGTTGTACTGGCAGGTAATGCACCAGGCCGCAGTGAAGTCAACAAACACCGCTTGGCCCTGTGCCATTGCGGCCTGCGCGCGCGCGCTGGTCCAGGGCTGCCAAAGGGCGGTGTCGGCACCGCCATTGGTTGGCGTCGCAGTGGCGTTGGCCACCGTGGTCTCTCCTTCCTGCAGCACGTTGGCTGCCACGGCGTAGCCCACGGCCAGGCACACCACGACCGAGACCGCCGCCAACACGCTGCGGCTGCGCCCCTCCAGGCCGAGCGACCACAGCAGCAAGGCCAGGGCCAGCAGCAAGGCCAGCAAACTCGCGGCACCATCGACACCGGTCAGATGCCCCAGTACCCAGAGCAACCACACCACGGTGGCAAACATCGGGAATGCCATGAAGCGCCGCAGTGTGTTCATCCAGGCGCCCGGGCGCGGCAGCCAGCGGCCCACCGCGGGAATCCAGCTTGCCAGCAGGAAAGGCAATGCCAGGCCGAACCCCAAGGCGGCAAAGATGCCAATCGCCGCGCCAGCCGGCAGGGTGATTGCGTAGCCCAGGGACGCACCCATGAAGGGCGCGGTACACGGTGAAGCAATGGCGACTGCCAATACGCCAGACAAAAACGCGTCGACGGTGGGGTGGCGGGCCTGCAGACTTGCCAGGCGGTGTGGCAGCAAACTACCGACGTCAAACACACCCACCAGATTCAACCCCAGCAAGGTAAACAAGGTTGCCAGCGCTGCAATGACCCCGGGCGACTGCAATTGGAACCCCCAGCCGAGCTGCTCGCCGGCCGCACGCAGCGCGAGCATGAGACCGCCCAAAGCGACAAAAGACAGCACCACACCGGCGGTATAGGCCAACCCTTGCGCCCGGTGGACGGACCGATAGGCCCCGCCGTGTTGCGCAAATCCTAGGACCTTGATCGCGAGCACTGGCAGCACACATGGCATGAGATTGAGCAGCAGCCCACCTAACACTGCCGCCGTCAGCGCCCAGCCCCAGGCTCCCCAGCCATTGCCTGACAGGCTGACGGGAGGATTAACAGCAGGCCTTGTGCTCGGCGCACTGACAGCAACTGGAAGCGCCGCATTGGCTTCAGGCAAGGGGGGCCAGGTGCCAAGGATGCGCGCCACGGTGCGCAGGCTGTGTTGGTCCGACACCAGAACCACCGGCAGGTCGTCGGCGGTTCCCTCGCGCTGTACCGACAAGGGCAGCAGTGCGGTCCAACGACCCGCTTGCCAGTTTTGAGACTTGGGAGAGGTGGATGGCTCGGCGATGTTGGGCGTTTCCGGAAACACTTGCAGCGTCTTGCCCTGCCAGGACGCGGGCAGCCCCGCCACGGTCAAAGTCAGACCTTCTACCGTCACTGTGGCCTCGGAGTTTCCTTGCAGTGGCTTGGGGTGGGACGCCTGTGCGGCTGCAAATGCTGCAGCGTGCAGTGCGCTGGAGCCACGTGCCGGCACGCGCAGTACAAAGCTACCCTCCTGGGGAATGCATTCCTGCTTGCACACCAGCCAGGACGCCTTGAGGCCGATCTCGAGGTCGCCCGCCGCCGAGGGCGCAAACTCTTTGCCGATCGCCAGTGGCACAGGTAGCAAGACGGTGTCGCTGTAGCCGTAATTGCCCAGTGCCCCAATCCGTATCAGTGACGGGGTTGGCCAGGCGATCTCACCCGCGGCGATACCAGGCGGCAAGGTCCATTGCAAAATGGTCGGCAGGCCGGAGTCTCCCGGATTTTTCCAGTAGGTATGCCATTGCGGTTGGTGCCTGATTTGCAGTCCTGCCCATACCGGTTTTCCGTCGCCCACACCTTCGGGTGCAAAGGCCACAAGTTCAGCGCGGACCTGCTCGTTTTGCACCACTGAACTCGTGGCCGTGCCGGCCTGTATCGGCAATTGGGCGTGCGCTGCAGTCAGCAGTACGCCAGCCAGCAGGCAAATGGCGGTGCTTGCGCGGGCCGCAGCCCGTGCGACGCGGCGCACGAAGGCGGCGCCTGTGGGGTCAAATAATTTCTTCATGAGGGAGTGGGAGACTTGCCTGGGCGAAAAGTTCCGGACCCCGGCGGACCGGCGCGACAGGATATGTATTGTGGCATTGGGCTCACATTGGGCAGGCTTTGGCAGGGGCATGCGCTATTTGATGCGGCTGGCCTTGGGTTTGGCGGCATGCGCTGGCACCGGGTCGGGGAACGACGCCGCTGCCGTTGCGGCTTGTTCGAACACCGGCGGCAGCATCCGCGGTGCCTTGATGCGCAACTGCTTATTGACGTTTTCCTGTCCAAACACTACGCTGATGTCAGAAACCGGCACGCCAAACAACGGCGCCAGAAAGCGCAGCATGTGGTCGGTGGCCTTGCCGCCCTTGGGGGCCGCGGTGACGCTCACCTTGAGCTGCGCGCCCCGGGGCTTGCCAATTGCATCTTTGCTGGCGGCGGGCTTGCCAAGAATGTTGACGATCAGGGTATCGCCGTCCCAGGCAAAGAAGGAGTCGCCGGTGGCATTGCGGGGGCCTGCTGTATCCATGCCAGCATGATAAGGGCGGTTCGCGCAAACCCGGAAGGGGTCGTCGCTTAAACTGCGACATCGTTCACGTGAAATACTGGGTCTTCATTCCAGCGTAGGTGGAAATCCCATGGATCCCGGTTGCCCTGGATTCCTGCCTTTGTGGAAACGACCTGTAAATTGCATCAGTCGGAGCAACAAGTGGACTATCCCTTGGAAAGTCGGCTTGGTTTGTGGAAGCAATACCTTGTGAAGGTGGCAGACGCGACTGCCAAACGCCTGATGCGCGGGCATGGGCGTTGGCGCTGTGTGTGCTGGCGCTGGGTGGCACACCCAAGGACTGCCATGGCCCTGGTGGCCACGTAGTTACGGGCCATTCATTGGATGCTGTGCTCCCGTAACCATCTGGAAACGGTAGCGAGCTGGGTGCTGAGCGATGGCAATGCCTTCACCGGCGAGTCCTCCCGGCTGTACCTGGCACGGGCAATGGAGATTGCGCACAAAGACCTGCTTGATGTCCCCGGAGCGCCCGCCATCGGGTTACTGGTAGACGGCTTGCCACCCCCGATGCGGGAGTTTGCATTTCTCAGGGTAATTGCCGCCCTGCCGCCGCAAGCCAGGGAAGCCCAGGTGCGTGCAGCTTTTGATTACAACGGCTTGAACCTAGATTCCTCAATCGGGCAGGTAGCGCTGTCACCCAAATGGCGAGGCCCTTCAAAGCCGAAAAAGTGCGTGTTGACGCCTAGTTATTCAAAAAGTAAGCGGTCAGCTTAGGAGTCTAGGATGATGGGGTCGGCATGACCGAGGATGTGCGCAAGTGCATCTTCGAGCCATTCTTTAGGACAAAACTGGTCCGCGGCGACAGCGGGTTGGGTATGCATATTGTGTGTAACAACATCACCAAGTTTCTGGGCGGGTGCATTGAACATGAATCTGCTCCCGGCAAAGGCACGAACTGCCGTCTTCTGTTACCGTACCGGCCGGATACCGCACTGCGAGCATGCACCTGAATTTATGAATAATGTTTCACGCTATTGGGCCGATTGGACGACGCGCGACCTTGCCATGCTGCAGGAGAACGGCAAGCTGGCGCAAACGATTGCTATTTTGCCGGTGGCGGCCACCGAGCAGCACGGACCGCACTTGCCGCTGCGGGTCGACACTGCCTTGGTCGATGGCGTGGTCAATGCCAGTCTGCCCCACTTGGCCCCCGAGGTTCCCGCGCTGTTTTTGCCAACCCAGGCGCTTGGTCTCAGCCCCGAGCACGCCGCCTTTGCTGGAACCCTGAGCCTGAAGGCCGACACCGTGATCCGGTTATGGACCGATATTGGCGAAAGTGTGGCTGCCAGCGGTGTCAGGAAGATGGTGCTGCTCAATGCGCATGGCGGGCAGGTCGGTGTGATGGATATTGTGGCGCGCGACTTGCGCGCGCGCCTCGGCATGCTGGTCTACAGCGTTAACTGGTTTGGCCTGCCGCTGGTGGACCCCCAGGGCCATGATGTGAATGCGCTGTTTAGTGCGCAAGAGCACCGTTTTGGAATCCATGCCGGCGATATCGAGACCTCGATGATGCTGGCGCTGGCACCGGCCCAGGTCCACATGGCGCAGGCACAAAACTTCAGCTCTGCTGCCGAGGATCGGTCGAGGCGATTCGAAATTTTAGGCAATGGGCGTAGCGCCAGACTAGGCTGGCAAATGCAGGATTACAACGCCCACGGTGCGGTCGGCAACGCCGCCAATGCCACTGCAGAAAAAGGCCGCGCCATGGTGGCTGCCGCCGGCCGCGCCCTGGCCGCACTGCTCACCGAAATTCATCACCTGCCTGCCGATACGCTCAAGACAAGCATCGCAACATGAGGAATGCGGAAACAACCAATATACCGTTTCTGACGGCACTGACGGGCGCATTGCGTCGTTGCCCTCCGTTCATAAAGCAAGCCACACTGCACTCAGGGTGCCTCGCACCGCATCCCTGAGGGATATTTTGGGGGCGTCGCAGCGGAGACTCTTTTCGCGCCGGGTTGCTTGCTCCGGCTGGCGCGGCAAGGCAAAGGGGTCAGGCGTAGGTGATCCACGACGCGAAGTCGTGGGTGTCGAGGTGGGGAAGCGTGTTGTAGGTAAGCAGCACGTGGCGCTTGGGGGTGAAGGCAAACTCGGTGACCGAGCTATTGCGGATGCGCATATTGAGCTCAATCGTGGTCTCAGGGCTGGTACCCAGAATCCTGCCAACTGCGGTGGAAATCGGGCCTCCGCTGCTGACCAGCAATACGTTGCCGGTGTAATGCTTGCGCACATGTTCGAGTGCACTGGAGACGCCTTCTACAAAATCTTCATAACTGGGCATGCCCTGGGGGCTAACCACGCCATTCATCCATTGGGTGAGTCCGTCGCGCAGCAAGCGGAAATGGTGCCTGTAGAGCTCGGGCGTGTCGGGGCGCGCCAGCGGTTTGTGGTGCACGGCACGGATCACGGCTTCGCTGTCGTATTCGTTCAGACCTGGCCATGGCAGCGGTGCCAGTGTGGTCGCGACGCCGCCCATCCCTTGCGCAATTGCGGCCCAGGTTTGCCCATGCCGCTGAAGTGTGCCCATGAGCACGGCCTCGAACTGCAGCCCCTTGCTTGCAAAGTATTCGCCCAGGCGCACACTCTGACGTACACCCAAGCCGCTGAGTTCGTCGTAGTTGGCCGCACCAAATGACGCCTGTCCGTGGCGCACCAGATAAAGATTTCCCATGCGTCTAATCTAAGCGAACGACGGCACTTGGCAATGTCAATCGCGCGACAGTCTGTGGCGAATGCAGAGATACTTTGCATTTCCAGTTGCAGGAAGGCACTTCTACCTGCAGGAAGTCACTTCAGCCTCCACCGCCGCGCTGCAATAGGGGTCAGAGCCCGATTTCGTTGTGAGGGCCCGCGCTCCGAACTGATCATTGTCCTGAATCGGGATCCGACCCCTATTGCACCGCTCACGGCGCTAGCTGCTACGGCACCCATTGCACTGCTCCCGGCGCTTGCTGCGACAACGCACGTTGCACCGCGCTCGGCGTCTGTAGCGGCGACTGCATTCGAATGAGAGTTCACAAGATCGCCATCCAGCCGGCCGTCACCACCAACACTGCTGCCATGAAGCGATTGAACCAGCGCAGACGCAGGGCGCTGCCTACACCATGGATATAAGGCCCGGCGAGCCATTCACGCAGCAGCGAGCCGATGGCAGCGTAGAGCAAGTTGCTGCTAAAGCCAAACGCCAGCATGACCGGCAGCAAGACGAAGAAGCGATCCAGGGCGTCTGCATGGCCTGCCATCCAGCCCGCCACGACGGTCAGCGCCAGCATCCAGGCCTTGATATTGAGAAATTGCAGCAACACGCCTTGCAGAAAGCTGACCTGTAATTGCTCGGGGCGAGCCTGGGTCAAGGTGCCGCTGCGGGCCAATTTGCTGGCAAGCCACAGCAGGTAGCCGACGCCAGCGAATTGAATGCCGTTGTGCAACCAGGGCAGCGCAACGACCAAGGCACCGAGGCCGCCGGCGCACAGGCTAAACAGCAGGCCCCAGCCAACCGGTACCGCCGTCACAAAGCGCAGCGCCTTGCGCAGTCCCAAGTTGGCCGCGAGCGCGGTCGACAGCGTGGTGTTGGGGCCAGGCGTGAAGCTGGTCGCAGTGCACAGCACCAACAGGGCGGTAAATTCAGCGGTACTCATAGCCTCCACTGTACCGCGCGCTGATTCCGCCCTGTCATCGCCGGCAACTTGGCACTGCGATTAGGGGATGCGGAAACAGCCAATCTACGGGTGTGATTCAAACCAATGTGCCGGCGAAGCATGGCTGCTAGCTGGCCCTGGTGGATGCGCGGCGCATCCACCAGGATATTGGAGCAACCTCATAATTTCATTCAGCAAGATGAAGGTCACATATCTGCGCCCAGGCGCTACCGGATGTAGTCGAACAAGGACAGTCGCTGAATCTGGGCGTAGGACTGCAGGGCGGCTTGAACACCGGTCTGCTGGTTCTGGAAGTCTGAAATGCCCTTGATCATGTCGAGGTCTTCTGAGGTCGAGCGGTCGGCTTCGAGCTGTATGCTGCGGCTGACCTGATTGGCCGAGATGCGGTCGGCACGGTTGAGCAGGTCGCCGGCCTGACCGCGAACCGCAGAGATGCGGGTCATGCCGATGTCGATATTGTGCAGGCCTTGGCCCACCGCCTGCTTGGCGGCGTCGCTGTTGATGGCGCCTTTGATGTCGCGAATCGCGTCATCAAGCACGCTGAAGATGCTGGATTTGGCCTCAACCTTGACCGAGTCACCTTCCACCGGAGTGCCGGTGATGGTCAGCGAGAGGCCGGGCATGTCGGTGATGCTGATGCTCAGCGGTTTGTCCGTAGGGTAGTCCGGAATTAAGATGTCGGTGAACAAATCACTCGGTGTACCGACCGTCGGGGGCTCGCCAGGGATCACAGGGTATTCCACGATCTTGTACATGGCTGTACTGGTGCCGGCGGTGGCACCCGGTCCGACGTTGTAAAACTCCACCTGGTACGACGACCCGGTAATCAGACTGGTATCGGTGACAGTCACATTGTTGGTCGACACATTTGGCAATTTGCTGGTGGAGTCCACCGTGACGTTGTAGACACCGTCACGCGCGGTCTGGTGCATGAACGCGGACTCGCCGTCCAGCGTGGCGGGAATAGCCACTTCAGAGCTGGCGGTCTGGCCCGGCAGGCCCTTGAAGGTGTAGTCCAGCGGCGGTGTCTCGGGTCCGACAAAGGGTGTCAGTGCGCTGCCCAGTGCGCTAAACAGGGGCTGGCCGTTGGTGTCCTTGCGGTTGGCCAAGGCAAAGATCTGATCACGCAAGCCCTGCATCTGAAACGCCACCGATTCGCGCTCAGACTTGGTAAAGGTCGCGTTGCCGGCACTCACCAGCAGTTCGCGGATGTTCTGTAGCGCGTCGGTCACGTCGCCCAAGGTGCCCTCGGCCTGCGCAATGGCGTTGCTCTGGGAGTCCAGCGCACGTTGGTCAGCCTTGATGCGGTCAATGCGGGTGCGCGCGCGCTCGGCTTGCGCGGCCGCAGTGGGGTCGTCGCTGGGACGGTTGACGCGCTTGCCCGAGGTGAGATTCTCTTGCAGGTTGGCCAGGCCGGCCTGGCGTGTGCCCAGGTTGCGCAGGGCATTGTCGTAGGTGTTGGCGGAGCCTAAACGGAGGGCGAAACTGGCCATGGTGAACCTCTACTTAGCCGCCTAGGCGCTGCATCAGGGTGTCAAAGATGCTTTGGGCAATTTGCATCATCTTGGCCGATGCCTGGTAGGCTTGCTGAAACTGCAGCAGTTTGGCCGCCTCTTCGTCGAGGTTGACGCCGGCCACCCCGGCGCGGTCCTTTTCGACATTGGCGGCGATGGTGGAAGAGACCTCGGCGGCGTAATTGGCGCTTTGGGCGCGTATACCGATCTGCGAGATCAGGCTGGCATAGCCGTCGGTCAGGGCCGAGCCGTCAAACATGGCCTTGTCGCGCAAGGCCATCATGGCGGCAGCGTTGCCGGCGCTGAGCTTGGCGTAGGCGTTGGTCTTGACGGTGAAAGTGTCGCCCGCCTGGGGCGAGCCCTGCAGGGTAAATGTCCAGCCGACCAATTCGTTGGAGTACACCATGGGGTCGGTCAGCGGCACGTCGGGCAGGGTGGCCTCTATGGCCTGACCTGGCACATATTTATAGACCGTACCGCTGGCATCATCATCGCGCGTGTAGTGGGTTGGATCGGTGAAGGTCAGGGTCACCGGGGCGCCGGCCAGGATCGCCGGATTGCTGCGTGCCAACAAAGACACTTGCTGCAGGCTGCCGGTGTTTTTGGTGCCCATTTCGCCGGCAACCGGGCTGGCCACCGCAAGCGATCGGGGCGTTGAGAACACGCTACTGATGCCGTCGGCCGCCGTGCTGAACGGCTTGAACAGGAAGCGGTCGCCCGGGTTGGGCGTGCCGGTGGTCAAAGAAAAGTCCAGGCCATCGACCCGGGCAAATACGGTGGTGTCGGCCGGCGCCGGCGTGGGTGCCGG
>JAIPCE010000140.1 GCA_021738345.1 Rhodoferax sp. | reverse complement strand
ATCGCCATGGAAGAAGGTCTGCGCTTCGCTATTCGCGAAGGCGGTCGCACCGTGGGCGCGGGCGTGGTTGCAAAGATCATTGCTTAAGCAAAGGAAATACCATGGCTACCAAGCAAAAAATCCGCATCCGCCTGAAGGCATTTGACTACAAACTCATCGACCAGTCGGCCGCTGAGATCGTCGACACGGCCAAGCGCACCGGCGCAATCGTCAAGGGCCCCGTGCCTTTGCCTACACGCATGAAGCGTTTCGACATTTTGCGTTCACCTCACGTGAACAAGACCAGTCGCGACCAGTTTGAAATCCGCACCCATCAGCGCCTTATGGACATCGTTGACCCGACTGATAAAACAGTTGATGCTCTGATGAAGTTGGACTTGCCGGCCGGCGTGGATGTCGAAATCAAGCTGCAATAATTGACTGCAATGCCCGATTGCGAAATCGGGCTTGCTTCAAAACTCGCTGCGGGTTATACTCGCAGGCTTGATTGGATTTGCCTTTGGCGCCTGATCGAGTTTTATTAACAGTCTCCCACGCAAAAACGCTGTAGCCAATTGAAGTTGCAGCGGTGGGAGTTACGGAGAAAACAATGAGTCTTAGCAATCACTTAGGGTTGCTGGGTCGCAAGGTTGGCATGATGCGCCTATTCACCGACGACGGGGATGCAGTTCCTGTTACGGTGGTAGACGTGTCAAACAACCGGGTGACGCAGGTCAAAACCCAGGAGAATGACGGCTACGTTGCCTTGCAGGTAACGTTTGGCGCGCGAAAAGCTTCGCGTGTGACCAAGCCAATCGCTGGCCACCTTGCAAAAGCAGGTGTCGAAGCTGGTGAAATTATTCAAGAATTCCGTGTAACCGCTGATGCCGCGGCTAAATACGCTGCTGGTGCAGCTGTGCCAGTTGCCGATGTATTCGTCGTCGGTCAGAAGGTGGACGTGCAGGGTACGACCATCGGTAAGGGTTATGCGGGAACCATTAAGCGTCACCACATGAGTTCGCAGCGCGCGTCACACGGCAATAGCCGTTCGCATAACGTGCCCGGTTCCATTGGTATGGCACAAGACCCAGGTCGTGTGTTTCCTGGTAAGCGCATGACGGGTCATTTGGGTGATGACACTGTCACAACTCAGAATTTGGACGTTTTCCGCATTGATGAAGCGCGCCAACTGCTTTTGATTAGGGGTGCGATCCCTGGATCGGCTGGTGGTTTTGTAACCGTTCGTCCTGCAATCAAAGCCAAATCCGCAACCGCGAAAGGAGCGAACTGATGCAGCTCGAACTCCTAAATGACCAAGGTCAGGCTACTTCGAAGTACGAAGCGCCCGAGACCGTGTTTGGTCGCGCATACAACGAAGATCTGGTGCACCAGGTCGTAGTCGCTTTCCAGGCCAATGCCCGTCAAGGCACCCGCGCCCAGAAGGACCGCGAGCAGGTCAAGCACTCGACCAAGAAGCCCTTTAAGCAAAAAGGAACGGGCCGCGCCCGTGCCGGTATGACTTCCTCGCCGCTGTGGCGCGGAGGCGGCCGCATATTCCCGAATATGCCTGACGAAAACTTCGCGCAAAAGATCAACAAGAAGATGTACCGCGCCGGTATGGCTTCCATCCTGTCTCAGTTGGCCCGTGAAGGTCGCCTGGCAGTGGTTGAGTCGCTCAAGGTTGACTCGCCAAAGACAAAGCCACTGGCTGCAAAGTTCAAGGCAATGAATCTGGAGTCCGTGCTGGTGATCGCCGACGAAGTCGACGAAAACTTGTACTTGGCATCACGCAATCTGGTCAACATCCTGGTGGTGGAGCCCCGTTACGCTGATCCGCTGTCGCTGGTGCACTACCGCAAGGTGCTGGTGACCAAGGCTGCGATGGACAAACTCAAGGAGATGTTCGCATGAGCCACGGTCCTAATCTATCCAAATTCGACGAAGGCCGTCTGATGCAGGTTCTGGTTGCACCCATCGTGTCCGAAAAGGCCACCATGGTTGCGGAAAAGAGCAATGCGGTGACCTTCAAGGTGTTGCAAGATGCAACCAAGTATGAAATCAAAGCCGCTGTGGAAATGATGTTCAAGGTTGAAGTCAAGGGTGTATCAGTTGTGAACACCAAGGGCAAAACCAAGCGTTTTGGCAAGTCGGTTGGTCGTCGCGACAATGTCCGCAAGGCATACGTGACGCTGATGCCGGGCCAAGAGCTGAACCTCGGCGGGGAGGCTGCGTAATCATGGCTGTTATCAAAATGAAACCAACCTCACCAGGCCGTCGTGGCGTGGTGAAGATTTCGCGTGACCACCTGCACAAGGGTGCGCCGCACGCTGCTTTGCTGGAGCCACAATTCCAGCAAGCCGGTCGTAACAACAACGGCCACATTACCACCCGCCACAAGGGCGGCGGGCACAAGCACCACTACCGCGTGGTGGACTTTGTTCGCAACAAGGACGCTATTCCTGCCAAGGTTGAGCGCATCGAGTACGACCCTAACCGTTCGGCCCACATCGCTCTGGTGTGTTACGCAGACGGCGAGCGCAAGTACATCATTGCTCCCCGTGGCCTGGAAGTCGGCGCATCCATCATGAGTGGTTCCGAAGCGCCAATCCGCGTTGGAAACACGCTGCCGATTCGCAACATCCCAGTGGGCTCCATCATTCACTGTGTTGAATTGCAAGTTGGAAAGGGTGCGCAAATCATCCGTTCAGCGGGTACGTCAGCCACTTTGCTGGCCCGTGAAGGTACATACGCTCAGGTTCGCATGCGTTCTGGTGAGGTCCGCAAGGTCCACATCGACTGCCGTGCAACCATTGGCCAGGTGGCCAACGAAGAACACAGCCTGCGTCAACTCGGTAAAGCCGGTGTGAAGCGCTGGATGGGTATTCGCCCGACCGTTCGCGGTGTGGTGATGAACCCGGTCGACCACCCGCATGGTGGCGGCGAGGGCAAGACCGGTGAAGGCCGTCATGCCGTCGATCCTTGGGGTAATCTGACCAAGGGTTACCGTACCCGTAACAACAAGCGCACGCAGGTCATGATCGTGTCGCGTCGCAAGAAGTAAGGGGAACGTACAATGACTCGCTCTCTCAAAAAAGGTCCGTTTGTAGACCACCACTTGGTAGCCAAGACCGAAAAGGCCGTTGCTACCAAGGACAAAAAGCCGATCAAGACCTGGTCGCGCCGCTCCATGATCCTGCCCGACTTCATCGGCTTGACCATTGCTGTGCACAACGGCAAGCAGCACGTGCCGGTCTATATCACTGACCAGATGGTTGGCCACAAGTTAGGTGAGTTTGCGCTCACTCGAACTTTCAAGGGCCATCCTGCGGACAAAAAAGTCCAAAAGAAATAAGGAGTTGACCATGGAAACACGTGCAACCCTTCGTGGCGTTCGTTTGTCGGTCGATAAAGGCCGTTTGGTCGCGGATCTGATTCGCGGCAAAAAAGTGGACCAAGCCCTGAACATCTTGCAATTTACCCAGAAAAAAGCTGCGGTAATCATCAAGAAGGTGCTCGAGTCTGCAATTGCCAACGCGGAGCACAATGACGGCGCCGACATCGACGAGCTGAAGGTGAAAACCATTTACGTCGAGCAAGGTGCCTCACTGCGTCGCTTCACGGCCCGCGCCAAAGGGCGTGGAAACCAAATCAGAAAACCCACGTGCCATGTGTACGTGACGGTCGGTAACTGAAAGAGGCACGGAAACATATGGGACAAAAAATCCACCCCACGGGGTTTCGCCTTTCGATCAGCCGCAACTGGTCGTCGCGCTGGTACGCTAGCAACCGTGACTTCGCCGGCATGCTGGCCGAAGACATCAAGGTACGTGAGTACCTGAAGGTCAAGCTTAAAAACGCTTCGGTGTCACGTATTCTGATCGAGCGTCCTGCCAAGAACGCTCGGATCACGATTTTCTCGTCGCGCCCCGGTGTGGTCATCGGTAAAAAAGGCGAGGACATTGAAAACCTCAAGCGCGACCTGGGCAAGCAGCTCGGCGTGCCCGTGGCTGTGAACATCGAAGAAGTGCGCAAGCCCGAAATCGACGCCAAGCTGATCGCTGACTCGATTACTCAGCAGCTCGAAAAGCGCATCATGTTCCGCCGGGCCATGAAGCGCGCCATGCAGAATGCTATGCGTCTGGGTGCCCTAGGCATCAAGATCATGTCCGCAGGCCGACTCAACGGTATCGAAATTGCGCGTACCGAGTGGTACCGTGAAGGCCGCGTGCCATTGCATACCCTGCGTGCTGACATTGACTATGGCACCTCTGAAGCCAAGACCACCTACGGGGTGATTGGTGTCAAGGTCTGGGTCTACAAAGGCGATACGCTGGGCCGCAATGACCTGCCCGCTGCGACCGAGCCGCGCGCCGAAGAAGAGCGTCGGCCGCGCGGTCCGCGGCGTGATGACCGTGGTGGTGCCCGCCCAGGCGCTGACCGTGCTGGCCCGCGTGGCGGTGCTCGGCGGCCCATGGGTGCCAATGCTGCGCCTGCCGATGGCAGCGACAAACCCGCTGAGGCCTCTGGGGCTGACGCTAAACCCACCGTTAAGCGCGTACACAAAGTAGGCGCGCCAGGTTCCGCAGCCAGCACTGCTGTGGCATCTGACGGTAAAGGAGAATAACCATGTTGCAACCCGCTCGCCGGAAATACCGCAAAGAGCAAAAAGGCCGTAACACCGGCATAGCGACCCGAGGCAGCTCGGTCGCTTTCGGTGATTTTGGCTTGAAATGCACCGACCGTGGCCGTTTGACGGCCCGCCAGATTGAAGCTGCACGCCGTGCAATTTCGCGCCACGTGAAGCGTGGCGGACGCATCTGGATTCGGGTGTTCCCTGACAAACCCATTTCCCAGAAGCCTGCCGAGGTTCGTATGGGTAACGGCAAGGGCAACCCCGAGTACTACGTGGCCGAGATTCAGCCAGGCAAGATCGTCTTCGAGATTGTCGGCGTGAGTGAAGAGTTGGCACGTGAAGCGTTTCGCTTGGCAGCCGCCAAGCTGCCGCTGCGTACCGCCTTTGTCGCCCGTATGGTAGGCCAGTAATCAGGAGAATGAAGCCATGAAAACGACTGAACTGCGCCAAAAAAACGTTGCCGAGTTGCAATCCGAGGTCAAAGCGCTGCAAAAAGCCCACTTTGGCCTGCGCATGCAAAAAGCCACGCAACAACTCAATAACACCGCTACGTTGCGCTCTGCGCGGCGTGATATTGCCCGCGCCAAGACCATTCTTGTCGAGAAGCAAAGCGCTGAAACTGCAACCTCAAAAGCAACGCCTGGCGTTGCGGCCACATAAGGAGCCAATGAATGACGGAAGCTAAAAAATCCCTCAAGCGCACCTTGATTGGCAAGGTGGTCAGCGACAAGCGTGCCAAGACGGTCACGGTGCTCATCGAGCGCCGCGTCAAGCACGAACTCTACGGAAAAATCGTGGGCAAATCAAGCAAGTACCACGCCCATGATGAAAAGGGCGAGTACAAAATGGGTGACATGATAGAGATTACCGAGAGCCGCCCGATTTCGAAGACCAAGAACTGGGTGGCAACGCGTATGGTTGAGAAAGCTGCAGAGGTCTAAAACCAAAGACGTTGCACGCTGCAAGTTCTTCACAAACGGCTCACAATGTGGGCCGTTTTACATTGATTTGATGAAACGTTTTGTACAAACCCGAGGAGATTACATGATTCAAGTTGGCGACACTCTGCCCGCATCTACACTAATGGAGTATTCGGAAGTCGAGGGCGAGGGCTGCAGCATTGGCCCGAACCCGGTGGACGTGATCAAGGCATCGGCCGGCAAAACCGTTGCCCTGTTTGCGTTGCCAGGTGCCTTTACACCGACCTGCTCGGCCAAGCATGTGCCAGGTTATGTCGAGAGCTTTGATGCACTCAAGTCCGCCGGTGTGGATGAAATATGGTGTGTCAGCGTGAACGACGCATTTGTGATGGGTGCCTGGGCGCGTGACCAAAAAACCAACGGCAAAGTACGGATGTTGGCCGATGGAAGTGCAGCCTTTGCCCAGGCAACCGGTCTGACCCTGGACCTGACCACACGCGGCATGGGTTTGCGCAGCAATCGGTATTCGATGTTGGTAAAAGACGGCAAGGTCATGCAGCTCAATGTCGAAGGTCCCGGCAAGTTCGAGATCAGCGACGCGGCCACCTTGTTGGCCCAGGCCAAGGCCTAAATCCAGGCGCGGTCCCTTATAGGTCCGCCTTGAGGTAGTGCGCGCCCGCGATCGGGTTGAAGTAGTACGGTGGAATGTCTACAAAACCCAGTTCTGCATACAGAGCTCGCGCGGACTCCATTTCGTCAAGGGTGTCGAGCAAAATACAGTCGTAGGCGGCCAGCCGCGCCAGCTCCAGAATACCCTCGGCGAGCTGCCGTCCCACACCGAGACGGCGGTAAGTTTGGCGCACATAGAGCCGCTTCATTTCGCACGCATTGGCGTAATCCGACCCGTCGAGTGGGCGCAGCGCACAACAGCCGGCAAAGTCGCCATGTACCGTGGCCAATATCAAGCCGCCTCGCGGAGCACAATACTCCCCAGGTAGCCGGCCCAGCTCGTCTGCAAAATTCTGAAAACACAGATCGATCGTGAGCGATGCCGCGTACTCGGTAAACAATAGGCGCACGCCATCAAAATCAGAATCAGTCGTCGGCGAATACAGCCGGATATGCTCTATATTCAACCTAGATTCCTTAGTTGGACGTGCCTGAGTGGGCTGTTGGCGGCGCGTCTGGGTAGGCGCGACGACGCTGCATGCTACTGCCTGCAAGGTGGAGCAACGACCCCAGGCGCGTTGCCAGCGGCCCAATCGGGCACATAGCGCTGTCACCCAAAAGGTGACACCTTTCAAGGCCAATAAAGTGAGTGTTCATGAGGAGTTACCAACAAAAGTAAGCGGTCAACTGAGGAATCTAGGTTCAACCCGCCCAACGCACCAGCCAGACCACAGCCAAAGCGCAAATCACGAAAATGATGAACCCGGTCACCCTCGACGGAATGTCATCGCGAGACGGCGTGAAGGCCTGCGGCAGTTGCTTGTCACCATGCACCATGGGGCCCACCAGGTTTTCACCTTTACGCACCCGGTAATAAATGATCGCCAACAAGTGCAGTGCCACCAAGGTAATCAGAATAAATTTGCCCACTTTGGTGTGGTAGGTCGTTGCCAGGTTGACCCAGTCGCCCGACACCATTTTTGCAAGTGGCCCAGAAGCAGCGATTTCGTCATCGCTAAAAAGTCCGGCCGTCACCTGTAACAAGGTAAAAAACAGCAAGCCCAGTACCGAAAGCGCCCCAAGTGGGTTGTGTCCCACAGAGTGTTCGGGAGCGCCTTTACCTTGCATGTACTGCAGCAAGGTCGACGGCCCTTTGACAAAAGCCGCAAAACGCGACCAGTGGCCACCCACCACCCCCCAGACCAATCGAAAGCCGAGCAGGGTCAACACGGTATAACCCAGGCGAAAGTGCCATTGCATGGCATTGCCCCCGATCTGGCCAGTGACCACTAGCCCGATGAAGCAGCCGACCAGACTCCAGTGAAATACCCGTGTCGGAAGATCCCAAACTCTTACTGTGTTCAATGCAATTCTCCAGAGGTGCGAATTTTGCGGCATGCCGCTGGCTTAGTCCGCATCGTATCTTAAGAGACGCACGAGCGCCTGCAACGGAATGTTCGGGGGGTGCGATTCAAAGTGATGTGGACTCTTATTCCCTCGCCCCAGCGGGGAGAGGGTGAGGATGAGGGGTGCATGTTTTGTATTATTGAAAGAAATCTGGAACCTGTGGCTGCCCCTCACCCCAGCCCTCTTCGCGCTGGGGCGGGGAGGCAAACCCGAATTGCACTCACTTTGAATCGCACCTTGTTCGGGGCGAATGCCTGCAAGAATTTTCAATCCCTTTTACACTCTACGTGGTAACCGTTTTTACAACCCACCTTTCTGAAAGTTTCCATGAAAAAGATTGCCTCCCTGGTACTCGCTCTTGCCGCCATAGCAACTTCCGTTCCGGCAACGGCCCAATTCGCCAAGCCCGAAGATGCCATCAAATACCGCAAGAGCGCCCTGTTTGTGATGCAGCAAAACTTTGGCCGGGTTGCAGCCATGGCACAGGGCAAGGCACCATTTGATGCAAAGATCGCGGCTGAGAGCGCTGCCACCGCCGAGTTCATGATCAAACTCCCGTGGGCCGGCTTTGGCGACGGCACCGATAAGGGTGAGACCAAGGCTGAGGCCAAAATCTGGACCGACAAAGCCAAGTTCAATGAATATGCACAAAAGGCCGAGCAGGAAATGGCCAAGCTCAGCGCTGCCGCCAAATCCGGTAATCTGGAAAACATCAAGCCAGCAGTGGTTGCGGTTGGCGGCGCCTGTAAAACCTGCCACGACGCGTTCCGCAAGAGTTAAGACGTATTTTTGGGTGCGCGCGCCCGTGCTGCAGGCGCGATTGCAATGTCTTCCTACTCTGATGTCCGGGGGCCGCTCGGGCGAGTTGCGTCCTGCTGCGTACGTTCGGGCTGGCTTGAAAACTTCAGACGCAGGGTGGTCCAGTTGGCAAGTTTGGCCGCTACGTTCGCTTTGACGGCCTGCAGCCCAGCGCTGAACTGGCGATCGGTTTCTGTACATCAACTTGGCGCGCTGCTCCCTTGCAAGCCCGATCGGGCGGAGCGCGAGGTCCCGCTTGGTGACCGCTTGCATGCTTTGCAGATGGCAGGGTGTACTGCAGATGCCGCACTCTTTGCCGTCAGCAGGGTCGTCGCAGGACCAGACGAGGAGCCCGCCCTGTTGCTGCAAGCATGGCAAAAGTCGGCCCAGAGTAATATGTCAGCAAGTTCTGCACAGGAAATCGCCGCACCTGCGGTTAAAGGCCGTCAACCCTCCGTGCGCTTGCTGCTAATGGCGCAGGGGCGGCGCCAGGACGGCAGTCCTTTGCAGGCTAAACTCTTATGGTGTGTCATCGGTCGTGACATCTATCACGTGGCGGTATATGCGCCACATGTGACAGACGACTTGAGCGACACTCTGTTTTCGGAACTGACGCTGCAATAAACAATGACCCCCATGACCCAAGGCCGAGCGGTGGCGGTATTTCTGGCATTTGCCAGTGCCTACTTCCTGTCTACACTGATTCGTGCAGTCACAGCCACCCTGGCGCCTACCTTGGTGCAGGAATTTGCCTTGAATGCGCGTGATCTGGGATTGTTGGCTGGGGGTTACTTCCTTGGCTTTGCCGCCATACAGCTACCGTTGGGTACCTGGCTGGACCGCTTTGGTCCGAAGAAGGTCATCCTGGGGTTCTTGTCCGTGGCCGTCTTGGCGTGCATTGCTTTTGCCAACGCCACCAGTTTTGTCGGTTTGGTGGCGGCGCGCATGCTCAGCGGGTTTGGGGTAAGCGCATGCCTGATGGCACCACTCACGGGCTACCGGCGCTGGTACGCACCCGGCAACCAGATGCGGGCCAACTCGTGGATGTTGATGGTGGGCTCCATGGGTATGGTCGCCTCAACCCTGCCGGTGCAGTGGCTATTGCCAATGACTGGTTGGCGCCCGCTTTTTTGGGGTCTGGGTGGCCTGGTAGCAGTTTCTATGCTGATGATCGTGTGGTTGGTGCCAAACTGGGGCTCAGCGCCAACAGCACCGGCAAATGCGAAGGCACTTGCCCCAAACGCAGATGCCGCACCAAGTGCTCCGCTCGGCTATTCCGAAGTCTGGCGTAACCCTTATTTTCGCAAAATGGCACCGCTGGGGTTGTTCAACTATGGTGGCATGGTTGCTTTGCAAACCCTCTGGGCGGCACCTTGGATGGTCAAGATGGGTGGCTATACCCCTATGCAGGCGGCGACCGGTCTATTCTGGATCAACGTGGCGATGCTGGCCTCCTTCTGGCTTTGGGGTCTGGCCAATCCAATGCTGACACGCCGCGGTTACACACCTGACAAACTCATCAGCTTCGGCATGCCATTAAGCTTGGTGGTACTTGCCACGATCGTGGTTGCCGGAGACGCGCTGTCGAATGGCGTTGGATTGATGCTGTTGGCTTTTTGCGTCACAAGCACTGTCAGCGCCCTGAGTCAGCCGGCAGTGGCACTCGCATTTCGTAGCGAAATGGCTGGACGGGCACTGTCAGCGTTTAACTTGGTCATTTTTTGTGGCGTGTTTATTGTTCAGTGGGGGATTGGGCTTCTCATTGATGGATTCAAATCGCTCGGTCTGACTGAGGTTTTGTCGTACCAGGGCGCCATGGGAGCCTACGGTCTGTGTTGTATTGGCGCTTATTTATATTACCTTCGAGCCAAGTGACGTGATAATGGCTATTGCACCATGAACACCGGCATACTCATCGTCGCCCACGCCCCGCTGGCCAGCGCCTTGCGGGCCTGCGTCTTGCATGTGTACCCCGAGGCCGATGCAGGCGTTTTGGCCCTCGACGTCTTGCCCAACGAGTCTACCGAGGTCACTCAGTCCTCTGCCCGGCGCCTGTTGGCGCAATTGCATACGGCAGACGCGCTCGTACTGACCGACATGTTTGGTGCCACGCCCTGTAACGTGGCACAAAAAATGGTCGATGGAATTCATGCCAAACTGGTCGCAGGGGTCAATTTGCCCATGCTGTTGCGTACCGTCAATTACCGCCACGAGCCGCTCGATTTACTGGTCGCACGTGCGCTCGCCGGTGGTGCGCAGTGCATCATGCAGGTCGCAGTTTCCGCGCCGCAAAACCAGGCCAGAAAATCCAATGATCACCACCACCACGACCATCAGCAATAAGTTGGGACTGCACGCCCGTGCCTCAGCCAAGTTGACCAAGCTGGCCGGTAGCTTCCCCTGCGAAGTCTGGATGTCCAAGGGTGAACGGCGGGTCAACGCCAAAAGCATCATGGGTGTGATGATGTTGGCCGCAGGTATTGGTACGCAGGTCACCATCGACACCCAAGGTGACCGTGCCCAGGAGGCCATGGATGCACTGCTCGCGCTGATCGCTGACAAGTTTGGTGAGGGAGAGTAAGAATGTTGGCCCCCACGCTTGCCACTGCGTGTGCTGCGCTGCCCCCCGAGGGGGAGCGTTTCACCTTGGGGCGGCCCGGCGGTGAAACATTGGCCCCCACGCTTGCCACTGCGTGTGCTGCGCTGAACATTGGCGGCGTGCTGCTGCGCTTGGTATGACCTTTGCTATCCACGGTCTGGCGGTGTCGCGCGGGGTTGCCATCGGGCGGGCGGTGCTGGTAGCGTCGAGCCGGGTCGATGTGGCGCATTACTTCATTGAGTTGCACGAGGTCGCAGCGGAAATTGACCGGGTGCGGGCCGGCCGTGACTTGGTGGTCGACGAAATTCATCGACTACAAGAAAGCATCAGCCACATGGGCCCGAAAGAGGCACCCCATGAGCTAAGTGCACTGCTTGATGTGCATTTGATGCTGTTGCAGGATGGCGAGCTGATTGACGGGGTAAAGCACTGGATTACGGATCGGCTTTACAACGGAGAGTGGGCGCTTACCACACAACTTGAGGTCATTGCGCGCCAATTCGACGAAATGGAAGACGAGTACTTGCGCGAACGCAAGGCCGACATGGAGCAAATTGTAGAGCGCGTATTGCGCGGCATGAAAGGGGTTGGCCCCTCCATCATCGCGCACCATCACCAGCAGCGGATGGCACGTAAGCCCTCGCAACAAGACCTATTGCTTGACGATACGGTCGATGTTCCGCTGATTCTGATCGCGCACGACCTGTCACCTGCCGACATGTTGCAGTTCAAACAGAGCGTTTTTGCTGGATTCATTACTGACGTGGGTGGCAAAACATCGCACACCGCGATTGTGGCGCGCAGCATGGACATACCGGCGGTGGTCGGTGCGCGCACCGCCAGTCAGCTGGTGCGCCAGGACGACTGGGTCATCATTGATGGTGATGCCGGTGTGGTCATTGTGGACCCCTCCAGCATCATTCTGGCCGAATATGGTTTTAAGCAACGCCAGGGTGAACTCGAGCGTGGTCGACTTCGGCGTCTGTTGCACACACCAGCGGTGACGATGGACGGCGAAAAGGTGCATCTTTTTGCCAATATCGAGATGCCCGAAGACGCGCAGATTGCGCTCAAGGCGGGCGCGCTGGGTGTGGGCTTGTTCCGTAGTGAATTTCTTTTTATGGGCCGCCAGGGCCGGCTGCCGGACGAAGAAGAGCAATACCAGGCCT
>JAIPCE010000139.1 GCA_021738345.1 Rhodoferax sp. | reverse complement strand
CAGGCCAGCGACCTCTGGCGCAAGATGTTGACCATGCTGTTCGAGACCGGGCACCCCTGGATCACCTTCAAGGATGCCTGCAACGTGCGCTCGCCGCAGCAACATGTGGGCGTGGTGCACTCGTCCAATCTGTGCACCGAAATCACCCTCAACACCTCAGACACCGAAACCGCCGTGTGCAACCTGGGCTCCATCAACCTCAAGCAGCACCTCAAGGACGGCGCACTCGACCACGACAAACTCAAGCGCACCGTGGCGACCGCCATGCGCATGCTCGACAACGTCATTGACATCAATTACTACGCGATCAAAAAAGCCCGCGACTCCAATATGCGCCACCGCCCGGTCGGGCTAGGCGTGATGGCCTTCCAGGACAGTCTGTATGAGCTGCGCATTCCCTACGCCAGTGACGCGGCTGTGGCATTTGCCGACCAATCCATGGAAGCCATCAGTTACTACGCCTATTGGGCCTCTAGCGACCTAGCACGTGAACGCGGCAGATATTCCAGCTACAAGGGCTCGCTCTGGGACCAGGGCGTCTTGCCGCAGGACACGCTCGACATGCTGGCCACGGCACGCGGCGGCTATGTCGAAGTCGACCGCTCCAGCACCCTCGATTGGGACACACTGCGCAAGAAGATCGCGACGGATGGAATGCGCAACTCCAACTGCGTGGCGATTGCGCCCACTGCCACTATTTCCAACATCATTGGCGTCGACGCTTCGATTGAACCGAGCTTTGGCAATCTGTCAGTCAAGTCCAACCTGTCGGGCGAGTTCACCGTCATCAACAGCTACCTCGTGCGTGACCTCAAGCGCCTGGGTTTGTGGGACGACGTGATGGTCATGGACCTGAAGCACTTTGATGGCTCGCTCAGCCCGATCGACCGGGTGCCCGCCGAAGTCAAGCAGTTGTATGCCACCGCCTTTGAAGTCGAAACCCGCTGGCTAGTCGAAGCTGCCGCGCGGCGCCAGAAGTGGATCGACCAGGCCCAATCGCTCAACATTTACATGGCCGGAGCCTCAGGCAAAAAACTTGACGAGACCTACAAACTGGCCTGGCTGCGTGGCCTCAAAACCACCTACTATCTGCGCACCATGTCCGCGACCCACGCTGAAAAATCGACCGTCGCTGCCGGTCGCCTGAATGCGGTTTCATCGGGCCATGACGCACCCGGATCGGTTCGCACTTCGAGTGCACTGGAGTCTGCTGCCGCCGCCGCAAAACTGCAGATCGAGACCGCCAGCTACGCTGCGACCGATGTCAAGTTTTGCGGTGTGGATGACCCCACCTGTGAGTCATGCCAGTAAGCGCCACGGCCCCTTGACGGGCCGCGCGATGCTGCGTAACAACACTAATTTGCCGCAGTTGAATGGATTACTTTTCTTTTCAATTTTCTGCTCTCATAATCGACTGATTGGAACCCTTTATGTTGACCTGGGACGAAGAAGTCAAGCCCACATCGCTAACCCGCTTTTCGCGCATACCACCACAGACCTTGGCCGTGGTGGCGGAACAAGCACCGGCGCCCGCCCCACTCACCCCGCGACGGGTGCGAGCCGAAGACAAAAGAATCATCAACGGCAACACCGACGTCAACCAATTGGTGCCGTTCAAGTACAAATGGGCCTGGGAGAAGTACCTGGCCACTTGCGCCAACCACTGGATGCCCCAAGAGGTCAACATGACGCGCGACATTGCGCTGTGGAAAGACCCCAATGGCCTCACCGAGGACGAGCGCCGCATCATCAAGCGCAATCTGGGATTTTTTGTGACGGCAGACTCGCTGGCCGCCAACAATATTGTGCTGGGCACCTACCGCCACATCACCGCACCTGAGTGTCGCCAGTTCTTGTTGCGCCAGGCGTTCGAAGAAGCCATCCACACCCACGCCTACCAGTACATCGTCGAGTCTCTGGGCCTCGACGAGAGCGAGATCTTTAACGCCTACAACGAAATTGACTCAATTCGCAACAAGGACCAGTTTCTGCTTCCGTTCATAGACGCCATCATGGATCCGCACTTCCATACCGGCACCCTGGAGACGGACCGGACCCTGTTGAAGTCGCTAATCGTATTTGCTTGCCTCATGGAAGGTTTGTTTTTCTATGTCGGCTTCACGCAGATTCTGGCCCTGGGACGTCAAAACAAGATGACCGGTGCGGCCGAGCAGTACCAATACATCCTGCGTGATGAATCCATGCACTGCAATTTTGGTATTGACCTCATCAATCAATTAAAACTCGAGAATCCGCAACTCTGGACCGCTGCTTTCAAAAGCGAAATCAAGGCGCTTTTCGAGCAAGCGGTCGAACTGGAATATCGCTACGCCGAGGACACCATGCCACGTGGCGTGTTGGGCATGAACGCTTCCATGTTCAAGGGCTACTTGCGCTACATTGCCAACCGGCGTGCCACGCAAATCGGCCTCGAGCCGCTTTACCCCCACGAAGAAAACCCATTCCCCTGGATGAGTGAAATGATTGACCTCAAGAAAGAGCGAAATTTCTTCGAAACCCGCGTGATTGAATACCAGTCCGGTGGCGCATTGTCCTGGGATTGACGATTGACCATGCGGTACAGAATTTCACCTACACGTCCTCTCAGTGCGTACCGTGGGTGTCCCCGAGTTCATGGTGCTGGGACCTGCCCCAACACCATGCATCGCTTTTTGCACTACACATTGCAAGAAGTGCTCCGTGTCAATGAATGAAGGAGAAAATGATGGCAACTGCAAAAAAGCCGGCCGCCAAGAAGGCCGCTCCCGTGAAAAAAACCGCACCTGCTGAAAAAGTCGCAGCCAAGGCTGCAGCTCCCGCTGAAAAAGCGGCTCCGGCCAAGAAAGCTGCAGCTAAAGTAGCAGCTCCCGCCAAGGCTGCAGCTCCAGCCAAGAAAGCAGCTCCAGCCAAGGCCGTCGCCCCGGTCGCTGCCGCAGCTCCGGCCAAAGCCGCCAAGGCAGTGAAAGCTGCAGCACCCGTCAAGGAGGCCGCTCCTGCCAAGAAGGCACCCGCCAAGAAGGCTGCGGCGGTACAGGCGGCTGCACCTGCGAAGAAGATCGCTGCAAAGAAAGCTGCTCCAGCCAAGAAGATTGCCGCAAAGACAGCCCCCACGAAGAAGGCGGTGGTCGCAAAAAAGCCGGGCGATGAAACTGCCAAGGCTCCAGCGGCAAAAAAAGCCGCTGCGCCCGCGGCCAAGCCGGCACCTGCCGCGCAAACTACCTTAAGTCCCCAGGCAGCCTGGCCCTTTCCTACGGCCAGCAAACCCTGAAAACCCAGCCAGTCTGTCTGCGTTTGGCCACAACCCGAAGTCGAAAGACCTCGGGTTTTTTCGCTTTCATGGGTAAAAAGCCAACAGTCGGTAGCCGGTAATTCGATCAGCGGTACCCGCGATCCGGATGCCGATGGGCAGCGATGCACTCAGTTCTGTACCACTGGCAAACCGTTTCTGCCTGATGCCCAACTCTTCGGGACCAAAAACACGGCGCACGAGCGACTCTTCGCGCAGGTCTGTCAGCGTGAGCTCAAGTGAAGGAATTGCCACATCAACCGCCGCCGTATTTTTCAAGGTGAAATTGAGACGATAGGTATCAGGGCGATCTTTGGAAAAAGACGAGCTATCAATCACGATCGCTTCGATTTGACGCAGAGCCGCAACTTCGCACGCAAACAGCGTGCACACGGACTCCAGCCAGGGTTGGGTACTTGGCACATGCGCCGCAAGCCGGTCACGCTCTTGCACTGCAAGCTGCAACACCAGCACACCACTCAGCACGAGGCATGCGAGCGCCAGCAGGCTGCGCACCAAGGGACGCTGCCATACCGAGGGCGCGCTGGGGTGCCGAAGGAATGAGGGCAAAGCATCTGTGGACGCTGAAATTGAAGGACTGTCGGATTGTCGGTAGCGTGGCGTTGCCTGTCCTGCCGCGTCTGGAAGCGCCTGCAGCGCTTGATCAGACAGTAGGCGCGCGTGCTCTGCGCTCAGAACGGCATTGAACTCCTGAAACCGTGAAAGCTCCTTGGGACTTTTTTCCAGAAAACTATCGGCGTGTACCGGCTCCGACCCACGCAATGCAAGTGCCGGGGCGCCAATTGCAGTGGCACTCTGGTTCTGGAGTGCCGGGTCGATATCCGCTTCTGGTTTTGGTGCAACACTCTGTTCTTGAACCGATGCTTCGGGGACAAGCGGGCTGAATTCTGTGGTTTCAGCGGGATCGGTCAATTCTTCATTCGGCGACGTGGCGCTGTCAGCAGCAGACTCGACATCGATGACATCCGATTGCAAATGCGCACTCGCGTCAAAAACCTCGTCGCACTGACCACACCGCACCCAACCGTCTGACACCCGCAACTGATCGGACACCACCCGAAACATCGTGGTACATGCGGGGCACTGGGTAATCAGACTCATGGGATTCAGAATCGCGCTGTCATTAAAATCCAGCCATCCTCACGGTCTGCAACTCCGAGATCGCAGTAGGGCGCGTAGGCCAACACCAAGTCCTGCGCCTGTCGCTCCAGGATGCCCGCGAGGATCAGGCTCCCGCCAGCCGCGACATGCGACGCCAGCAAGGGAGCCAGTACCTTGAGCGGCGTCGCGAGAATGTTCGCCAACACCAGCTCGTAATGTCCTTGCGCGCGATCGGGAAGACCCGCCTGCAAGCACACGCCATTGGCACTCGCATTGAGTTTAGTCGCCTCGACTGCCGCAGGATCAATATCCAGTGCCACCACCTCGCGCGCGCCAAATTTGGCGGCACCAATGGCCAAAATACCCGATCCACACCCATAGTCCAGTACCCGTTCCGCAGCAGTATGGGTGGCAATCCAACGCAGACACATGCGCGTGGTGGGGTGCGTGCCGGTGCCAAAGGCGAGCCCGGGGTCCAGCCGTATGACGGTGCGTGCTTGCTTGGGTGGCTCATGCCAAGTCGGGACAATCCAGAATTCGGGCGTGATCTCGACCGGAGCAAACTGCGACTGCGTCAGTCGCACCCAGTCCTGGTCGACCAATTCCTCTGTGGCGAGCACTTGGCAGTCGGCGAAAAAATCCTGAACTTGGAGCAAATGCAGGGCATTTTGCGCATTCGCTGCGTCAGCAAACAGTGCTATCACTCTTGACCGCTGCCAGCCCTCCCTAGGAGGTGGCATGCCAGGCTCGCCAAACAAGGCATTCTCGGCATCAGTGTGGGCGTCGGCGTCCTCGACACTCACGCTGAGTGCATTGAGCGCCTCCAAAGCGTCGCTCAGGGTCTCAACCCAGCGCTCCGGGCACATCAGGCTTAACTCAAACATGCAGTTAGATTCCTAGCGTTTATGCTGCTCCAGCCATTGTTCAAGGTAGTGAATATTGGTGCCGCCGACCATGAACTTGGCATCCACCAATAATTCCCGGTGCAAGGGAATATTCGTATTGATGCCTTCAACAACCGTTTCAGCAAGTGCGGTGCGCATGCGCGCCATGGCCTGTTCACGCGTGTCGCCATGGACAATGATTTTCCCAACCATCGAGTCGTAATTCGACGGTACGAAATAGTTTGTATAGACGTGCGAGTCGACACGCACGCCCGGACCCCCGGGTGCGTGCCACATGGTCACACGTCCTGGCGAGGGCGTGAATTTATAGGGGTCTTCTGCATTGATGCGGCACTCTATGGCGCAGCCACGCAGTTCGACCTGGCGCTGGGTGAACGGTAGTTTTTCACCCGCAGCCACCATGATCTGGGTTTTGACGATGTCGATGCCGGTGACCATCTCGGTCACCGGATGCTCCACCTGAACCCTGGTGTTCATCTCGATGAAATAAAACTCACCGTTTTCATATAGAAACTCAAAGGTGCCGGCACCCCGATAGCCGATCTTTTTGCAGGCGGCGACGCAGCGCTCGCCGATCCGCTCTATGAGCTTGCGGTTGATTCCCGGAGCAGGCGCCTCCTCAAGGATTTTCTGGTGGCGACGTTGCATGGAACAATCGCGCTCGCCCAGGTACACGGCATTTTTGTACTTGTCGGCCAGAATCTGAATTTCAATGTGGCGCGGGTTCTGGAGAAACTTCTCCATGTAGACCGCAGAATTATTGAATGCGGCACCGGCTTCGGCTTTGGTCATTGCCACGGCATTGATGAGTGCAGCTTCGGTGTGCACCACCCGCATTCCGCGCCCGCCGCCGCCGCCTGCCGCCTTGATGATGACCGGATAACCCACCGCCTTTGCCATGCGACGAATCAGTGCAGGGTCGTCGGGCAATTCGCCTTCTGAACCCGGTACACAGGGCACACCGGCACGAATCATGGCCTGCTTGGCAGACACCTTGTCGCCCATGGTGCGAATGGACTCTGGAGTGGGTCCAATGAACTGGAAACCACTTTGCTCCACACGCTCGGCAAAATCCGCGTTCTCGCTTAAAAATCCATAGCCCGGATGGATGGCCTCAGCGTCAGTGACTTCTGCGGCCGAAATGATGGCCGGCATATTCAGGTAGCTCAGTGCCGATGACGGCGGCCCGATGCACACTGCTTCTTCGGCCAGCTTGACATACTTGGCCTCGCGATCGGCCTCGGAGTAAACCATGACGGCCTTGATGCCCATCTCCCGGCAGGCGCGCTGAATTCGCAATGCGATTTCGCCCCGATTGGCGATCAGAATTTTTTTGAACATGAATAGTGTGTCTGCAACTTTGGGATGCGGAAATGTCAAATGTACCGTCTTATGTCGGTAGTGGCGCAATGCCGTGCCACGCAATCCGAGCGCAGTGTGGCGCTGTCACACCCTTGAGGTGCAACAACGCAATGCGTCCGCCCGTGCCGACATAGCTGGGAAATCTGGTGTTCCCGCATGCCCTACTCAATAATGAAAAGTGGCTGCCCGTATTCCACCGCCTGGCCGTTTTCACACAAAATTCGGGTGACGGTTCCGGCCCGGTCCGCCTCGATCTCATTCAATATCTTCATAGCCTCAATGATGCACAGCGTGTCACCTTCCTTCACCACATCACCGAGCTCTACATAGGATCTTGCACCCGGCGTGGACGAACGGTAAAAAGTGCCGACCATGGGTGATTTAACGGTATGACCCGCTGGGGCTTCGGCGACTGGCGTCGCCACGGTGTTTGCTGCCACGCCCTGCACGGGTGCTGGCGCTGGCGCAAAGTGCACCGGTGCCGGCGCATACCCCTGCACCATACCTGCACCGCCTTTGACAATCCGGACCTTGCCCTCGGCCTCCGTGATCTCCAACTCCGACACATTGGAGTCAGACACCAGGTCAATCAGGGTTTTGAGTTTGCGTAAATCCATGGCGGCTCCAACATTGTTAGTTTGAATGACAAGTTGTCGAATTTACCGCAAAATTCGCCAAATTACAGTAATTTCTCTTAATTACCGTCAAAATAACAGTCAGACTGTTCTTTTCGTCACCCCGGTAAAACTCAATGATTCCGTTGGCGCTGATCTGTGAGCTGTGATCTTGTCGAACAGTTGAAGTGCTTGTTGCACCTTGGTAGTGCTGAGTTTTACTCCTTTTCACGGTCAATGTGCTCGGTATCAGCCAAGTTCGAGCCACATGCAAAGACAGACCAAAACCCGACTAGCACCTCATTTTAAGCGACTCCAGACCCCCAGGTCCGCCTCGGTCAAACGCCCGAGCTTGCGTTTCAAAACTCCACCCTGCTGACCGACCACGACTGAAAAAGGCAAGCCACCCGTCAGGTTGCCCAGGGCACGCCCCAGATCGGTACCGTTCAAGCCTGCCATTCCGACCGGAAAATCGAGTGGATTCTTGCTTAGAAATGACTGGACCGGAGCTAACCTGTCGACCGCCAATGCGAGCACTTGCCAGCCGTTGGCGCGGTGTTCATGAAAAAAGCGGTTGATAAGCGGCAACTCCTCGATACACGGCGGACACCAGGTGGCCCAAAAATTAATCAGCAGCGGGCGCCCCCGAAACGAGGCGGCCTGGAGGATTGCTCCGCCTGGCGTGTCCCATTGCAGACCCCAAAAGCCTGGGACCGGCTCCGAATCAGCAGCCTGGTCTGAGAAGTTCCACCACGCCAAACCCAGTCCGGCGCTGGCGGCGGCAGCCCCAAGGGCGCCGACAACCCAGCGGCGCTGCCATACCGGTACCGCCTGCGGAACGGAGTCTTGAGAATCGGTGGGCGAGATAGGTTCAGCAGGCATAGGGGTCACGCTTGCAGCAAAGCCGGATCATGCACCAGCCGGCGCACGGCCAACAGATCACCGCGCGGACGGCGTCCCGAAGCGTCTGGAGTCAAGGCACCGCGCAGATCATCGAAATCGTAAACGAGCAGGTGCAAGCCCACGTACTCCTTGAACTCCGGGCACATCACATGCACATCCAGCGATTCCACCGGCATCCCCCGAAATCCGGGAACGGTACGGGTCTCAAAGCGTACGCCCTGGTCGATCAGTCCGATTTCGGCTGATTTGGGGTCGTCACAAAACAACTGCAGGGTGATATCCGACAGACGCGTGGCAATACCGTGCCAGACGGTCCCGGTCAAATGCGGCCGAAACGGCTGCAGTCGCTCCATCCAGCTCAGCGCCAGCGACCGCAAGGCCTGCAACTCCAAGGGCTGGGTGTCAGCACAGTAAAGTGCCAGGTACTCGCGCACCCGCAGCTCCAGCAGCACGTTGTCGGGCAAGGCGGTGCGTGGCGCCAAGCTCAGTTCCTTGAGCGCGCGGCGCTTGGCCGGGCCGTACTCAAGACCTTCCTCGACCACCAGGCGGGCCGCAACTTCAGCGACTTTCATCTTGATATTGTCCATACCTGCATTGTGCACTGCACCGTAAAATCAGTGCATGCACATTCATATTCTCGGCATTTGTGGCACCTTCATGGGCGGCTTGGCAGCGCTGGCCCGGGAGACTGGCCACCGCGTGACTGGATGCGACGCCGAGGTTTACCCTCCCATGAGCGACCAGTTACGGGCCTTGGGTATCGATTTGATCGAGGGATTCGGCGCCGACCAACTGAAGCTGGCTCCCGACATTTTTGTCGTCGGCAATGTCGTCAGCCGCAGCTGCTTAGCCGATGGAAGTCCAAAATTTCCGCTGATGGAGGCCATTCTTGACGCCGGTGTACCCTACACCAGCGGACCCCAATGGCTGGCCGAGCACGTGCTACGGGGTCGCCATGTGCTGGCAGTAGCAGGCACCCACGGCAAGACCACCACCACCGCCATGCTGACCTGGATTCTGGAAAGTGCAGGGCTTGAGCCCGGCTTTCTGGTCGGCGGCGTACCGCTCGACTTTGGCGTCTCTGCCCGCCTGGGGGTCCAGAAAAGCTTCGTGATAGAGGCCGACGAATACGACACGGCCTTCTTTGACAAGCGCAGCAAATTTGTGCACTACCGACCTCGCACTGCGGTATTGAACAACCTCGAATTCGACCATGCGGACATTTTTGACAATCTGGCGGCGATCGAGCGCCAATTCCACCACTTGCTGCGTACCGTCCCATCCACCGGCCGCATTGTGGTCAACGGCCTGGAGGAGAGTCTGACCCGGGTACTGCACCAAGGATGTTGGAGCGAAGTGTGCAGTTTTGGCGCTGCCGTCAGCGACTTTACCGCCCAAGGTGAGCCCGCTACGTTCGAGGTGCTGGTTCGGGGCCAGCCCTGCGGTCGCGTCGAATGGGACCACGGCGGCAGGCACAACCAGCTCAATGCACTGGCCGCGATTGCCGCGGCCCAGCATGTGGGCGTTTCACCACAGATTTCAGCCGCTGCCCTGGGCCAGTTCAAGGGCGTCAAGCGCCGCATGGAAGTACGCGCTCGCCTGCCTTGGCCAGACCACCGAACCACTGGCTCGACGCCCGAGCCGATTACTGTTTACGACGATTTTGCCCACCATCCGACAGCCATGCGCACCACGATCAATGGACTGCGGCGCAAGATTCGCAGCGGGCGCATATTGGCGGTGTTCGAACCCCGCTCCAACACCATGAAGCTCGGCGCCATGAAGTCGCAGCTCCCCTGGAGCCTCGAAGAGGCCGATCTGGCGTTTTGCCATGCGGGCAATTTGGGCTGGAATCCGCGCGAGGCGCTCGCGCCCCTGGGAGCCAACGCAATCGTTGCCGACACGCTGGACCAACTGGTGTGCGACATCGTCCAGCGCCTGCGTGGTGGTGACCACATTGTGTGCATGAGCAACGGAGGCTTTGGTGGAATTCACCAGAAGTTGATCGAGTCCCTACAAAATGCTGCGCCCCGCCAGGCTGAAGTCCGTCACCCGCCCCGTCCTGCAGAGTAACGATCGATGAATTTTTTCCGAAAATTACCTGGATCTATTCGCACCGCGAGCGGCCTCGAATGGCTTATCTGGCGCAAATTACCCTGGATTACCTTGGTCGGCACGGCGCTGCCCTTGCTCGGACTACTTGCCTTGCATCTGTTTTCTGATCCGCAGATAAGCGATGCGCACGACCGGTGGCTGCAAATGGCCAATTACATGGTAGCAGCGATCGTCATCTTCCACTGGACCATGGTGATTACAGTGGCGATTGGCTGCGTGATTGTGATGGTCATGAAAGGGCCGGGCTACGTGGCCGATGGCTACCGGGTTCCGCACCGCGATGCTCCGCGTGAGCTCACTGAAACCGCTGAAGAAGCGGCCCATTACCGTACCCAGGACCCCCCCCATGCGCCCACTGCTTGAGTTTGGTGAACAGATCGACGGTTATGCGGTGCGGGTGGTCAACGAGCGCGCAGTACGCGCAGCCGCCGGCTTGCTGATGGTGCCTGCTTTTGTTTCGTTCATGCAGGCGATGCTGCTGGGAAACTTCCAGCCCACCCGCTTGTTTGTGGTGATTTTTTTACTCGACATGGCGACGCGGCTGTTTGTTAATCCCCGCCTGTCGCCCAGCATGATTCTGGGCCAGTGGTTTGTACGCCAGCAACGGCCGGAGTGGGTGGGCGCAGCGCAGAAGCGCTTTGCATGGGGACTGGGGCTGCTGTTGGCGATTGCCATGTTTTTTCTCATGGTCGTCAACCAGGTTATGGGGCCGATCAACATGCTGGTGTGCGGCACCTGTCTGGTGCTGATGTTTTTTGAAGTCTGCTTCGGCATTTGTCTGGGCTGCAAGCTGTATGCGATCTTTTATCGGACACCGGCACAACTCTGTCCGGGTGACAGTTGCGAGTTACCACAATCAACCCATTCGGGAATCCAGCGGGCGCAATGGCTCACTCTGGTGGCATTCGTTGGCGCCACGGCGCTGACCAGCCAATGGGTCCAACGCACCGGCGCACCCACCCAGGATCGAATGACCAGCGCCCGGGAAATACCGGCAGAAACGGATACGCCGCTTGCAGCGCGCGAAATGGAACGTTGCCAGGTGCCGGCATTTGCCAAGGCAATCGGCCATGAGGCGCAATGGAAGCTGCACAACGGGTGCCCCTGACTGCCACCCTTTTTGGGCGCTTGATAAAAAAATGCCGCCGGTTGACCGGGGCAGTGATGCAGATCACGCCCACACCGCGCTTTGCAATGCACACTGTTTCCTTACCAAGAAGGAGTGCACACCATGAAATTGCTACACGATCTGTTTTCTACCGACTACGGTCTGATGAGCATCAGCGGAATTATTTTCATGCTCGGAATGGGGGTATTTTTCATCCGATTTTTCAATCGCAAAATGAATGAAGATGCCCCGCGTGTCATCAAGTAACACCCGCTGCTCCGGTCCTTAAAGTGGCTGCAATTGCGCCGGTTGCAACAGGCGATAGACGCGACCCGCCTTGTCGAGAGGTTCTAGCACCTGCTCCCTTACCAGCGCGCTGACTTCGCGGCTGACGGTCTCCATCTTGAGATCCATCATGGCCCCCATGTCTTCCCGGGCGAAGAGGGTCACGATTTGCGCATCCGTCGAACTGCGCATTTTCAAGACAAAGTTGCAGACGCGGCTGCGCGCTGTACCAAAGTTGAGGTCAGCCAGCCAGTCGTCCGCCTCTTTGAGGTTGCGCGACCACTTTTCCATCAAGCGTTTGTGCAGGCGCGGCGACTTTGCGTCGAGCTCACGGATTACGGACAGCGGAATGCGGCACACCGACACATCGGTCAACGCAATGGCATCGGTATCGTACCGTGCGTCAGACAAGGCCTCCAGACCCGCCACATCGCCGGGCCGCAAGACCCTGACAATGCGCTGGCGGCCATCGGCCGTGCCGCGCACCAGCTTGAGCATTCCGGTGC
>JAIPCE010000138.1 GCA_021738345.1 Rhodoferax sp. | reverse complement strand
TTTTTGCTGGAGGGCGGCTTGCTTGACGGCTTCAAACTGTCGGCGCTGTTGGGCCATGTCGGGGCGGCCTCTGGACTGTGCTTGGCACCAGGCCCGGAGCTCGGGCAGGTCATCGTCTTGGGGGTCGATTTCGACCACGGCCCAGCCGAAGGGGAGGAGGTGTTTCTGGTCGGCCTCGTGTTCGGCGGCCAGCCAGACGGTTTTGGTGCTGCCCTCAAATGTCGGTGGTTGTCCTCTGGCACCCATGATTTTGATATGGGCCACACCTTCCCCTGACAGTGTTTTGCTGTCTGCACCACCATAGCGGCCCAGGCGAATGAGAAAAGCATTACCTGCCGCCAAGCGCTTGCCCAAGTCACCTGCCAAAAGTTGCTCAAGGCTTTGTTTCCAAGCCGGGTTGAGCATGCCACGTCCGTTGAGCACGCTGATCTCGCGCGCCAGCCGGGTTTGGTTGTAGGCGTTGGATTGGCGGGCAATCTGGCACAGGTCCGTGGGGCGTAAATCGACTGCGGGTGTGTTTTTGGGGTCGCTATATCCGTCAAGCAGTGGCAGTACGGCATTTGCCACAAAGGCGCGGTACTGCCCATGCAAGATGCATTCCTTGCGCGCTGCAATCCCTTTGGGTTGCAGCTCTTGACCGTCTTTGAGGACCTGCTTTTTTTTCAGGTTGACGGCGTAGAGCACGCGGCGGGCGGGGTGAAATTGCGCAGCGGGCATCAGGTCGGCAATTTTGAGCAGGCGCAGTGGGCTGGTTTGGAAGTCGCCTTTGAGCAGGCGCTTTTCAAGGCCGCCCGTTGACTTTGCTTCACCCTTAAAAGTGAACTGAACATCGTTGGGGCGCTGATGGTCATTGATATGGTCTAGTACGGCAGTGCGAATCGCACCCTTGAAGCTGCTGCCGGGGATATAGGGCAGGCTTTGCTGGCCGGTGTAGCTGCAGCGCTCAATAAACAACTGGTTGAAGACCGAGTTGCCACTCGCCTCGACATTGGCGGCGCGGCCAACGCGCTGCTCGTAAATTTTGGCAACTCCGGCGCTGACAGGGATTAGCACATCGGCCTGTGCTTTGAAGCTTGGGGCGTTGTCCCGGAAAAAGCGCTGAATGCCCAGCAAAGACGCACGCTGACCCGCATCGGCCAGTTTGGCGCGCTGCACATCGCTTAACACCGCTCGGCTCGGGTCAAACCCATAGAGAACAGGCCCAAACTTTCCATCGTCATCAATCACATAGTTGGTTGGCTCAAAGTCTTCGCCGCAGCCAATGTGAATGGGCGATAGCGGGGTGAGTGCCAGGCGGTAGGTTTTTAAAAAGGAGTTCATACCGCTTTCTCCACAGGGCGGGAGATGGCAACTACCGGCGCATAGCCTTGTTGCACGGTTTCGGGCATGGCTAGTGACACCGGGTTGGTGGGGCCGCCCAGCCCCTGGCCAATGAAGTGGCACGTGGACTCCAGAGACTCCGGCCAGAACACAGCCCCTGCCTTGGCGAGTAGTACCGGGCGTTTGAACGGTTGACCAGATTGAACAGCGGCATCCCCATGACGGCCAAAACGGGTTGCCACCTGGTAAGTGCTTCGCACCGGGCAAAACCCTTGCCCCTGCGGCGCACACGGCCCCAGCGTCAAATAACTGTTGGCCATGTCCCCTTTTGGAGCGGTGCCCCCGCCGCGAAGGCTGTTGGAGACCATGTCGCCCACTAACGCAAACTTGCCCAGACCTATGCTGGCATCGCGCCCAAAACCAACTTGACCCATGTAGTGCAGTGCCGCAGAGAATTCGGCCAAACTTAACCGTGCATCGTCCAGCACCACGTACAAGTCAAACTGCATCGCCGGGTGAAACCAGATTTGCGGCATGGTGTAGGGCGTAAACTGGCCTTCGCCGGTGGTGCCGGTCTGGCGGTTGATGGTGTTGTGTGGCTGAGCGCGCTCAATGGGTGTGGCAGCCCTGGGCGCGACATCGGCATCACCCTTGGCCAGACTTTGCCATTGCACAAAGGGTTTTGCCATGGCAGCAAGGGGCAACCACTTCCTTTTCTTGAGCAGCTTGCGGTCTGGCGCATCGGCCGTGGTGGGCTTTTGCCACAGTTCAGACGGCACGTGCGGCAGCGGCACGTGGTCTGCGGGAAACGCATCAGACAGCACGGCAAAGGGCTGGCAGCTGGTGTAGCCGTGCAGCAGTTCATTGAGCCGGACATTGCCCAACTGGTGGCGCAGCGTCCAGCACAGTTGGCCAAACAGCGTGTCTCCGGCCAGCGGCGTGCCAAAGGCGCTTAAGGGGCGCAGGGTGATGCGGTGGGTTTGCATTATTGAAACGGCTTGGTCGCATCAAGCCGGGCCTGTGCATCCGCACCATCGATCTGCAGATTGACAAAGCGCACCTTGCCGTAGCCGCGCGAGCCCGAGCCACCTACACTGTCAAGCTCCAGCAGCTTCAAACCCTGCAGCACGGTGGTGAGCAAGGCGTCGCTGTCTCCGGCGAGTTTTTTGACCGACAGTCGAAAGTCGAACTGGGCACCTGCGGGTACGCGCTCGGTTTGACGCGGATGTTCGGCCACACCAGAGATGCGGTTGATGCGATTTTCGCTCTTGATTTCGGTGAGCGAGAAATTGTCTTCGCGGACTCGGGCCTCCCACTCCTTGTTGAGACTACAGTCCCAAAACGAAATGCGGGTAGGGCCGATGGTGGTGATGTCTTCGATGCCGAGCTTGGCATCGCCGCTGATGCCAAACAGTTGCAGAATGCGTTTGACCTCTGCCTGCACGCTGCCACTGGCTCTCTCAAAGTCTTTCCAGCCCAGGGCTTCCTCTTTGACCGCGCCGCTGCGCCACTCCAGCAGGCTGCGCATCTTGCCTTTGAGGCTGGAGCCGGGAATGTAGGGCGACTGGGTGTGCGGATGTTTGATGACCGTGTTGTCCACGCCGCCAATGTGCATTTCGCCGTCACCTGCGCCGATGCGCAGGCCAGTAACCAGTTCCAAAGTGGCGGTGATGGTGGTGATGGCGGTGAGTTGTTGTTGCGTCATGGTTTATTTCTCCTCGTGAACTTTGTAGAAACCCATAAAGGCTTCCATGAACAATTTGGCGTGCTTGAGTGTTTCAGGACTGTCGATCTGGCGGATCAGGTGGGAGAACATTTGCTCAAAGCAGGCATCCACGTGCTCACGGCCCCTGGCATAAGCCACTTTGGCATTCATCATTTTGATAAAAGGGGCCACCTCCGCATATTTGCTGAACTTGGCATCCTTGGACCTCTCCAGATTGACCTTTTCAAACCACAACGCCAATTCGTCGTAAAACTTGCGCAACTGGGTCGACTTGTTGTTTTTTCGGCCACCCGCTCGTGCCACCGTAATGGCTTTGTCTTCTGCGATGCTTGCGAACAGCTCAACTGAAACCGGCACTTGCAACTTGATGTCTGTCACGGTGATAGTGACAGTTGGCGCACTTTGGCGGTCGTAAGCGCCCTGGCCAGGGCCGCCAGCACGTTGCTGCCCATAGCCACCTCCGTAATTGGTTGCCATAAATGTTGCTCCTTATCGTTGACGGTAAAAATGGTTGAAAAGCGGAATGCGGTAACGGGTGCCAAGGTCTTCGATCCCCTGCTTACCAAGTGCCATCGACAACTCGGTCTGTGCGTGTTGCCGGTGATCTGGCTCACGGATTTTGTCCACCACATAGCGCCGTGTCCGGTAGGCAAAGCGGCTGCGCCACATGGCATGTTCGGGGTTGCTTTTATCGCTGGCCAAGTCAATGAGTTGCATCAGACCATAGACATAGCCTGTGGACAAGTCGTAACTCGTGCGCACGCGCTCCAACTGATCCTGCGCAGCCTGCACCTTGGACCAATCAGGCCAGCGCACCCGCTCATTGAATAGCACCAGCGCATTCTTGTCGATGCCTTTGGCTGCGCTCAAGGCTTCTTCAGCCTGTGTGGCGAGGGTGAGTATGGTCTGACCGGGTTTGGTCATCACCATGCCAGCAGAAAACGTGATTTTTTCGTTGTGTGCCACATAGGTTTTGAATTCGGCTTCCATGCGTGCAGCCAATTGCTGGGTGCTGTGCCAGGGGCCAATCAAAAAGAAATCGTCGCCGCCAGTAAACACCGTGTAGGTGTTGGGAAATTCTGTTGCGCACAGGGCGGGCAGCCATATGGCGAAAAAGGCGTTCATCTGGCGCGACAGCCCCGCCATTTTGGCGAAGGTGGGCTCCTGCAAACCTTGCTGAAAGATCGTGCCCAGGTTATCCACGTCACCCTTGAGTGTCATAAGCGCCACTTGTCCCAGCCACTGGCCAACATCATCTAGTCGGTCAGATTTCGGCTGGCGGTCTTCACATGCAATATGGTTGAGTGTTTTTCCTGCACCAAATCGCACATCATCGGGGCTCACGTCCGACTCAATGCCCCGATACTTGGCCTGTGTTTGCAAATCCAGCTCGGTAAAACGGGGCACATAGGCATTGATAAAGCGACGTGCGTATCCGGTCCATAACGTGTCGGTCAGGTTGTCAGGCAGGCTGAAGTCCCAGCAGCGTTGCAGCGTGCCGTCTTTGGCCAGGGTACCAAATTTACCCGTGACCTCTTGGCTTTGGGTAAAAGCCACGCGGTAGCCAAACACAGGGACCTCCAACTGAATCAGGTTGCCGCCTGTGAGCTCAGCGGAATCCCGCACCACCAGCAGGCGGTCTTCTCGCGTCAGCGCACTGCCCAGCGTGATCTGGTCGCGTGATAGCGCAGCCGATGCCTTGTTATGCCCTTCTGGTTTGTCGGCTGGCAGTTTGTCGTTGTATTGGCATACCCCCTGCGGGTAAGCGACTTCAAAAATCGGCTCGCTTGTGGCAGTCAAGTCAAAGCGTTGCAATTTGGCTTTTTCAAGAGCGGCAAACAAGCTTTGCATCAGGCTTTTGAAATTGCCTTTGAGCAAATCGTTACAACTGGCAGGCTGACCAATCAGCCCCAAACCCGCCAGACCAAAGCTGTGATGCAAAAACCATTGGTTGATGTCGGCGCGCACTTGCGCGAGCTGGGTGCATACCTCTGCTGTGTTGGGCGCAACGATCAAGAACTTGCCCGCGGCATTGGTGATCTGGCTAGTGGGCGGCAAGCTGAGGGCGTCGAGTACCTTGAGCGCGGCCAACTCAGTAAAAAGCGATACTTGGAACGAACGTCCGCGGAGCAACTTGGCTGCAGCCTTGTTGGTTTGGCTGCCATCGGCGAAGATAAAGTCCTGAATACCAAAAAAGTCACCCTGGATGAGCAGCAGCTTGTCGGCATGCCAGTCGCTGCGGTCTTGCAGCCTGGCGGCAGCGCTGGCATCAATTTGGTCACGGGCAGAGTGCCAGCGCCACAACGCGGTGGCCAGCGCAGCCGTGGTTTTGCTGTGGTCATATAGCGACACTTCGGGTTTGGTGCCAAACGCGGTGGCTGCAGGAATGGTGTGGGTAAAGGTCAGCCAAGCGGTGACAAAGTGATCCAGCCAGAGAGGCCAGTTGCTGCGGTGCGAGGCGGGAATGCTTTTGAGCGCAGCCAAAAATTCTTCCCAAAGCTTCTTGTATTGCGCTTGTGCCAGGCCATCGTCTGCAGGTTCACATTTTTCGCGCAGTTGCGGGAAGATCGATGAGGGTGACAGGGCTTGCAGCGGATAACGCCATTTCAGTTCTTTGGCACTGAATTTTGGCGCAGCACCTTCCAGGCGAACTTGCTCCAACAGCGAGAGCTGGCGCGCCTGGTAGTGGTTCTTTCCGGTTTGTACGCCTGGGGTTTCGTCTTTGGCTGTGTTGTATTTGTCAAATTCATCGCGTTCAAAGCCGCTTGCCACGCGGTCGGCCGTGGCAATGATCCATTGCAAAAACGTCTCGGGTTTGTGGTGGGCAGCCGCTGCGTTTACGAGTGAATCCGTGGCGAGGGTATGGTCGGCCTGCAATTGATCCCGATTGATAAAGGGATGCATGTCCCCACGAATCAGGTCTGGTGCGATGTGCTCGACCATGTCAACTGCCAGCCCTGTATAGGCCGCGTGGACATGCGAGTGGTAACCGTTTTTGCCACCCTTATCAGTCGTGTGAAACGGACAGTACTGGGTTTTGTGGGTCGCCAGCGCGTCGACATTGACCTCCATCTTCGCGCGCTCGGCAAACTTACCAAGATCGTGCAGATAGGACGCCAGGGCGACTCGACAGGATGCTGCTAACAAATTCGTATTCTGCATGGTCATCTGAATTCCTCCGTGAATGCCACATCTACTGCAAATAGTACCGCATCACCTTCAAGGGTTTTCCCTAGGAGGAGGTGCAATTCGGGCCGGGTGTGGAGCATGCGGGCAGTGTAGGCCGCCCTGCCCAAAATGGCTTGCATGGCAAGCTTGCCATGGTCACCAGCACAAAGACGCTTGCGGGTGCAGTGTGCAGTGTCGTAAGCCTACCGATCAGGGCGTTTTCGGCTTCAATTGTGCTTGCTGACCTAGCTGCAGCGCCTCAATCTGGGCATCGGTAAATGCCTCGGGGTCATCAAACGGTCCGCTGATGTAGACCGGCCTGCCGTCTTGCCCGAATTCGTACTTGGCTGCGAAGGGCTTGTCGGCCTCGATGACGTAGCGGGAGTCTTTCCAACTGGGGTCGGGCTCAAAGCCGACGCTGCGGGCATACTCCAGGCCGCCCAATACCAGGCTGCGCGCATCTTCATATTCAATCGGTTCCACCGGCACCGGGTTAGCACTCAGCATTTTTTGTACTTCGACGACTGACAGGTTGGCGTTGCAGAAGGTGCTTTTGACCCCCATGCAGAGGGTGTCAACCAGGTAGACCCCAATCACAAGTTTGCCATTGGGTAGTTGGCGCGAGACAAAAACCGAGGCCAGACCGTGGGTTTTCCAGCTCGGGTCGACCCAACAGTGCGCTACCGGAAAGTCAGCCGATTGGTGCACCAGTGCACGGGCAGTTTGCTGGCTGATCTGGACGCCTTTGGCGTGGCAGCAGAACTTGTATTTGCGGCCGCTGCCGCACGGACAGGGCTGGTAGGGTTCAATTTTTTTGGTGCTCACGGCGGGTACGTCCTTTTCTAGTGAATCCGTTTTTTTGTTTAAGGAGTACCTATTGTGCCGTCCTCGAAGCGCACCGCCTCGGGGGCTAGGCGTAACGCATAGTGGCGCGGACGGGTGTTGCCGTCGTGGATGAGGTAGGCCGTGGCGGCCGGGCCAAGGGCGGCTTTGAGGCGTTTTTCGAGTTTGGACTTGCGCTGCGAAAAATACTCCCCGTCCATACCGTTGCGCAGCGCGTGTTCGGTGGTGTCGGTACCGGCCATGGTGCCGACGATGGCGCGGTATTCGCGCAAGAAGCGTGCGCCCCAGGCGCTGTCTGGCACGCTCTTGGGCGGTGCGGTCAGGGGGCCAGAGCCACTCAAGAGCCGCCTTGCAAATACTGCCAGCAAGGCCAGTTCGGACGGGGGCAGCTCAATGCTTTGTCCTCCCGCGCGGATGGCGCGTGCACGCAGGTCCAGCACCAGGTCGGCTGGGGCCAGGCTGGCTTGCACGGCGGCCACAGCCTCGCTAAAGCTGGCATGGCCAGACAGCAGTTTGGCCGGCAGGCCGTGGCGCAGGCTGACAAACGGAATTTCGGCCAGCGTGACCTCGGCCATGGCGGTGTCGGCCAGGCGGCCATCGCGGGTTTGCAGCACTCGGCTGTAGGGTGTGGGGTAGAAAAAGTCTATGCTGTTCTCAAATGGTTCGCTGACGAGTACATGGCTGAGCCGGTCTTGCGGGCGGCCATAGAGCGAGAGCGCATAGCCCAGATAAAAGCCCATGGTTTTGCGGCCGCCGGCAATCGACACATGCAGCGCACAGTCGGGGTCGGCGCTAAATTCGCGCACCCGGGCGGTGATGAAGTCAGCGGCGGCGCGGTTGTCCTGCGGGCTGCGGATGTCGTCCATGCCGCGCTCGTTGGCATCGCGCATGATGTGAATCTGCTTGCGGTTAAACGCTATGCCAGGCAAATGGTAGTCCTTGCACAGCCGGTGGAACCAGCCCAGGTCGTCGCTGAGCAAGGACAGCTCGGCGCGCTGCGCACCCTCGCGCGTGGTGATCAGGTGCACCTCGGTGGGGACAAAGGGCGCGTCCGACTGCGCCGCCAGGGCATAGAGGGTTTCGGTGACGATTTGCGGTGACAGGCCGCTGACCGCCAGCAAGATCCGTCGCGGGTACTGGCTGGGGTGGCGGGCGGATGCGCTTTGTGCGAGGGGCTTTGGGGCGATGGGTTGCTGCGTGTTCATGCCGGCAAGTGTAGGCACAAGACCCCTTGCGCGGCGACATGGCAAGCTTGCCGTGGGGTCCGCCTCCGGCACGGGGCGCGTAGGCGCTACTTCGGTGGCTCCACTTTGATCTTGATGGCCGAATACCAGTCTGCCAGGTTTTCGATGTCAGCGTCGCTCAAGCTTTTGGCGACGATGTTCATTTGCGGGTCATGCCGGGTGCCGGCGCGGTACAGGCGCAGTTGGGCAATCAGGTAGCCCTTTTGCTGGCCACTCAAATTAGGCGCTTCCGTGAGGATGGCGACTCCGTCCATGCCATGGCATACCTGGCACAGGGTTTGGACTTTGGCGCGCGCTGCGTTCGAATCGGCCCAACTATTGGCGTTGACGAAGCAGCCAAGCGAAAGCACCAACAGGCTGCGTTGCAGGTTGCGAGAGGTGAAAGTTTGCATGATGTTCTGGTTCAAAAAAATGCGGGCTGGGCAACATGCACCCAGCCCGCTCTGTATCGTCAATGGCTAGACTTACTTGCCCTGGTACGAGATGCGGTAAACGGCACCGGCCTTGTCATCCGACACCAGGATGGAGCCGTCCACATATTGCTGCACATCCACCGGGCGGCCCAGGTAGACGCCGTCGGAGTTCATCCAGCCTTCAGCGAAAGGCTCAGTCTTGGTGGCATTGCCCTTGTCGTCGAGGTAGGTCACCATAACGCGTGCACCGCGTGGCTTGACCGCATTCCAGGAGCCATGTTGGGCGCTGAAGATGGCGTTTTGGTACTTGGCGGGGAACATCTTGCCGGTGTAGAACATCATGCCAAGGTCGGCGGCGTGGGCCACCATTTCGACCTGAGGCTTGACGTAGTTGTCGGCCAGTTCCTTGGGAATGGTCTTGCCCTTGAACTCGTCGGTGCGCACGTCACCACCGCCATAGTAGGGGGCACCATACCAGCTACCCATCTTGAGCGCGCCGTTGGTCGCTGCGATCTTGTTGAGCTCGCCAGGGGGCGTTTCGTCACCCATGCCGTCGACCTGGTTGTCAGTGAACCACAGGCTCTTGTCCTTGGGATTAAACGCCAGGCCCGACGAATTGCGGATGCCGGTGGCCACCACCTTGCGGTCCCCGCCATCGCGGTTGAAGCTGACAATGCCGCCAATGCCGGTCTTGAGGTACAGGTCCACTTTTTCAGGGGGCTGCACATTGAAGGGCTGACCCAGCGTGATGTAGATGCGGTTGTCGGGTCCGATGACGCAGGAGCGCGCGGTGTGGTTGTAGGACTCTTCTTCGGGCGGAATCAGGGCACCTTGCTTGACGATGGCAAACGCGACCGTGTCTGAGCCTTCCATGAAGTACTCAGCGGCCGGGAACATCATCACCCGATTACGTTCTGCAATAAACAGAAAACCGTCAGGCGAATAGCAGGCACCGGCCGGAATGTCGAACTTCACGCTGGGGCTAAATTCCTCGACCGTGTCGGCCACATGGTTCATATCGCGGTCGTTGACCGAGTAGACGGTGGACTTGCGGGTACCGACCCAGACCGCCGCCGTGTTGCGACTCACGGCCATGCTGCGGGCGTCGGGCACCACCGCGAAGAGCTCAATCTTGAAACCCTCTGGCAGCTTGATCTGTTGCAGTACCTTGCGCAGATTGTCTGCATACTGCCCTTCCTGGGTGATGCGCTTCATGGGACCGGTGTCGGTGCGCTTGAAGGCACCGAGCTTTTCCAGATTGGCGGCATCGTCTTTGGCGAAGCTGGCGCCTGTGGCAAAGGCCAGACCGAGTGCCAAGCACATTGCGGTACGTTTCATCAGGCTTCCAGAGTGTGGTTTCATAGTGTCTCCATTTCAATCATTTTTGGGATAACTTGCTTTGACCTGGACATTTGTCATACAACATTCAGGTGAATCGTAGTTTGTCATAAGTCAAGCGCTTGTGTATTGGTAATAACCCGAAGGGCTGCGGCTTTAAGCTTCGCAGCGCTTCTTTGGTGTAACAGCAGTGCTATAAACCAGATTCTTGCCAACCCAACCCAACCCACACCGCCGCCGCATGGAACATTTCTGCAAAACCACTCTGGCCATCGCCATCGCATCCCTCACCCACAGCTTGGCATGGGCACAGCAGACGCTGCCCGATGTGGTGGTGTCGGCCTCCCGCGCGGACCAGCGCAGTTTTGACGCGCCGGCCGCAGTGCAGTCGGTCGATCGGGCGACCATTGAAGGTGCGGGTCCGCAAGTCAATTTGTCCGAGGCACTGGTCAGGGTGCCGGGCCTGACCATTCTCAATCGACAAAACTATGCCCAGGACCTGCAGCTGTCGATCCGCGGCTTTGGGGCGCGATCTGCGTTTGGCATTCGGGGTATTCGCCTGCTGGTGGACGGCATACCGGCGACCACGCCCGACGGCCAGGGCCAGGGTTCGTCGGTGGCGCTGACCTCGACCGAGCGCATGGAGGTGCTGCGTGGCCCGCTGGCGCTGTTGTATGGGAATTCGTCGGGGGGTGTCATTCAGGCCTTTACCCGCGACGCACCTGCTGTGCCCGAATTTAGCGCACAGGCCTACACCGGCTCTGAGGGTTTGCGCCGCACCGATTGGCAATACGCCGGTCGCCCTGCGGGGGTTGGACTGGTGGCCGACTACAGCACGTTTGAGGCAACCGGTTACCGGGCCAATAGCCAGACTGAGCGTAAGCAGTTCAACGCAAAGCTTAGCGTCAAGGCCACCCCGGACACCCAGGTGAATGTGGTGTTCAACCGCTTTGACATGCCGCTGGCGCAAGACCCGCTAGGGCTTACAGCCGCCCAGCTGGCAAGCAATCCCGAGCAGGCCGGCAACAATGCAGTGGCCCGCAGCGTGCGCAAGGTGGTGCTGCAAAACCAGTTGGGCAGCTCAGTGGTCCACGCGCTCGACGCCCAGCGCTCGCTGTCGGGGCGGGTGTACTACGGGACGCGCGAAAACCTGCAATACCAGGCCGGTATTCCGGGCGTCACACCCACCGGAGCCTGGATAGGGCTGGACCGTGCCTACTACGGCAGCGGTGTGCAGTACAACCAGCGCCTGCAGCTGGCCGGTTTGCCCGTGACCTGGGTGGCAGGCTATGAATTTGACCGCCCACGCGAAACCCGCCAGGGGGGTGCGGCAGCACTGGGCGAAAAGACCACCACCACGCGCGACGAGGTCAATCAGGCAGAAAACAGCGATGTGTTTGTGCAGGCCAATGCACGCATTGCCGAGCGCTGGTCGGTGGTAGCCGGGGCGCGCCACAGCACGGTGCGCTTTAACAGCTCGGACAACCGACTGGTCGATGGCGATGGCTCGGGCGCCATGGACTTTCAGGCCACGAGTCCGGTGCTGGGACTGAGCTTCCATGCCAATGACTCCCTCAATCTGTATGCCAATTTTGGCCGAGGTTTTGAGAGCCCCACCCTGGCCGAAGTGGCCTACAGCGGCAGTGGCATCCCCGCTTTCAACACCACGATTCGCGCTGCCCGCAGCGAGCACCGCGAATTGGGTGCCAAGTGGGCACCCAATGCAGCGACGCGCCTCGACCTGGCGCTGTACCAGATTGACTCTAGCGACGAAATTGTGGTGGCGAGCAGCAGCGGCGGCAACTCCACCTTTAAGAACGCGCCGGGTACCCAGCGCACGGGCTGGGAGCTCTCAGGCAGCCTGGCGCTTAACCCCCAATGGCGCGCCAGCTTGGCGGCATCGCAGATCGATGCCATCTATTCCGAGAAATTCACCAGTGGTGCCAACAGCGTGGCCGAGGGCAACAAGATTCCAGGTATTCCCGACATGGCGCTGTTTGCAGAGCTGCTCTGGAGCTCAGAAAAAGCGACACCTGCAGCCCGGACGCAGCGCGGCAGCCAGGTCGGCGCAGAGCTCAGGCGCTCAGGCCGCATGCTGGCCAATGACACCAACACCGCATTTGCCGATGCCTACACCACACTCGCACTCAAGGGCAGCCACACCTGGCGCATCGGGTCGGCCAGCCTGGCC
>JAIPCE010000137.1 GCA_021738345.1 Rhodoferax sp. | reverse complement strand
TCGCATCAAAATCAACCGAGCCAACAAACCATGGATCACTGATTCCCAAAGCCAGCGCAAATAGCTCTTTAGACATAAAAAACCTCTACTTCAACAACAAATTGGCGAATTTCTACCCACTAGGATTTTAGAAGAGCCACTATGAGGAAGCGCTCTGGTGGCCAGGGGACAAGCGTCCCGATTTTGCTCTGCCCTCGGTGGCAATTGGACGCAAAGTCGTCGCCGAGGCTCACGCGCGAAAGTTAACTGTGCTGTTGCATGGGACAACCCCCAACGCACACCGCTACGGCCTAGAGATTGGTGTTGATGTGATGGCACATGGCCTATGGGACTGGGATGGTGCGAAATATGGATTGCCCCTCATCCCGAATGAAGTCTTGACCGCAGCGGATGCGGTCGCGGCAAGCCCGATGAAGATCCAACCTACCTGGATGGCTATCGCGGGGATGTCATCATTGTTCAACCCAAGCTTATTGGACGATCCGGGATATGCAAACGTTCTGTCTGCCGACTACATCAACTACTTGCGTGGACCGGGTCAACGGGCACGCGCCGACTACCAGGCCCGCTTTGGTCCGTTTCTCGCCGCAGCACATGCACGTGGGCAGGCAAGCAGCGCCGACCTGCGCGAAATAGTGGACATCTACCAGCGGCGCTACCGCAGCATTTTGCAACGGCAACACAAGGCTGGTGCACGCTTTCTTTTTGGAACCGATACCGCCGTCGGCACACCGGGTTGGGGCAACCCACCCGGACTATCTGGATTTTGGGAGATGCAGGCATGGGCAGATGCGGGAATCGATCTTGGCACCATTTTGAAAGCAGCCACCATCGACAACGCGAGGGCGTTTGGATTGGCCGATGAAATAGGTAGCGTAGAGGTTGGAAAGCGTGCCGATCTCCTCCTCCTCCTAGCCAATCCTTTGACGAATATCTCCGCTTTCAATCGCATCGAAAAAATCTTTGTTGCTGGCGAGGTCATTGAACGCGAAGCACTAGCGGCGAGTTCTGCAAATCCAAGCGTTAAGTAAGGCGAAATGGTGAATCCAAGGCCCCCCTTTATTGAAGGTTTGGGTCACTAGCCAAGAGAGTTTTGCTGTGCTTGAGGCTTTCTCCCCAAGGTTAAACGTAAGCAGTTCAACTATGAACTGAAAGGATTCCTATGGCCACATTGCCAACTCGGAAAAAAGACAATCCGTGGAAGTTAAAGACGCCTCCAGGCACTTCGGAATTCACCATGCATACCGATGAGAAGGACGGCAAACAAATTCTTATCTGTACGGTAGGCAGCACGGTACTGCACTACGACGCACGGTGTGTCGATGACTTGCTGGGCATGCTCAGCAAGGCGGGTGACTGGGTGGAGCTGGGTGGAGCTGATGAGCAAAAACCTGCCAAAGAGGGAAGTGTGGAGGCATGGGGGCGATCCGATTCCAATCCGATTGGTGGCTGGTATGGCCTGAAAAAAGGTTTGCGTGGCCGTTTGGGGGTTTACGTGCCACCGCTCCTGGAGAAACTCGGTTTGTGCGAGTTGGAACACAACGCCAAGAACATCAGAATGAGAGTTAGCCGCGCGTTGAGTTGAGAGGCTGGACGAGCGCTTGCCGTACCATGGATAAACTATGGTCATGCAAAATGTGACCGTTAGGAGGAATAGATCAATGTGCTGTTTGTAGCTGGTGGACAGTTGCTCGTTTGTTTCGATGCAACCCACAAACCCGGCATCAGACAGGGCCTGAAAAAAGGGCGAGTCGCCACCGCTCTGCAGGTTGCTATCGGCGATGGACGCCTTGGCGATGCCGTGCCTCTGCTTCACAAACTGCACGAAATCGAGCACCTCTGCCTGCAAGTGCGGCGGTAAGGCTGAAATTTCAGATTCAATTTTGCTGGCGGTAGTCATCGTCTGATCCCTTCGTGCCGCAAAACCAGTTTCCTGTACAGGCCATGTACATTTGATCCAGCATTGTGCAAAAGAGTGTATTTCAACACCACCCCAAGGGAGAAAAGCATGGCGCGTCACTACAGCACCAGAGAATTTTTCCGGCAGGTACCCACCAACGCGCTGCTCAAGCGCTACTTTGATGCCAAAGACGTGCTGACTGGCTTTTGGCATGCAGCCACCGTGGAATGTGCTCAAGCAGCTATCAATTCAGGAGTGACAAGGCTGCCCGCTGACAGCAGAGAAATACACAAAGCTGGATATAAACCCAGTACCATCAGGCACCCAGTCCATGCTGGCACTGCCCCATGCCCACCGTCGGAATGCGGCATCTTTGCCCACGGCTTTGCCCGGGCGTGGTGTGACGACTGTGGACACGACTATTTCGTCGCCTATTCCTGCAAAGGCCGTGGCGTTTGCCCGTCGTGCAACACGCGACGCATGGTGGAGACGGCGGCGCACCTGACCGATCACGTCTTCCCCCGCATGCCGGTGCGTCAGCCAAGCGACCACTGGACTTCCCGGAACCGGCCACTGGCGGTGGTCGACTTACGCTGCGGACTTGACCCACGGAAGTACCGCGTGGCTGTCGGCTATGGGTCTACTGGAGCCAGCCAACTATCTCCGATGCTGACCATCAAAATTGAACATCAGGTATGGAGGAAATTTTGGACCCGGATTGCAGCGTTATGCAAAGACCCCAGTTATGAGAAGTTGTGCATAGGCATGCGTGGGAACGCCCTCGTACTAAGGTAGTCAGATGTCGTGAAGCGCTTCTCATACTGCAGTTGGTTCAGGCAGTCGTGCCACCCGTATGAACCCGGAATCGGCTGACTTGGCCGTCCCTCCTTTTCAGTGTTTTGAGTAACTATTCCTTCATCGCAAGGACTTCTGACTTATTGGATATCGCCCAGGTGATGGATATGGGAGTTGGTTTGCGCCATGGCGCTCTGCAAGCATCAGACCATCAAGCTGGCGAAGACCGCAAGGCATAGGTTTTACCATCAAGCCACAGGTATTCAACTCGCAGTATGGCACCGCCCTTTTCCTCTTTGAAGGTGAAACCCAGCATGGCCAGCACTTGCCCAGGTTTGATTTCAGGCACTTTCCAGGCTTCCATGCGCGAAAGTGGCGCAAGTTCAATTTCCCATGTTTTGTCCGCGCGTTTGGGCAAAACAGCCTTTTTCAACAAATTAGGCCCATCAACGCTGGCCGTTTGTGCTGGAACGCTCCGACTGGCCAAGTCAGCAGGCAGCACCAGAGTTGCCGACAGTTCAAGCACCAACTCGGTATGTGGGTTCTGCCATTTCACACGCGTGGCCTTGCCCTCAAGGTACAGCGGGCGATTCAGGTCAAAACTACTCCAACCGTGGTGTGCCAACGTATTCAGGCTGAATGTCGAAACCGTAGTAGCAAACAATTGAATAGCGGTTCGTCTGTCCATACAAAGCTCCAGTGGGGTGGTGTGTGCTGAAGGGCTAAATATAGGCGATCCAGCGTCCACACCCGATCACGGCAATCCAGATGAGGGTGGATGCCACGGTCTGGAGTCGGGCGATACCATCTAGTTTTACCAGCGAACCACGCCCATGAAACCACGCAGCGTTGGTTGCGGCCAGGGTCAGCAAACCCATCTTGACAACAAACGCGCGGTTGGAAATCAGCTCGTTGGCCTGGCTCACAAACATCAGCAGCCCAGAAAGGAAAGCCAGCCCGAACCCAACCGCAACCAGCACCAAAGTCAGTCGGGCCAGGGTAGGCAAGGGCAGCGCAGCCCCGGCGCCCCACACACGCAGCTCCAGTAAAACCAGGTTGCCCAACAGCAACGCGATGCCAATAATGTGGACAACTTCCAAAGCAGGATAGGCAAAAGCGTGAGTTCTGATGGGGGAAAAGGCTTGCGCTAAGGCATCGATGGGTTGCACAGCGTATTCAATGGTTTGTTGGGTGGGCCGGTGCGGTTCGACTTGATTCGCCTGAACGAACGTCTACATCATTGGCAAATTTGGCTTGCCTGGAAGCCCTGAAAACACTAATCGCAGCAAAACTCCGGCAAGCACTCTCGCAATCACAGGAAAAAATTTGGGAAAAGGCAGGCCCCGTGGTTTCGGTGGCACATCTGTTGAGGTTTGAATGGTGGTATCCATTTGCTTACCTGATTCAGCGCGGCAGCAGTTCTTGAAGAAGCGAAGGACAAATTAGAACAGGTAAACACCCGTGCCGATCAGGTTCTGTTGCGATAAGCATCGAAGACAATCCCGGACGAGGATGTCTGGTAATTTCCGTTGAGCAGCGTCAGAAGTCGTTCGCCACGGGCAGATTCTGGATAAGCTAATTGTGTGATTTCGATGCCGATTAGCCGCCGTTCGCGGTGGTCATCTACGTGCGCACTACCGCCGCAGCGGGTCAATGAGGTTCGCTGTTTTCACCCCCTCAAAGGGAACGAGTTGATGGTCGCAACTGGGTTTTGCAAAGAGTACTGCATTGGCGTTGATAGAAGCCCGCACTTTTTGTCGGACGATCATCACAGCGACAGGTTTCCGGCTTACCACTGGTTGAGGGTGAAGGACGTTAAACATTAGATCGGGTAAGTGTGGTCAGATCTATCACCTTCAAGGACACAAAGGCATTCATATTAGCAGGGTAAGTGTCGGCTAGGGTTGGGCAGCTCCGATAGGGCTACTACCGCATCCAGCCCAATTCAGTCACAGCTGCAGTTCATGCAATGGTGAGCAAGCATTCATCAATCGTCTCACTATGCCAATGTAGCTGACAATTGGCAATACTTTGCCGCATCGCGCCAATCCATGACACAAACACCCCTGCCAAGTCGCGTCCGCGCCGACATGTTTTCTCAGCTCGCAGCTATGGAAAGGGCGGGATTGCCAACGGCTACGGCATGGGGTTTGCTCAATCTGCCTTCCGTACAGGCAGCCCGTTTGCAGACAGTACAGAAGGCCGTGACACGCGGCAGCAGTCCGGCAATGGCCGTACTGAATGCTCAGCTCTTCACAGCTCTAGAAGGCAGCCTGATCCGAGCGGCATCGGCAGCAGGCAGCCCAGCACATGCTTACCAAAGGCTGGCCGAGTCCTGCTCACGGAAGTCCCAAATTGAAGGAAAAATTCGCTCGCGTATGGCTCTGCCTGCTGCGACCCTTGTTTTGGCCTTGTTGATTCAGCCCTTGCCACCGCTTGTTGCGGGTACTTTGACCGCGGGCAGCTATCTCATGCAAGTGCTAAAGCCACTAATTTCGATTGCCATAATGCTTGCATTGGCAAGGTGGGCATTGAAATCTGGTCAATTCAGTGCCTGGTTGTTGAGGGTTCCCTTGTACGGAAAGGCCATTGCAAGGGGAGATGCGATCAACTTCTTTGAAAGCCTTGCGCTGCTTCTGGAAGCTGGCGTGCCAATGTTTGAGGCGCTACCCACAGCGGTCGCGACAATCGAAAACTCAGTTATCCGGTCAGCGTACGCTCGCATCAAGCCGAGCATGCAACGGGGCGTCCCATTGTCAACGGCACTGGCCGAGGAAATCTCCGATCCTATGCATTTGGGTAACCCGCACGTCATTGAATTCATCGCAACCGGTGAGGGTAGCGGCACATTGCCTGAGATGCTTTTCCGACACGTCAAAGCGGAGGTAGAAGCATTAAGTGAGTTCTGGAAGCAGGTTGCCGATTGGCTACCTCGCATCGCCTATTCGGCGGTCGCTTGCTGGATAGTGTTTGGTATGTTGACTGGCGGCGGCTTTGCTCCAAAGGTGCCGCTGACATGAGCTTGAATCTCCTGGACGAGAGTATGTCTTCGGTTCGTGATGTCATGCTCAGTAAACCGCTGCGACGGACTATTTGGAGCAGGCATAGCTGCATTGTGCAATCGTCAAGGAGGCCGTGCGCTCGACTCGCTTGCCCCGGTGATGTCCCAAACTCAGTCATGCCTTTTAGTCGGTGGTTGATGCTGCCACATTCTGCTGTTGGATTTTGGGACAAGAAATAGCCCCGGAGTTTGAAGTCCGAGGCTAAGTGCCAGAAATTGCTTCTGACTGTCGGAAGGGAGGCCCGACAGGTGCAGTGTCGTGCCGGTCAGCCGGTCAGCCGGTCAGCCTGTGCAGCAGCGCACACAAGAAACTCGCCATACTATTCCGCGATTGGGGCAAAAAAAGCCCCAGTACTAGGTTGGGGCATGAACGCCCGTCCGCTGTCACACTTCAAGGCACCGCTCAGGGAGGTAAAGCGGGAGGCTTTCGCCTGTCGAGACTATGCACCAAAGCGGTGCTCATTGTGTGTTCTACTCAACAGGGGCGACTTTCTTGGATGGTGTCTACCTCAGGCCTTAGGCGCCGTAACGGTAACCCAACTAAAACGTAGAAGGGAGCATTGCCAAGCCGACGACCAAATTCCCGAGTTGCAACTGCGATGCCGCATCTGCCGAGCTTCGCGAGTGGCATCATTCCGATTGTGTGTATGAAGGACCGGGTAAGACCTGCCAAAATTCAAGGAGCGGGCCTGATTCTGTAGCCTGCCCCTACCACACCAAATGCCACATACACGATCATCACTTCTGGCATCTTGCAGCGTGTCTGCAATTGCGGTTTCTGTGCCGGCCCCCTTTATTGTCCTTAGCAAATCTGCACCACTGCATCATGAACTCGATACCTCGCCTCTTAGCCGCATACGATGAAGAACTGAGAACTGATGCGGAGACACATAGTGCAGTGGCCGTTCGAATTCTTGGTCCGCTTCATTTGGCAACATTCGCAGGAGGCCGAGGATTCGTAACCTATCGCGATCTCGGTGACTCTGACTCTGCGACGATTCGAAAATTCGTGCAGGAGACCCTGGATTACTACCGCACTGACACATCCATCACAATGGTGGAATGGAAAGCACGCGCTCATGACAGGGCGGCAGATTTGCACCAAACTCTCACTGACAACGGGTTCACCGCAGGTGAGACAGAGTCCATCATGATTGGCGAGGCTCAACGTTTGGCCGTCGACGTCACCTTGCCTCAAGGTGTGGATATTCGGATGATTGTGAGCGAAGATGAGATCAAACGAATGACCCAAATGCAGGCGGAGGTCTTTGGCGACTTAGATCCGGCTCCGATGGCGAAGGCCTTGATCGAGCGGCTTGCTCGCAAGGATGGTATGGAGCTGTGGGCAGCCAAATTTGATGGCGACATCATCTGTTCGGGTCGACTGGAGCCGGTGAATGGAACCACCTTCGCGGGCATTTGGGGCGGGGCCACTCTTCGCCATTGGCGAGTGAAGGGGATTTACAGAGCACTGACGGCAGCTCGTGCAAGGTCAGCGATTGCGGCCGGAAAAACTTGGATTCAAAGCGACTCAACCGAAATCTCTCGACCCATCCTGGAGAGAGCGGGCTTGCATAAAGTGTCAGAGACAACGCCGTATGTCTGGTTGCGCAGTAAAACCTAACTTCCTGTCGGAATCGCATATTCTGGTCATGACTTGAGATTCAACTCGTCGATTTGCACGCCTTAATACTGTCGTCGAAGTCAGCCTACCAGGCTGCGGTCGTTCGCGAGCAGGAGCAGTGTGCCCAATGCGGATGTTCGCAATTGAGCGAAGCGGTCGTTCGATTTCTCACCAGAAATCAGAAAGCCGACTTTGGAATTTGCAAACAATTTTTGCTGACTGTGTGGCTCCAGTGGGTCGGCAGGAGTCACGGGACTTCACGTCGTGGATGACTTCTGTGGGCCAATGGCAGGTGCAGCCGACTCGCAGTTCATGCCCATTTGTCGCTGGTCACTGTAAGGTATTCCGATTGATTTGGAGGCTTTTTGGCGAGGATTGACTGGGAGTAGTCGCCGGTTCTGCAGCGCTTGACAACTTTCGCCGCATTGGGCTTTCAACCCATGGAAGTAACGATGTTCCAGTCACAGAAGTTCAATGGCTTAAATTTAACCCGGGTATTATTGACGCAGCAATTTAACCCGGGTATTATTCGCTCATCCAATTCAAGCCCAACCTCACCGTGACTGATACCGCTACTCCTTCCTACACCAGCTTCAACGGCCACAAGCGAATTGCCTCTGGCAGCTTGAAGGTCAACGCATTGGCTGTGAAACACGCCCTGTCGACAGGCGTACTCAATCCGCTGCTGACCTTCTGTGATCAGACTGGCCAAGTTGTCGATATCGACATTCGAGGAAGCGATGCCGAGATGTTTGCACGTCTACCCCCAGATGGGTACCAGCTTCAAGGAGCCGACTCAGACCTGATTGATTCTGCGGATCCAGGTGAGCCACGTGGCCGTGGCAGGCCAAAGCTTGGGGTTGTCGCGCGAGAAGTCACGTTACTGCCGCGCCACTGGGATTGGTTGGCTGCACAGCGAGGCGGTGCATCGGTGACTTTGCGGAAACTGGTTGATGAGGCACGCCGGGCAAGCGTGGACCGAGACCGGCAACGCCAGACGAATGAACGTGCGTACCACTTCATGTCCACCATGGCTGGTGATATGGCTGGGTTTGAAGAGGCCTCGCGTGCGCTATTCGCAAACGACGAGGCAAAGTTTCTCCAACAGACCGAAGCTTGGCCGGTCGACGTTCGCGATTACGTCAGGTACCTCGCTTATCAACTGCCACTGACAGAAGTGCCATCGCTTGCACCGTGACTCATTTGGAACAAAAAGGATTGATGATGACAAACAGGAAAACGCTGAAACGACAGTATCTGGAGACGAAGACCCGGGCCGGTGTCTATGCGATCCGTAACCAGATCACGGGCCGAGCGTTGGTTGCCGGAAGTACGAACGTTCAGGGCACACTCAACCGGCATCGTTTTGAACTGCACCATGGACAGCATCGCAATGCGAGGCTTGCGCAGGACTGGGTCGCGCATGGCGAGACCAACTTTCTCTTCGAAGTAATCGACATGGTCAGACCTAGCGAAGACCCAGCGTTCAATGCCGCACAGGAATTGGAAATGCTAGTTAGCCTGTGGCGCCAGGAAATCCCTTGTGTCGGCGAACTCGGCTACGACGAACCCAGGAGCGAACCTCGATGAACACCAATCTCGGCTTCTGTTTGGCGCTACACCGCGCCCACGCCAGCCTGCAACTTAAGTTTGACGAGGAGTTGGGCGTACACCATGGCATCAGTTTCAACGACTTTGCGTTGCTGAATTTGCTTGCGCAAGCGGACGGTGGTCGGGTAAGCATTCCGGAACTCGTGCGTCCGATGGGTCTGCCTCAATCGGCTGTGCTGCGTCAGTTGATCGTGCTCGAGAAGATAGGCTTCGTGGTACGCGAGGGTGCGAATGGAGATCGTCAGGCTGTGCTTCGCCCAGCCGGGCGTGCGCTGGTGCACGTCGCGCGCGAGACCGCCGATAGCATTTGCACCGTAGCCGTCGCATCAATCGCCCCCGCAGCGGTTGAGATGGTTTCCGCAGCACTGGTAACGATTGCACGCACGCAAAACTTAGCGCTCTCATGAGCAACGCTATCGCGCCGATTTGCTGGGTACGGGGCCACTTGCACAGCCTGGTGGTGCATCCCTCCAAACAGCACCGGAGCAGTGATAGTCAGTCGTTCCCAGGGGCGAGCCTCGAGGCCATTTCGACCTATGGACTTCGGGCCATTGGTGCGAAACAAGTCATCAATCCGAGTAAGCCCGGCACTGAGTAAGTTGCTTGGACTTGCACGAAGTGGATTGTTCGTTGGCTGATGTAAACCTTGGCATGGGGCTGGGCAAGACCGCATTTGATGCCTGGTTCAAATCGCGGTGCTGGGGTAATTCCGATTGGACATAAAGTACGGAGGTTCCAAATCCACTCAGTCCTGCCTAAGGCACACACCATGTTGGATAGGACCTGCGAGCAAACCCTTGTTCTTTTTCTTTTTTTTACCCCCTTTAAGATTTTGGTATATCATCCGTACAAGCAGACAACTTTTGGGGCAATCAAGTGATCCCCGAGTTACCTGTCCATCGCCAACATTTTTGAGGGCTACTGAACATGCTTGCGGCAATTGATCGGGCTTCTCCGCTACCGCTCTACGCGCAGGTCAAGCGTCGCCTCAAAGCAAAGATCCTTTCATGGCCCACTGATACTGATCGCTTTCACACTGAGCAGGAACTATGCGAGATTTACGCGGTCAGCCGCGCCACGATTCGCCAAGCCGTAGCCGAGCTTGAAGAGGAGGGTCTCCTCAAACGCAAGCAGGGCTCCGGCACCCATGTCAACCGGAGCAAGATTGACGAATCGTTCTCGCCCCTCACCAATTTTTCCGACCAATGGGCTCAGAGCGGCCGCTCACTCAAAGTCGAAATTGTTCGCATTGACCGAGCGGCGCTGTGCCCGGCGCCCTTTGCAGAGATGCTCCGTCTTTCAAATGGGGAAAAGGTGCTGCATCTGGAACGGTTTCGCCTGTCTGGATCGATGCGAATCGTCTGGGACCAGCGGTTTGTGCCGCTTTATGTGGCCGAGGGCATTCCTCGCAGTGAACTCAGCAAAGTATCGCTCCTTGATGTGCTGTCCAGCAAGGTCGAGTTTGACCGCGGCGAAAGTCAAGTTGAAGCCGGTTTGGCCGGCGAGGAGCATGCGGAAAGGCTGGAACTGCTGCCGCAAGATCCGGTGCTGATTCGTCACCTCAGCTACTTCGCAACTGATGGTCGCCCGGTATTGGCAGGCGTATCGGTTTATCGCGCCGATCAGGTGCGCTACAAGTTTAGTGCGCCAATGCGTAATCGTGATGCCAATTTGCAAAGCGAAATTCGCATGAGCCATTTCCCGAATTAGATGTTCTTGTCTGTCCTTTCTTGCCCTACCCTTATCAAGGAGATATCCCATGAATGCTAAATTGTTTTTTCGCGCTGCTTTGCTGTCGGCCGTTGCGTTCGCGACGACGCTGCAGCCAGTCGTCGCGCAGACGTCCATCAAGATTGGCTCGATCCTGTCTGTCACTGGGCCTGCCGCATTCCTGGGTGAGGACATGAAGGCGGGCATGGAGTTGGCCGTCGAAGAGATCAATGCCAAGGGTGGCGTGGCGGGACGTAAGATTGATTGGATTTTCTATGACGCGGAAAGCCAGACCCAGAAAGGGCTGACGGCAACCCGCCGATTGCTTGACCAGGACAAGGTCGACATGATCGTCGGCGGCGGCAACATGAGCGGCATGGCGATCGCAATGCTGGGCCTGACCGAAAAGGCGGCGCTGCCGTTCATGTCAACTGAAGGCGCGATGGACATTGTCATGCCGGTGGCCGAGCGTCAGTGGACCTTCAAGAGCACGGCTGATGACGAGCAAGTGATGGAACGTCTAGCTGACTATTTCGCCAAGAAGGGCATCAAGAAAATCGCCCTCCTCGCCGATTCCAGTGGTTTCGGACAAAGCGCAGTGGGTCAACTCAAGAAGGTGGCCGCTCGTCGCGGCCTCGACGTGATGTACGAGACCTTTAATCCCTCGGATACCGACATGACTCCGCAGCTTGGCAAGATTAAGGAAGCCAATGTTCAATCCATTGTCTGTTGGACGGTCACACCAGCGGGTGTCGTTTTTCTCAAGCAGGCCCAGCAACTCGGTCTGGACAAGCTCAACCTGATCCACAGCTACGGTTTTGTTGACCAGCGCTACATGCAACTTGCGGGGGATGCTGCCCGCAATCTACTGCTGGTTTCAGTAAAGTTTCCGGTCGGCGCCGACCTGCCTGATTCCGACCCACAAAAGGCCCGCATTGCAGCATTGACGCGCAATTTCGAAGTCAAGTTCAAGCGCAAGCCGAACCAGTTTGCAGCCCAAACCTATGACGCCATCTATTTGGTGAGCGCAGCCATCGAGAAGGCTGGTGGTACCGACCGCACCAAAGTCAAAGACGCCCTCAGCAGTATCAACAATTGGCCGGGCGTCGGTGGTGTATTCAACTTCAGCAAGGAACGTCACTCTGGCCTGTCGAAAGAAGATCTCGTATTGGTCAATTATCGCGATGGCGCGTTTCGCCTTGCCGATTACAAGTGAGTTCGTCGATTCGCCAAGGAATGCCATATGAGCGCTGTACTGACCCCCACCTTCTCGACAATCCTTGACGTACCTGAGTCGCGCTTTCCATTGCGCCTGGGTATCGAGAACAAGCGTATCCGTGAGCTTTTCCACATTGCCACCCGACAGCAGTGGGATCCGGCCACTGATATTGACTGGGCCGCCGTGCGTCCTGAACAATACAGCGAGGAACAGCGACGCGCGGCGCGAATGTACTGGAGCCGGCGCGCATGGGGTGAATACGGTGCCATTTCGGAAAGTCCGGCCTTGCAGATCCGATTCTGTCAGGAGAAATGTGTGCCGGACATGGCGCTGTTTTTCACGATTCGTTCTCAAGAGGAGTCGCGCCACGCGGAAGTCTGCTACCGCATGGCCGAAGCTCTCGG
>JAIPCE010000136.1 GCA_021738345.1 Rhodoferax sp. | reverse complement strand
CACGGCTGCGAGAATCGTCCAGCATGCGGTTTTTGGCCGCCTCGTAATCGCTGGCAGGCACCAACTCCACAACGGTTTGCACCAGTCCAAGCGGGTCAAGGGTGCTGCTGATGGCGGCTGGGTTTGCGACCTTCAGGAACTTCTCGGCCGTGTCAGTGCCCGCGCGAACGGGCGCCTCCGCATAACGGTCAAACACCTGATCCGCTACATCAGCGAGTAGTTTCTTGGCGGCCTCTAGCAGATCAACATTCAGTGTCGATACGGCTGTGGACAGGCCACGAAAGACAAAAGAACCCATTTGCAAGGTCTGACGGATTTTTGGCTTTAACTGGGTGTTGGCCAGCTTGGCTGCACGCTCAAGCTGGCCGGTGCAGTAATCTTTAACCTCCTGGTCGGGTTCATTGCGGTGCAGTTCGGCGATGCGCTGGCAGCGATAGATTTCGTTGGCAAGGTCATCTAACTCAGGGTTGGCCTTTGCCAAAAGTCCAATGATGTTGCGCCCGGCACGGCTGCGAGAATCGTCCAGCATGCGGTTTTTGGCCGCCTCGTAATCGCTGGCAGGCACCAACTCCACAACGGTTTGAATGGTGCTTTGATCTCCAGCCAGGCTAGTGGTGTTGCTGCCCGCCTGTACCTTCAACCCGGTGGCAACAGCCATGGTGCCGTGGAGACTGACGCGCGGCAAGGGGTCGAATGATTCGCGCAAGGCATCGTTAAAAATACGCTTCACGTCAACCGAGCGAAGTGCAATGGCACCGCGCTCTTGATCGATATCGCGCAGCTTTTCGCTCAGAAACACAAGGTAGCCGTCTTTTTCGCCAAGGGGAACGTGAACATCGGCCAGCATTTCATCGACCGCCTTGCGCACCGTTTCAAGCTGTGAGGACGCAGTGATGGACGGATGCATGAGGCTGGCAACGTTTTGTACCGATACCGGCAAGTTCCCGAGGATTTGCAACACGGCGATCGTTTTGGCGATATCTTGATGCAGCGGCGAATCAGAAAACCGCACGCCCACACCTTGACTCACCGCGCGGTGAACAGTGGGGAATGCCCTGCGAATGTCTTTTTCCAGCTCGTTGTACAGCGTCACTGTGGTGGCCAGCCAGCCTACCGGCTGATCGGCCATGGCCTTGGAGCCACCTTCACCTTTAAGGACATCTTGGATCACTTTGATGGCGGAGCGTAAGCCGATGCCACCGGTGGACTTGGCCAGGGCACCAAGCAGGTGCAACAGGATGTCAAAGTGGGCTGGTAGAAAAGGATACAGATTAGTGAAGCTTGTCTTGCTGAAGTCCGCGTCGTAGTACTTGGCGTCTTGCAGCTTGGTGTTATGCCGCAGAGCCTGGCCGTTGGCATCAAACAGCTTACCCAGCTCGGTTTCGCCCGCTGGAGACTTACCCAACAGACGGCGGTAGCAAATTTCTTTGATGTCGCTTGACTCCAGGTCGATCTGGATTGGGAATCGATCTTTGAGCTTGTAAAGTTTGTCGGAATTCAGGGCGGCACGTGGGTCGTCTTCGGTCAGCGTTTGTTGGGCGGTCGAGATGATCCAGGCCCGGCCATTGCCCAGACGCTTGAGGTTCTTGGCCAGGCCGTCCAGATTGAGGATCAGGTTGTCTCGAGACGCAACATATTGGCCTACTTCATCGACAATGAAGATGATGTTTTGTTTACCACTTTTTTCGCGAACGATGGCTATCATCTCTTGCACGCGCTGGTCTTCGAATTGGAAGAACCCATCGGTGCTTGATGAAAACGACTTGGCCTCTGGAAAGAGTGCCGGGTACATCTCGTGAGCGATCTTCGGAATCAAACCATCAATGGCCAACGGGTTGTTCTGAACGCGCGCCCAAGTTGCACCTGGCAGTGCCTTGCCGATACGATCGTGCAGCTCTGGCGTGCGGCCATCCTTCTCGATCATGCGCTCGAAAGCGGCAACCTTGAGGTTGCGTGAGTAGCCCGCCCATTGAAGCACCTTGAAATAAAGAACGGTGGAGACATCCTCCATCGTTGCCCCAGCGAGCATCTCGCTGGCCAAGTCCAACATGACCACGGCGGCCGGAAACCGGTGTGCGACCGTGCTGAGTAAGGCTTTGGTTTGTGGCTTTTGCAAACGGTCTTGCAGGTGCTTGATGAACGGCGTGCCGTCGATGGCGCGCTGCTCGTCAAAGGCCAGACCGAGATATTTGGTGAAAGAACTCTTGCCGGAGCCATAAAAGCCGGAAACCCAAACACCCACCTCGTTTTCGCCACCTGTTTCCATTGCCAACTGCATCCGGTCGAGGAGCTTGCGAAATTGCTCCTCTATGCTTTCAGTGACCACATATTCGGATATTTCGGCCTTCAGACGCGCATCAGACGAAGCACCGTATGAGATGACCTTTTCGATCGTCCGGTAGATGTCTTTGCTGGGGTCGAAGAGTAAACGGATGGTCATGGTTTGTCCCTGTGGTATTGGATGGTCTTTAACCGCCGACATGAACTGAACGGTAGTTACCGTCTTCCGGGTAAAAGCCCAGAAACTTCAAGCGAGTTTTGCCGGTACGGATGCCGGGATAGAGGAAGATGGTTGGCACGTGAAATTTGCCTTGGAGCTGGGTCTCAATTGCACCAATTCTCAGAAACGGATGTAGTGCCTCAAGGTCAGTCACCAAAAGCATGGCGTTTTGCTGGGCGACTAGCGGTTGCAGGGCATTTTCAAGACGCTTTAGCAGACCGTTTTCGGCCACCAGAATGTCAGCCAAGGCCTTGTTGGTTCGCTGCCAATCAAGAGGTGCTGACTTGTCCTCCATCACGCAGAGTGACCAGAATGGATCGTCTCTGAGCAGCGCCCAGATGTGCTCCGTCACCGAAAAGAGGTGTACCTCCCAGCCTTCTTGGTGGAGCTTGGACATCCAGGCTGACGTTTGCCGTTTCACCTCAAGAATCTGCTCTGGCGGAAAAACCAGGTAGTAAATGGGCTCGAAACTCGCATGGCCAAGCTCACGCCCGTGCCGTATGCGCTCGCGCAGTTCGTCAAAATCAGCCTTGAGAGAGGACATCGCAGAGAGTCTCCAACCTTGAATGTTTCCAACTGATTCGGATCACATCACCAGCCACTTGGACGATAAGTAGCCCCTTCAGCGACAGCCGTTTGATTTCTTCCAGAACGTCTTCGCGCGCCATACCAAAAAGCTGCCAGTCTTCATGGGTCAGTAGAGCGTTGTCACCAACACCTGCAAAGTGCAGCTCGTAAGCCAGGTACGCGGCCACAGAGGGTGATACTCGAAATGGCAGGGTTCTGCGGGTGGATCGTGACCCCCGTTCAAGCATTCCGTAGTCGGCGCAACAGCCGGTCAAATAGGCGGAAACACGTCGGACAGTGGTTTCGGACCACCTCTTGATCGTTTTTCCATCATCGATTCCGCGTTCGACAAAGGCACGGGCATCCTCATTTGTGATCTGCGTGTAACCGCCCGCATACCGAGACCAATAAACGTGGCGCACGAAGTCGCCAAGGATGGGGTTGGCACGGCTTGTGAACACAAGCATGAGTTGCGTCAGATCAGCCGTTGAAATGATTGTGGACAGGTTTTTGAGGTGTTTGGCCGGAGCGCCCTCTGAGACCAAGTAGCGTGGAGCAAAGCACTCAACGACGATGTTTCGAAGTCGGCGGGCGGTGACGGTGGGGAAGCGGCCAGATTCGAGTGCGATGTGGTGCAACTGATTGGCCGACATTCCCGGTGACCAGAGTTCGAGCAGAGTTTTGGTCTCGCTGACGAGTCCAAGGCCTGCCTGCAATTGCGTTGTGTAAGGATTGCTGTCAGACACAGTCAGCCCACCAAGTAGGGGTACGACTTGGCGTTTTGGGTGAAGGCTGACAAATAGGTAGCAGCGATCACGTTTAGAACATCGGCACAGGCGAGGTTTTCAATGCTGCCGACAGCAGTCGGTCCCTCGCTAGACTTGGAACTCGCTAAACCAAGCAGTTTCAATGCATCCAGCGCAGCATCTTTACTTTTGGGGAGCTTGTTGGCGAGGTCTTCCCCCACCCTGCCTTGCATGAGTGCGTGAAGGTCTTGCTCGACTTCTTCTGGTAGGCGGAATAAATGGTAGCTACCAACGCTCAGATGCTCATCGTGCAAGCGACGGGCCGCCTCAAGCACACCGTGATACTGTGCAAGCCTGGATGTCTTCGAGAAAACGGGTTCAAGGAACAGTTTGCTCGAAGCCTCATAAAACGCCGTCGACCACCAGGCACTTTGGGCGCGCTCGCCAAGGAATCCGACGAGCAGCCGCATTTGGAGCAATGTCGGTAGGTAGGCTTCATTCATTGCATCTCCCCGAAAAGCGTGAATACCCAGCCGTAGGTCCCTGCCAACCTGGCGCGAACCCTTTTCTATCAAAGCGCTTTCAGGCCGCTTTGCCTCGGGCATGTTATCAGACGCCAGCTCGGTCTTTTGCGCTTGGCCGCTACCTGTTGCAGGGGCAGCATGCACCTACCTTTGCATTGCCCTGGGTACTCTACGCAAACCGCCAAGCACTCCCACCCATGCGGGAGTGCTGCGTTGTTGTCACATAGACGGTGGTAACGCCGATCAGTAGGCCTGACCGAGCTGATCGAGAATGGCCGGGTTTTCGAGCGTAGAGGTGTCCTGCGTGATGGACTCGCCTTTGGCCAGCGAGCGCAGCAGACGGCGCATGATCTTGCCGGAGCGGGTCTTGGGCAGATTTTCACCAAAGCGGATGTCCTTGGGCTTGGCAATCGGGCCGATCTCTTTGGCCACCCAGTCGCGCAGCTCCTTGGCCAGGGCCTTGGCCTCGTCGCCGCTGGGGCGTGAGCGCTTAAGCACCACAAAAGCGCAAATCGCCTCGCCGGTCAAATCGTCCGGGCGCCCCACCACAGCGGCCTCAGCCACCAAGTCGGTCTTGGACACCAGCGCAGACTCGATTTCCATGGTGCCCATACGGTGGCCCGAGACGTTGAGCACATCGTCAATGCGACCGGTGATACGGAAGTAGCCGCGGTCCGCACTGCGCACCGCGCCGTCGCCGGCCAGATACAGCTTGCCACCCATTTCCTCAGGGAAATAGCTCTTCTTGAAGCGCTCGGGATCATTCCAGATGGTACGAATCATGGACGGCCATGGGCGCTTGACGACCAGAATGCCACCGGTGCCGTTTTCGATGTCGTGGCCGGCTTCGTCGACGATGGCGGCCATGATGCCAGGCAGCGGCAGCGTGCAGCTACCGGGTACCAGCGGTGTGGCGCCTGGCATGGGGCTCATCATGTGGCCGCCGGTCTCGGTTTGCCAGAAGGTGTCGACAATCGGGCACTTCTCATGGCCGATGTTCTTGTAGTACCACATCCAGGCTTCCGGGTTGATGGGCTCGCCCACCGAGCCCAGAATACGCAAGCTTGACAGGTCGGAGCGGTCCGGGTGCACTGCCGCATCGCTTTCGGCGGCCTTGATCAACGAACGAATCGCCGTGGGTGCGGTGTAGAAAATCGAGCACTTGTGGCGCTCTATCATTTGCCAGAAGCGACCGGCATTGGGGAAGGTGGGCACGCCTTCAAAAATGATTTGCGTGGCACCGGCCGCCAGGGGTCCGTAGGCGACGTAGGTGTGGCCTGTAATCCAGCCGATGTCTGCGGTGCACCAGAAGATGTCGTCGGCTTTGAGGTCAAAGGTCCAGTCCATGGTGAGCTTGGCCCACAGCAGATAGCCGCCGGTGGAGTGCTGCACGCCCTTGGGTTTACCGGTAGAACCTGAGGTGTAGAGGATGAACAGCGGGTGCTCTGCCCCTACCACTTCCGGCGCGCATTCGTTGCTCTGGCCCGCCAGTGCTTCGGTAAATGTCTTGTCGCGTCCGGCTACCATGTTGCAGGCGGTCTGTGTGCGCTGGTAGACGTATACGGTTTTGATCGACTCGCAGCCACCCATGGACAGACCTTCGTCCACAATCGCCTTGAGCGGCAACTCTTTGCCGCCGCGCATCTGGAAATTAGAGGTAATCACCGCCACCGCGCCGGCGTCAATGATGCGCTCTTGCAGGGCCTTGGCCGAGAATCCACCAAACACCACGCTGTGGGTAGCGCCGATCCGGGCACACGCCTGCATGGCAATCACACCTTCGAGCGTCATGGGCATATAGACCAGCACCCGGTCACCCTTCTTGATACCGTCGGCCTTGAGGGCGTTGGCAAACTGGCTCACGCGCGCCAATAGTTCCTTGTAAGTAGTCTTGGTAACTTCGCCACCATCGGCCTCAAAGATTACCGCCACCTTGTCTTCGGTGGGCGTGCCCATGTGCTTGTCAAGGCAATTGGCAGAGGCATTGAGCTCGCCATCCTCAAACCACTTGTAGAACGGCACATTGGACTCGTCCAGGGTCTTGGTAAACGGCTTGGTCCATACCACGTTCTCGCGCGCAAGTTTGGCCCAGAAGCCTTCGAAATCGGCTTCGGCCTGTGCGCACAGCGCGTTGTAGCCGTCCATGCCGGAAATGCGGGCATTTTTAACCATCGCCTCGCTGGGTGGGAAAACCCGGTTTTCGACCAGGACCGATTCGATAGTTGACGATTGCGTACTCATGGCTGTCTCCTGCTTGTTTGTGGGGGTGAAAATGAATTGGCGCGTATGGTGTTGGACTGCACTTACAAGTCACTGACTTGACACGCGAATAACCCGGACTGGTCCGAGTAACCATGCCTCGGTGTTGCGGTCAAGGCTTCTACAATGCGGCTAATTTCCTTTATGGTACCCAACGAATGAGCAAAACTCCTGTCAAAGGCAATCCAGCCCACATGAACCTTCTTTCCCAAGTCATCTTCTCAAGCAGATGGCTGCAGTTGCCGCTGTATCTGGGGTTGATTGCTGCGCAGGCCGTCTATGTCTACCACTTCTGGATCGAGCTGCTCCACCTGATGGAAGCAGCGTTTGGCAACCAGGATGCCCTGGCCAAGTTGATCACGAGCATTGGTTACAAAGACTCTCTCTCGGTCACAGGTCTGAATGAGACCATCATCATGCTGGTGGTGCTGGCCTTGATTGACGTGGTGATGATTTCCAACTTGCTGATCATGGTGATTGTGGGTGGCTACGAGACTTTCGTGTCACGCATGAACCTGGATGACCACCCTGATCAGCCCGAGTGGCTAAGCCACGTGAACGCCTCGGTGCTCAAGGTCAAGCTGGCCACTGCGATCATCGGAATCAGCTCTATCCACTTGCTCAAGACCTTTATCAATGCCGCCAATTACGAAGAAAAAGTATTGATGTGGCAAACCGTCATCCACATCGCTTTCCTGCTGTCGGCCATGGCCATCGCCTTTACCGACAAACTGATGTCGCAGCCGCAGGACAAGCACCACTGATTTTTTTCAAGAGGGCAACGCACCATGACCACCTCCATACGCCAAACCGACCTGATCGAATCAATAGCAGCCGCGCTGCAATACATCAGCTACTACCACCCCGCAGACTACATTGCGCACCTGGCGCGCGCCTACGAGCGCGAGCAAAGCGCCGCCGCCCGGGACGCAATTGCGCAAATTTTGACCAATAGCAAGATGAGCGCGACCGGCCACCGGCCGATTTGCCAGGACACCGGCATTGTGAATGTATTCCTCAAGGTCGGCATGGACCTGCGCTGGGATGGCTTTACCGGCAGCCTCGATGACGCCATCAACGAAGGCGTGCGCCGTGGCTACCAGCACCCCGACAACACCTTGCGCGCAAGCGTGGTCGCCGACCCCCAATTCGAGCGCAAAAACACCAAGGACAACACCCCCGCGGTCATCTTCACCGAGCTGGTCCCAGGCGACAAGCTGGAGGTGACGGTGGCGGCCAAGGGCGGTGGCTCGGAAAACAAGAGCAAGATGGTCATGCTCAACCCCGGTGACAGCGTGGTCAACTGGGTCCTCAAAACCGTACCGACCATGGGCGCTGGCTGGTGTCCCCCGGGCATGCTGGGCATTGGCATTGGCGGCACCGCAGAAAAGGCGGTGCTGATGGCCAAGGAGAGTCTCATGGACCACCTGGACATGTACCAGCTACAGGCCAAGGCAGCCAGCGGGGTCGCGCTGTCAAAGGTCGAGGAATTGCGCCTGGAGTTGTATGAAAAGGTCAATGCCCTGGGTATTGGCGCGCAGGGCTTGGGCGGGCTCACCACGGTGCTCGATGTCAAGATCAAGATGTATCCGACCCACGCCGCCAGCAAGCCGGTGGCCATGATTCCCAACTGCGCCGCAACACGGCACGCGCATTTTGTGATGGACGGCAGCGGCCCGGTCTACCTGACGCCGCCCGCACTTGACACCTGGCCCAATGTCGCCTGGGCACCCGATTACGTGAAGAGCAAAAAGGTTGACCTCAACACCCTGACCAAAGAGGAGGTGGCGAGCTGGAAACCCGGCGATACGCTACTGCTGAACGGCAAGATGCTGACCGGCCGCGATGCCGCGCACAAACGCATAAAAGACATGCTGGCCAAGGGCGAAAAGCTGCCCGTGGACTTCACCAACCGCGTGATTTACTACGTCGGCCCGGTCGACCCGGTACGCGACGAAGCCGTGGGTCCGGCCGGACCCACCACCGCCACCCGCATGGACGGCTTTACCGAGATGATGCTTGCCGAAACTGGCCTGATTGCCATGATTGGCAAGTCCGAGCGCGGCCCGGTCGCCATTGAAGCCATCAAGAAACACCGCTCGGCCTATCTGATGGCCGTGGGCGGTGCCGCTTACCTCGTCTCCAAAGCGATCAAAACTGCCAAAGTGCTGGGCTTTGCCGACCTGGGCATGGAGGCCATTTATGAGTTTGATGTCGTCGACATGCCAGTGACGGTGGCGGTTGACGCGGGCGGCACCAGCGCCCACATCACCGGGCCGGCCGAATGGCAGAAAAAAATCGCCAGCGGGGCCTACAAAACGATTCCGGTTGCCAGCGCCTAAGAGCCGCTAAAAATCCCTGGAACCACCCCCTTCAAGGGGTAAGGGATGCGGAAATAGTCGTTCAACTGGAAAGAGGTCAGGGGCCGGGCGTACAGATAGCCCTGCCCTTCTTGGTAACCCAGTCAGTGTGCATGCCAAGTGTCATCTGCATTGAATCAAAGCGGATTTTCGCCCTTGTGCGGGAATGCATGCCTTGCATTCGTGTCCGCCATTGCCAGCGGCGGGCGACAGGTTTCAGAAGCCAGCCTTGGGCTGCGCGGGCGCAGGCTGGCTGAAGTAGGACAGTGCAAGCCGCGCAATGGGCTCGCCAAACTCGGGCGACAAGTGCCCTGCGTCGGTCATCTGAACCGGTTCGGGGCAATTCCGCAATGCCGCATGCAGCGTGGTCTTTGCGTCGGCTGCCAACAGCAAGTCTTGCATGCCCCAGGCCATCAGAGTGCGTTGATGGCCGTCGTTTTGCCAGAAATGCAACGTATGCTGTGCGATGTCAGCCTCATTGGTATGCGACGGATTGGGGTCAAAGGCGTTGCTGGCACGGATTGCGGCCTGGTATCCGGGGTCAGGAAAGGGCGCTCGGTAGCCGACATCTGTCCCCAGAGAAATCGGCCTCGACTCCAGATCCATACAGGTATTCATCGCCAGCAGCCCCACATAGCGCGTGGGCTCCTGCGGGGGCAAACCCATGCCCAGCCAGCCGCCCCAGCCATGCACCAGCAAGACAACCCGCGCCGGGTTCAGCCTGTCAACCCACTCCAGCAACACCTGCCGGTGCCAACTGAAGCGATGGGCGGATGACTTTTTGGGTTTGTCACTCTTGCCAAAACCAATCAGGTCTGGCGCCAACACCCGGTGCCCCTGCTCCAGAAAAATCGGAATCATCTTGCGGTACAGATAACTCCAGGTGGGGATTCCGTGCAAACACATAAAAGTCAGCGGTGCATCCTGCGGGCCTTCGTCCAGATAGTGCATTCGCAGTCCGCCCAGCGCAGGCAGGTCACTCAGATACCGCGGCTGCCACGGATACCCGGCTAGCGCCTCGAAGTGGGCATCGGCCGTGCGCAAGGCATCCGGGCGCAGCGGATGGTTTGCCAATCTGCCTTGCACCTGGTGTGCCCGTCTGGCAGCAAAGAAGCTGCGCAACATTGCGGAACACTCCGCGGCCAGCACGCCGCCCTGAACCCGTGTCTGGTGATTGAGGGCTGGCTCAGCAAAAAGATTGAGAACAGACCCTGCCGCACCGGCTTTGGGATCATCCGCACCAAACACCAACCGCGCGATCCGGGCATGCAGCATGGCGCCACAGCACATGGAGCACGGCTCAAGGGTCACAAAGAGTTCGCAACCCGTCAGCCGGTAGTTACCCAGCACACGCGCCGCCTCTCGCAACGCCACGATCTCGGCATGGGCGGTGGGGTCGTGCGTACCCACCGGTGCGTTATGCCCGACTGCGATCACACGGCCGTCTTTGACCACCACCGCGCCAACCGGGACTTCGCCGCTGGCCGCCGCAGAGTGCGCCTGACTCAATGCAAGCCGCATGAAGCCCGCATCATCGGTCTGGCGACTCATGGTACCTCTGGGGTCAAGTGAAATGAGCGCTTATTTTTCGTCCGCACCAGGTCTGGGCTGCTGCAAGGCAGCCTCGGCCGCGGACTTGAATTGCTGCTGAATCTGCTGCGGCGTTTGTGGTGCATCGCCTGGGGTGCCAGACACCCCGGGGACAGCCACAGAAGCAGGGAGCTTGATCTCACGTGTCGCCCCTAGCTGTTTCTTTGCCAATACGCCAACGATTCCCAGCACCACTAACAACGACACTATGCCGAAAATTGACCGCATCACACGTCTCTGGGGGTTAAGGGTTCAGGGTCAGCGCATGCGCCATGGTACCCGGGTTCATTTGCAAGGGGCGGTAGCCCACCTCGGACCAGGTTGTGGCCATATCGCGGTAGCGCTTAGAAAAGACCAGCCCGCTCTGACCGGTCTGGTAGATAAAGAGTGAATTCTCCAGATTGTTCAAATCAAAAATCGTGCGCATGGAGGCCGCATGGCGGTTGGCAAAGGGCATCTTGCCGTCAACGGCCCAGTATTGACCGACATTGACCGTGTATGCATCGCCACCGGTGGGAACCTGGACATCAAAGTACGGTGCCAGCGGGGCCACTTTGCTGAAGGGTGAATGGACACTGAGGGCCACATGCGCCCTGCCCCACTGCCATTGCGCGACGTCTGCGCCGTAGGCAGCCTGCAAGCGATCGAGCGCCCGGTCCAACGCAGCATCCACATGCTCGGCACAGGTCTTGGGCGCACACCACCAGGGGTCGGGCTCGAGCAAGGCTTCTTCCACCGCAAAGCGGAAATTGCGTTTGCCGTACAGGTTTTTGAAAGTTGCCTCACCGAGCTTGGGTTCAATCAGGCTGCGCGTCACCTCGTCCGCCCAGGCTGCAAAAACCAGCGGAGCGGGCGCATCCGGCCGCATCACCGCGTCAAAGCCCTTGAGTTGGCCCATGGCCTGCAGTCCCAGCGCATGTTTGGGACGGGCGCTCTGCAGAACCGGCAGCAGGCGCTTGGTCGCCTTGGAAAACTGGTCGGCCTGGACGGTTTGCATGCTATGGATGTCATGCCGGGGCGAGGCCGCCAGCAGTTCTTCAATACGGTCAAAACGCGTGGGTAGCGCAAAGTCCTGGCCCATAAAGTATTTGTAACCCGGTGGGGTTATTTTTTGGTTGGCGGTGGCAATCCAGCCTTTTTCGCCCCGATCCTCGGGGTTGTCACCGCTCGCTATCCAGCCGGCCCAGTCGTATTTTGGATCCCAGCCCGGCGATGGTGCCAAGCCCATGATGTCATTGCCTTCGTGGCGCAGTGGCACCTTGCCCACGGCCTTGTACGCAATGTTTCCATCGACATCGGCGACCACCATGTTTTGCATCGGTGAGTGCCATGCGTCATACGCCTGCAAAAGATCGGCCACGCTTTGCGCACCGTTCGAACGTAAGCCGGCCATCACGGTATGGTTGTCAGGGTCGAGCGCCGACCAGCGCAAAGTCAGCACGAATTTGCCGGTGTCCATCAGCTCCTGGTGCGACTTTTGCACATCACTGAGGACCGGGCCATGGCGCGTGGACCGCACCGTCACGGGCACGTCGGGCTGGTTCTTTACCTTTATCACATAGCGGCGAGTCCTGAAGTTGGCCCAGCTCACGGCTCCATTGACGTCGGGTGCCCGGTATTGGTTGGGGTTGTCCGGATTGATCTGCTCCAGGTACAGGTCTTGCACATCGGGACCGGTGTTGGTAGCGCCCCACGCCACCTTGTCGGTGCGACCCAGCACCACAAACGGCAAGCCTGGAAAGGTCGCTCCAATGGCGTTAACCCCCGGCGCTTGCAGGCGGGCGAAATACCAGACCGCTGGCGCG
>JAIPCE010000135.1 GCA_021738345.1 Rhodoferax sp. | reverse complement strand
GTTGGTCGTGCGACCCAGTGCCGTGGCAAACTTTTTTGTCACCAAGGCCATGTGACCATCGACTTCGTGGCTTTCGCTGTGCAGCAGCACATCGGCAATTTCGTTGGAAGCCAAGGCAATCCAGCGCAATCGCTCACCGGCATCGCTTGGCACACTGACCGGTGGCGCACCGGCCGGTTTGCGCATGCAACGCTGAATGCCCTGGGGCAAACCCCAGGCCTTGGCGATCCCCAAGCCCAATTCTTCAAGCGACAGCCCCAGCACGCTGAGAGCCGCTGCCGCCTCGGGCATTGGGTCGCGCCGGGCACGCACCAGACTGCGGATTTGCGTGGCTTCTTCTGGAAAATAAAACTGCACCAGCAAGCGGCCCAGGTTTTGAAACATGGACCCGATGAAGGTTTCTTCGCTTTCACGCACGGTTGGGCACAACTCTTCGCCAATCGAGCCCGCCATCAGTGAGCGCAAAAACTCTTCCTTGAGCTGCTCGGCCTGAGATTTGTCCTGCATGTGCTCCAGCAAGACCAGGCTCAAGGCCATATTGCGGATGCCGTTAAAACCGACCAGATTCACTGCGCGTGACACGGTGCTGATATTTCCACCACGTCCGTAGTGCGCGCTATTGACCAGTCGCAAGAGCTTATTGGTGAGCGCCACGTCTTTCAAAATCTCATTGGTGACGCTGTTGACGCTCTCGGTCTCCGAGGTGGCCATGGTCTGAATACGCACCACCGACTCGGACAGTGCCGGAAAGTCGCTCTTGTGGCGCATGCGGCGCAGCAAAAACTCCAATGTTCCGCTGCTTGCACCGCTTGAACCTACGGCACCTGGCGCGGCCATGGACTTGATCCATTGCTCCAATTCACCCTGGAAAACACGGGCGCTCGGGAAACGTTGCTGGGGGTCACGCGCCAGTGCACGGCTAACAATGGCACGCAAACGATCATCGACGGCCGGATTCAGGTCGGCGGGTAATGTAAGTTGCTCATTCAAGACGCGGTACATGGCGCGGTAGCTGTCTTTTTCGCCGACCAGGCGTTTGCCCATGAGCAGCTCGGCTAGCACCACACCGGCTGAAAATATATCCATCGATGCCGACGGCACCTCACCATTGGCCGCCTCGGGTGCCAGATAGCCCATGGTACCGCTGGTATCGACCGGGCCGCCGGCAGTGTCATTCCGCTCCCGAATTCGGGCCGCTATGCCAAAGTCCATGACCCGCGCGTGGCCGGCAGCGTCGATCAAAATATTGGCCGGTTTGAGGTCGCGGTGCACCACGCCTGCCACATGGGCGACAGCCACCGCATCGAGCACTTCCATCATTAGTGTGGCCGCTTCGAGTGGCGGCAAGGCACCGCGCTGCTTCAGCACCTCGTCGAGTGCTTTTCCGGCAATATATTCAAAAACCAGATAGGGCTGGCGGTCCTGGATATCGGCTTCGTAGACCGGAACAATATTGGGGTGCTTGACTTTGCCAACACTGCGCGCCTCTTGCAGCCACTGGGCGACTGCCGTGTCGTCCGTGCCATGTCCGGGTCGCATGACCTTGATCGCAACCTCGCGCTCCATGCGGGGGTCAAATGCCAACCAGACCGTCGACTGGGCACCCCGGCCCAACATCTTGCGCAACTCGAAGCGCCCTAGCGTCCCAGACGGGCGCAGACTATCTGTTGGGGGGGTGGCTTGGCCTTTTACAAAAGGGGGTAACTCAGCCATTGAAAGAAACGTGCAGGGGCGCGCAGAAATAAGTCATTTTTCCAAGTGTATGCCACTGCCCTTGATAAATAATTTGTTCTTTTGCCACCTTTTTCATACCCTCCAATCTCCTCGCCATTCTCGCCATATTGCCGTCATTCCCGCGATATCCCCGTTATTCTCGCGAAGGCGGGAATGACGGCAATTTAACACGTTGGGGGATCAACAAAAAATTATCAGGCGCTTACGGGCTATTGCTTCTGTTGTTTGGTGCGGGTGCGCGGGAAAAACTTCAGGGGCACGGCAGCAGGGGCGCTGGCAAATATGGCAGTTGGATCCTTGCGGGCAGCATTCAAGACCGAGGGCTTCATTTTGCCCATCACGTGCATTTCGCAGGGCTTGCAGTCAAATCGCAGCGTCAACTTTTCTCGACCATTGATCAGTTGCAGCGGTTCTGCCTTGACCGTTCCCTGCACGCCGGTCACGCCCTTGGCCTGTTTGGGGCATAGGCTCAGACTGAAGCGTACGCAGTGCTTGGTGATCATCAGACTGACCTCGCCGGTCTCCTGGTTGCTCTCAAAGGCGGCATCGATGAGCTTGACACCGTGTCTGGCATAAAACGTATGCGCCCTTTGGTTGTAGACGTTGGCCAGATAGCTCAGGGTGTCTTGCGGGTAAGGCACCGGTGGTTCGACCGGGCGTGACCGCTCCAACCGCTCAAAGGCCCGTGCGCGCGCAGTCTCCAGCGTGTCAGTGGCGGCACGGCGCAAGGGGTTTAACACCGAGGCGGGCACAAACCACGGTTGCGAAAAATGCACCTGCACGTCCAGCACAGCAAACAAGGTGTCGCCCATTTTGCCAAGATGCTCGGTAAGCCTGGCCACGGCGCTGCTCGGATCCTTGGCGGCTTCGAGCACCAGGTCTGTCTGTGCACTCGCACTGTGGCCGTCCTCGTCGGTCAATTGCAATGCGATGCCCCGAGGTGTTTCGGTTAGTGTCGCCCACACCCCTATACGCCGGTCGCTCGATTTTTTCTCCAGCGCCCGCACCCAGTCGACGTCCCGGTTGCGATTGACTTCCAGGCCTTTGCGCAGGTCTTTGAGTTGGTTCAGGGGGTCTTTGGGGAAAACGCGCCAGCGTCCTTTTTTGGCGTTTTGCCGCTCAACCCGGTTCACTGCCAGTCCTACCAGTTCTTTTTGCAAGTCGTAGTAGCACAGGCCATCACCATTGTGCAGCGCCAGGTCGCGGTCGATGAGCTCCAGATCGAGCGAAGTCGGACCGACCTGCACCACATGCCCAATCGGTTGGCCCGGATTTTTTGGGCTGTCAAATGCGCCAATATCCTGCTGGCGGCCCTGGACGAAATAGTCGGTGAATTCGCGGTTGAAGTTTTGCGCGGGGTCTGGTGTGAAGCGAAAGGAGGTGGTGCCACTCGACGCGCGGGCCAGCGCCAGTGCAGAGTTCTGGCGCTGTTCGATCAAGGCATCGAGCAGTCTCCGGTAGTGGGCGGTGATGTTCTTCACATAGCCCATATCTTTGTAGCGCCCCTCGATCTTGAAGCTGCGCACGCCCACATCGACCAGCGCAGCGAGGTTGTCGCTCTGGTTGTTGTCCTTCATCGACAGCACGTGCTTGTCGTGCGCCACAAATCGTCCTTGGGCATCGACTACCTGGTAGGGCAGTCGACAGGCCTGGCTGCACTCACCCCGGTTGGCGCTGCGGCCCGTGTGCGCCTGGCTGATGTAACACTGGCCGCTATAGGCCACACACAGCGCGCCGTGAATGAAAAATTCGAGCGTGCAATGGGTGTGCTGGCGAATGACAGCAATTTGCTCCAGCGTAAGTTCGCGCGCCAGCACGATCTGGGACAAGCCCGCATCCTGCAAAAAACGTGCTTTCTCGGGCGTGCGGATGTCGGTCTGAGTACTGGCGTGGAGCTGAATCGGGGGCAGATCGATTTCGAGCAAACCCATGTCCTGAATGATCAGCGCATCGACTCCCGCGTCATACAGTTGCCAGGCGATCTTGCGCGCAGGTTCAAGCTCGTCGTCGCGCAAGATGGTGTTCAGTGTGGCAAAGATGCGGCTGTTGAACCGGTGTGCGTGGGCCACCAGGCGCGCGATGTCACTGACAGGGTTGTCAGCACCCGAGCGTGCGCCAAACGACGGACCCCCGATATAGACTGCATCCGCACCATGGTTAATGGCTTCGATTCCAATGGCGACATCGCGAGCAGGGGCCAGGAGTTCGAGTTGGTGGTCGGCGTATGTCATCACCCAATTATCCTGTCTTAAACTTCGCCCATGCACACACCCAGATTTCAAGGCGTTGACCTGTTGCGCGGCTTTGCGATGCTGTGGATGACAGGTTTTCATTTTTGCTTCGATTTGGCGCAGCAAGGCTTCATCCGGCAGAACTTTTATACCGATCCCTTCTGGACCTGGCAGCGAACCTGCATTTTGAGCCTGTTCCTGTTGTGCGCGGGAATGGGGCAGGCGATCGCACTGGAGCAGGGCCAGAGCTGGCAGCGCTTTGGTCGGCGTTGGCTGCAAATCGCCGGTTGCGCGCTGTTGGTAAGCGCCGGGTCGGCCCTGATGTTTCCCAATAGCTACATCTACTTTGGCGTGCTGCACGGTATGGCGTTGATGCTGATTGTGGTGCGCCTGACCGCCCCTGCAGGACGCTGGCTGTGGCTGCTTGGCGCCCTGGCTTTAGCCCTCAAACCCCTGGCGGCTTACGCTATCGACGCAGAGCTCTTGAGTACCGCGCTCAATGGCAAGGCACTCAATTGGCTCGGTCTCATCAGCCGCAAGCCCATTACCGAGGACTTTGTGCCCCTGATTCCCTGGTTGGGCGTGATGTGGTGGGGCATGGCGCTCATGCAGTGGCAGTTGAAGCAGCAAGGGTTGGCCGCCAAGGAGGCCGTGCACGGCAACCCGGCACGGTCGCTGCCAGTTTTGCTGGCCCCCATAGCCCTGCTGGGCCGCTGGAGCCTGAGCTATTACATGCTGCACCAACCGGTATTGCTAGCGGGCCTGTGGCTGTGGACTACGCTCGGATTGCCATTGCGCTCGTAGCGTGGCAATCCAAATTAATCAAGTTTGATCGGCTTACCTACTCGATCTTGGCTTTTCCGCGCAGTTCTTCCTGGAATTTGGCCATCTTTTGCTGCAGCAATTGTTGCGAGACTTGCGGCTTGACTTCATCAAACGCAGGGAGTTTGGCATCACGAATGTCATCCAGGCGGATGATGTGGTAGCCAAACTGGGTTTTTACCGGAGTCTCGGTGGTCTTGCCTTTGGCCAGCGCGGTCATGGCTTCCGAGAATTCCTTGACAAAATTGCTCGGGTTAGCCCAATTCAGGTCGCCCCCGTTCGCACCCGAGCCGGGGTCCTTGGAGGATTTCTTGGCGATGTCTTCAAATTTGCCGCCTTTTTTGAGCTGCGCAATGATGGCTTTGGCCTGGTCTTCTTTTTCGACCAGGATGTGGCGTGCCTTGTACTCCTTGCCACTGTTGGCTGCGGCAAACTTGTCGTACTCTGCCTTGATCTGCTCGTCAGTCACCGGATTCTTCTTCTGGTAGTCGGCAAATAGCTCGCGAATCAGAATTGCCTGGCGGGCCAACTCCATTTGCACCTTGAAATCTTCGGTGGCATCGAGGCCACGCGCCTGTGCCTCTTGCATGAAGATCTCACGGGCGATGACCTCGTCCTTGATCTGGCCTTCCATTTCCGGGGTGACCGGGCGGCCGGAGCGGGCCACCTGCTGCATTAGCGCTTCGACACGCGCCTTGGGCACGGCCTTGCCGTTGACCACGGCCACATTTTGTGCCAGGGCCGCTGGAACGGTGGTCGCCAGAATGGCGGCGATCGCCACGGCCGACAAAATTCTCTTCTTCATTCGTTTTCCTTCAGGGGTTCTATTCAAAGATGCTAAATCATTACCAAGGGGTGCTGCCAGGCGGCGCTTCTTCGGCCTCAATAGCCAGCGCATGCAAGCCCTGGGCTATGAAATCTTGCAGCGCATCATACACAAGGCGATGGCGTGCCACCCGACTGATCCCGGTAAATCTGTGTGAAGCAATGCGGACCCGGAAGTGCGTGCCAAAACCTGTTCCGTTGGCTCCGGCATGGCCGTGGTGCTGGTGGCTTTCGTCGAGCACCTCCAGTTGCAGGGGGTCGAGGCGCTCTTGCAGTCGTTGGGTGAGCAGGGCGGCGGTCGGATTGGAGGTCATTGTTTGGAATTCGGGTCGGTGCTGTCGGCAACTTGCAGATGGGGTGCGATGTAAATGCCTTGACCAATGATGAAGGCAAGCGGAAATACATAACCCCAGAGCTTGAAGTTCATCCAGAAATCGGTGCTGAAATACCAGACCACGTAGGCGTTGCTGGCGGCCATGAAAAGAAAGTAAACAATCCATGCCACAGTGAGTTTGTGCCACACCGGGTCAGGCAACTCCAGATGGCTGCCCAGCATCATTTTGAGAAAGTTCTTGCGTAACACCCATAGTGCAAGGGCCAGCGCAATCGCCATGGCGCTGTACAGCACCGTGGGTTTCCATTTGATGAATCGCTCGTCCTGCAACACCAGGGTTAGTGTGCCAAAGGCAAGTACCAGCAGCGCAGTGACCTTGTGCATGGTCTGCAATTTGCCGTCGAGCCACAGGATCAAACCCATCTGCAACACGGTCGCAGCCATCAGCACGGCCGTCGCAACATAGATGTCGTAGAGCTTGTAACCCCCAAAGAACAGCAGGATAGGGAAGAAGTCGATCAGTGTTTTCATTGAGCCACGAAGTGTAACGAAGCCGAGTTCATGCAGTAGCGCAGGCCGGTTTCGGTCGGTCCATCATCGAACAGATGGCCCAGATGCGCGCCACAATCGGGGCATAGGGCTTCGGTACGCAGCATGCCGTGGCTGCGATCGACCCGCTCCGCCACCGCGTTCTCGGTAATCGTCTGGTCAAAACTGGGCCAGCCACAACCGGCATCGAACTTTGCGTCGGAAGTGAAAAGAGCTTTGTTGCAACAAATGCAATGGTAGCGGCCCGGCGCAAAGTGCTCAGCGTACCTGCCCGTGTGGGCGGGTTCGGTGGCGGCGTGCCGAGTCACTTCAAAGGCGCTGGGCTCGGCCCCTTTGGCACGCAGCACGGCTTTCCATTCGGGTTCGGACTTATCTATCGGGTAAGGCATAAAAATCAGGTCTTCAAGGGTTCAGGAACTACAACTGATGGCAATACTTCCCGCCCAGGCGGGCGGGAAGTCGGCCAGGTCCTCGCAGCCCGGGTGCTCGTCAAAGGGCGTTTGAAGTACCGCCAGCAGTCTGGAGACTGGCGCATAGTCCCTGTTGTTTGCCGCCCGGATTGCCAGTTCGCCCAGATGGTTGCGCAGCACGTATTTTGGGTTGGTGCGTAGCATCAGGTCCGCAGAATGTGACGCGGGAGCGAGGGCAATCGCCGCGGAAAATTGTTGCAGCCATGCCTCAATGCCCTTGGGCTGCAAAAACAGATCGCGTACCTGGCTGTCCAAAAAGTCGCAACGCTTCGACCACTGGCTCAAACGGCGCCAAAAAATGGGGTAGTCCACGCGCTCGTTAGCCAAAAGTGCCCACACGGAGTCGGCCAGGGCTGCGGTGCTCTCGCTGGATCGCTCCCAGCCCAGCTTGGCGGCCATCTGTTGCGAAAAACTCCGCAAGTAACAGGCTTTGAAGCTGTCGAGCGCCGCAACCGCCTGCTCCTGGTCCCCGATCAAGGGCAGCAAGGCCTGTCCCAGGCAGACCAGATTCCAGTAGGCAACCTGGGGCTGCTTATTGAATGCATAACGCCCTTGATGGTCCGAATGGTTGCAAATATGCCCCGGATCAAAAGCGTCAAGAAACTGGAACGGCCCGTAATCCAGCGTCTGACCGAGGATGCTCATATTGTCTGTATTCATCACTCCATGGCAAAAACCCACCGCCTGCCACTGCGCCACCATGGCAGCCGTGCGCTCGGAGACTGCATTCAAAAAGGACGCGTAGGGGTTGCCCTCAAATCGCGGGTCGGTGCGGCACGCGGGGTAGTAGCGGTCTATGACGAAGTCGGCCAACTGGCGCAGTTGCGGGTGCAAGTCGTGGTGGCAAAAGTGTTCAAAATGCCCGAACCGGATAAAACTTGGGGCGACACGTGTCACCACGGCTGCGGTTTCCATGGTTTCGCGGCGTACTGGCAGGTCGGAGCCCACGATGCTGAGTGCGCGTGACGTGGGAATGCCAAGAGCGTGCACGGCTTCGCTGGCCAAAAACTCGCGGATGCTTGAGCGTAATACCGCCCGTCCATCGCCCATGCGGGAAAACGGCGTGAGGCCGGACCCCTTGAGTTGAATTTCGTGGCCTGCGATGTCTCCGAGCAGAATGGCCCGGCCATCACCCAACTGGCCGGCCCAGACGCCAAACTGGTGCCCGCTGTAGACACTGGCGAGGGACACTGCGCCGGCAGGGGTGCGGTTGCCGGCCAGCTCCTGGAGCAACACGTCCTCGTTTTCATCTGACCAGCTCCAGCCTAGCTCTGCCGACAGGGTGGTATTGCGGGCCACCCAATACGGTTCTGGCACCGGTGTGGGTGCCAGGGCTACATAAAAGTCCTCGCCCAGCGTGGCAAAACTATTGCTCCACGGCTTGGGTGCATGCAGTGGCGGTCGGGGGCTGTGGGTCATCATGGGGAAATTGTCCCGCAATTGACTATCTCCCGGGGTGTGAGGGGACTTGAAGGCGTTACCATTCGCGTTACCCGCTTTATTACCATTTCAGGAGACACGCGCCATGTTAGGGCTGATGCAAAACCATCCGTTGCTGATTTCTTCCTTGATCGAGTTCGCCGAAAAGCACCACGGCGACGCCGAAGTGGTGTCGCGACGGGTAGAGGGCGATATTCACCGCTACACCTACAAAGATGTTGCCACGCGTTCGCGCCAGGTCGCCAATGCGCTGGACCGCATGCAGCTTGCGTTTGGGGACCGGGTGGCCACGCTGGCCTGGAACGGCTACCGGCATCTGGAGTTGTACTTTGGCGTGAGCGGAACCGGGCGTGTGCTGCACACCTTGAATCCGCGCCTGCACCCCGAGCAAATTGCCTGGATTGCCAACCACGCCGAAGACCAGGTGATGTGTTTTGACATGAGCTTCTTGCCCATCATCAAGGCCGTGCACAGCAAATGCAGCACCATCAAGCACTATATCGTGCTGTGCGATGCCGACAAGGTGCCAGCTGACACCGGCATACCGGGGCTGCAAAGTTACGAGGCCTGGATGGGCGCCCAGCCGTCCACCTACACTTGGCCGATTTTTGACGAAAACTCTGCCTCGAGCATGTGCTACACCAGTGGCACCACCGGTAATCCCAAGGCCGCCCTGTACAGCCACCGCTCGACCATCTTGCATGCCATGGCCGGTGCCATGCCGGACGCCCTGAGCATGAGCGCTCGCGACTGCCTGTTGCCGGTGGTGCCGATGTTCCACGTCAATGCCTGGGGCTTGCCGTACTCTGCGGCCATGACCGGTGCCAAGCTGGTGTTCCCCGGTCCGGCTATGGACGGTAAGTCGATTTTTGAGCTGATTGAAGCCGAGAAAGTGAATTTTGCGGCCGGTGTGCCTACGGTCTGGCAGATGATGATTGCGCACATGCAGTCGGGCAATCTCAAGTTCTCGACCCTCAAGCGCACCGTTATTGGGGGCTCGGCCTGTCCGCCGGCCATGATTACGGCTTTTAACGATCTGTACGGTGTCGAGGTGCTGCATGCCTGGGGCATGACCGAAATGTCGCCGCTGGGCACCGTGTGCACACTCAAGAACAAACATTTGGCCCTCAGCGACGCCGACAAAATGAAAATCCGCCTCAAGCAGGGGCGCGGCATTTTTGGTGTCGACATGAAGATCGTCGGTGACGACGGCAAAGATCTGCCGTGGGACGGCAAGGCCTACGGCGATTTGCTGGTCAAAGGCCCGTGGATCATCAGCGATTATTTCAAGGGCGAGGGTGGTTCACCCCTGGTGGACGGCTGGTTCCCGACCGGCGACGTGGCGACCATCGACGCTGACGGCTATATGCAGATTACCGACCGCAGCAAGGACGTCATCAAGTCGGGTGGCGAGTGGATCAGCTCGATTGATGTTGAAAATGTGGCCATGGCCCATCCGTCCGTGGCCATGGCGGCCTGCATTGGCATGAAGCACCCCAAGTGGGACGAGCGTCCCATCATTGCGGTGGTTAAAAAGCCGGGCATGGACGTGTCGCGCGAGGAATTGCTTGCGTTTTACGAAGGCAAAACCGCCAAGTGGCAGATTCCTGACGACGTGGTGTTCGTCGACTCCATTCCGCTCGGTGGCACCGGAAAGATGATGAAGACCCGGCTACGCGAAGTCCTTAAGGACTACAAGCTACCCAGTGCCTGAGCCGCTGGTATTGACGCACCGTCCGTGTGCGCTAGGGCTGGGGTGCGGCTGGATCGCGAGAGTCCGTGGCGATGCCTGCAGTCGCCTTGGTGATAGAGCCTAGGGGAAATCCCTTGCGCTGCAGTGCGTCAAATATTGGTACGCTCGGTGTTGTTCTGACTTACTGGAGACTAGATATGAAATTTGCATTCAAATTGGCGGCCGCTGGCGTGGCTGTTCTGTGTGCCACCGGTGCGATGGCCCAAAAAGGCGAAACCGTCAAGTTGGTGCGGATTGACCCGCTGACCGGCTTGCTGGGTCCGGTAGGTGTCAGCCAGCTCAAGGGCTACCAATTTTTTGCCGAAAAGTTCAGCGGTGCGGGCAACCCTGCCGGCGTGAAGTTTGAGATCACCGGTATTGACAACAAGCTCAGCCCTACCGAGAGCCTGAACGCGCTCAAGGCCGCCATTGACCAGGGCGCGCGCTACATCATTCAGGGCAATGGCTCCTCGGTAGCGCTGGCGCTGACTGACGCGGTCACCAAGCATAACGAGCGCAACCCCGGTAAAGAGGTGATTTACCTCAACGACTCGGCAGTCGACCCCGACCTGACCAACAGCAAGTGCAGCTACTGGCACTTCCGCTTCGACGCTGACACCTCCATGAAAATGGAAGCCATGTCGAGCTTCATGGAAACCCAGAAGGACATCAAGAAAATCTATATCCTGGGTCAAAACTATTCACACGGCGTGCAGGTGGCCAAGTTTGCCAAGGAAACCCTGGCCCGTAAGCGCCCCGACATTCAAATTGTCGGCGAAGACCTGCATCCGCTGGCACAAACCCGCGATTTTGCTCCGTACATCGCCAAAATCAAGGCATCCGGGGCAGACACCGTCATTACCGGAAATTGGGGGTCCGACCTTTCGCTGCTCATCAAGGCCGCCAACGAAGGCGGCTACACCGGCAAGTTCTTTACCTACTATGCGGGTGTGACCGGCACTCCGTCGGCGCTGGGCACCAATGGCGCAGGCCGGGTGTATCAAATTGCTTACAACCACTACAACATGGGTGGTCAGATGCAAAAATGGCAGGACGAATTCAAGGCCAAGTACAACGACGACTTCTACACGGGCTCGACCATCCGCATTTTCCAGACCCTGGGCGCTGCCATGGCCAAGGCCAAATCGACCGATCCGGTCAAGGTGGCTGCCGCACTCGAAGGCATCAAGGTTGACAGCTTTAACGGCGAAGTGGAAATGCGTAAGGCCGACCACCAGTTGCAGCAGCCTCTTTACATGACGGTGTGGCAAAAGGCGGACAAAAAATACCCCTATAGCCCCGAGAACACCGGCATGACGCTTGCACCCGTGAAGGAATTCCCGAACTACGTCTCTAGCACTCCGACGAGCTGCCAAATGAAACGACCCTGATTTTTAGGGTTGACGGCAGATGGCCCGATCGGTTGGTCCGCATCGGGCTCTTTTATTTATACCGCTGTGAACGCTACGCTCCCGATTGAGCCGCTGGTAATGCCGATGGGTGCGTCCCACTGAGGAATCTTGGATCATGGAGTTTTTCATCATTTCGATGCTCAACGGGCTCAGTTATGGTCTGTTGCTGTTTATGCTGAGTTCGGGTTTGACCTTGATCTTCAGCATGATGGGCGTGTTGAATTTCGCCCATGCCAGTTTTTACATGCTGGGCGCCTATGTCGGCTATAGCGTGTCGCGCTGGGTCGGGTTCTGGCCCGCACTGGTCATCGCGCCGCTGGTGGTCGGCGCGCTGGGTGCGCTGTTTGAGCGCATTTGCCTGCGCCGGGTGCATAAATTTGGCCACGTGCCTGAGCTGTTGATCACCTTTGGCCTGTCTTACGTCATTCTGGAGCTGGTGCAGCTGATCTGGGGCCGCATTGCGGTCGAGTTTCAACCCCCGACGGTTCTGCAAGGCCCGGCGTTTACCCTGATTAACCATTCCGTCAACGGTTTGCAGGTGCTTTGGGGTGCGGCACCCGCCGAAATGTGCAGTGCGGCTGACGCAGCGGTGCGTGTGGTGTGTTCACCTTTTCCAGCGACCCGGGGTTTCATGATGCTGGTGGCATTGACCATGCTGGTGTCAGTGTGGCTGCTCTTGACACGTACCCGCATCGGTCTGGTGATACAAGCGGCCCTGACCCATCCAGAAGCGGTTGAGGCGCTGGGGCATAACGTGCCCCGTGTGTTCATGCTGGTATTTGGCGCCGGCGCTGCCTTGGCGGGTCTGGCGGGCGTGATTGGCGGCAGC
>JAIPCE010000134.1 GCA_021738345.1 Rhodoferax sp. | reverse complement strand
GCTAGAGACCACGCGCCAAGCACTGCGCGAGGTGGTGCGGCGCCTCAGCAATGCGACCAAGGGAGGTCCGAATGCCTGACTGGATGGTCACCCTGCTGGGCGCGCCGGGCGACTCGGTGCTGTACCAGGCAAGCTACAGCCCGCTGCTGGTCAGCGCGTCTGTCAGTATTGCAATTTTTTCCTCGTATGTGGCCTTGCTGATTTCAAGACCCGGTACCCAGGTGGCGGCCCAGCGGCCCTGGGTCGGCAGCTCGGCTGGTGCACTCAGCATGGGCGTGGGCATCTGGTCCATGCATTTCATTGGCATGCTGGCGCTGAACCTGCCCTGTGGTGTGCACTACGACCCGGTGCTGACCCTGGTGTCGCTAGTGCCCGGCATTGTTTGCAGCGGACTGGCCCTGAGCTGGGTGGGCGAGCAAGCGCTGTCCGCGGCGCGCATGGGCCTGGCCACGCTGGTGTTAGGGCTGGGCATCGGTAGTCTGCACTTCATCGGAACCACGGCCATGCATTTTGATGGCTGGGTGCGTTACGACCCGTTGCTGCTACTCATCACACTGCCGGTGACCTTGCTTCTGTCATATGTGGCGCTGTGGGCCAGGACGCGCCTGCTGGGGCAGAGCCACTACCGCCATGCGCTCGCGGCCCTGGTGATGGGTGCGGCAGTGACGGGGATTCATTACACCGCGATGGCCGCTGCCCGCTTTGTCCAGGGCAATGGCGCAGCAGCGAGCGAAAGCTTGATCTCCTCCAACCTGCTGGTGCTGGTCATTGTGAGCACCACGGTACTGCTGACACTGTTGCTGGCGGCGACGACCTCGATTGCGCGCAACCGCTGGATCACACGCCAGTTGCTGGAGAGCGAAGAGCGCTGGGAGTTTGCCCTCGACGGCGCGGGCTATGGCGTGTGGGACTGGGACGTGCAGACCGGCAGCTATTATTTTTGCAAACGCTGGAAGGCCATGCTGGGCTACCAGGAAGACGAGTTCCCCAATACCCGCGATGCCTGGGTCGCGCACCTGCACCCGCAAGAGCGGGAGCAGGTGCTCAATGAATTGCAGGAGTACCTTGAAAACGGCCAGGCCACTTACATCGCCGAGCATCGCATGCGCTGCAAGGACAACCGTTACCGGTGGATCATGTCGCGCGGCAAGATGGCGCTGCGTGACCCCAACGGCAAGCCGCTGCGTATGACCGGCACACAGGCCGACACCACCGAGCGCAAAGCCCTGGAGGAATCGCTACGCCAGCTCACCGTTGCCGTGGAGCAGAGCCCCAACTCCATCCTCATCACCGATCTGGAAGGCAGAATCGTGTATGCCAACGCCACCTTTGTCGAGCTCACCGGCTATCCGCTGACAGAGGTGGTCGGTCGCAACCCGCGCTTCCTGCAGTCGGGCAAGACCCCACGCGCCACCTTCGACGCGCTATGGGAACACCTCCAACAGGGCAAGGTCTGGAAAGGTGAGCTGGTCAACCACCGGGCCGACGGCTCTGAATTTATCGAAGCGGCCACGATTTCACCGGTGCGCGACGAGCGGGGCCGGGTCAACAGCTACCTCGCGATCAAGGAAGACATCACGGCGCAGCGCCAGGCCGAGCTACGACTGCAGCACCTGGCCCACTTTGACCAGTTGACCGGGCTGCCCAATCGGGTGCTGCTGCAAGACCATTTCCACTTTGCCCTGAGTCTGGCCGAGCGCAGTCAAGAGCCGCTGGCCGTGATGTTCCTGGACCTCGACCATTTCAAAAACATCAACGACACCCTGGGCCACACGGCGGGTGACAAGCTGCTGATGCAGGTGGCCACCCGCCTCAAGGCCGCGGTGCGTGAGATTGATACCGTGGCACGGCTGGGCGGAGATGAGTTTGTGTTTGTGTTGCCCGGTACCGATGGCATCGGTGCTGCCCACGTGGCGCAAAAGCTCATGGATGCAGTCGCGATGCCATGCCAGATCGGTTCGCATGAACTGGTGGCAACCGCGTCGATCGGCATTGCGATGTACCCCGGGGACGGTACCGACATGGACACCTTGTCCAGAAACGCCGACGCCGCAATGTACCGCGTCAAGCAGGAAAGCCACAACAATTTCCGTTTCTTTGCGCAGACCATGCAAGACCATTTGGCACGTGAGGTGCAGCTTGCCTCGGCCCTGCGCCACGCGATTGCGCGCGGGCAGTTGTACCTGCATTACCAGCCCCAGATGTCCTTGCGCGACGGGCGTGTCATTGGTGCAGAAGCGCTGCTGCGCTGGACCCATCCGGAGCTTGGCCCGGTGTCGCCGGCCGAATTCATTGCGGTGGCCGAAGACACCGGCCAGATCATTGCCCTGGGTGAATGGGTCTTGCAGACCGCCATTGCGCAGATGAAGCAGTGGCTGGACGCGGGGCTGCCAGAGATGGTGATCGCGGTCAATGTGTCTGCGGTGCAGTTTCGCAATGCCCAAATGCCCGACACCATCCAGCGCATCCTGCGCCAGACCGGCCTGCCGGCGGACCGGCTCGAACTTGAACTGACGGAGGCCGCCGCCATGCACAACCCGGCTGCGGCAGTGGCCACCATGAACCAGCTGCACGCCAGGGGCGTCCGACTGGCGATCGACGACTTTGGTACCGGCTATTCATCGCTGAGCTATCTCAAGCGGTTTGCGGTCTACAAGCTCAAGATCGACCAGTCGTTTGTACGCGACATTTGCTCTGACCCCGAAGACCGCGCGATTGTGACCGCCATCATCCAGATGGCCCGCGGCCTGGGCCTGCAAACCATTGCCGAAGGGGTGGAAACCGTCGACCAACTCGAATTTTTGCGCGCGCAGCACTGCGACGAGGTGCAAGGCTATTACTTCAGCAAGCCCCTGCCGGCGGCGCAGTTTGAAGCCTTTGTTGCACAGTCGATTGCCTTGCGCGCAACGCGTGATCTTAAAGATTGCGAAAATTTTGAATAACCAGTGAAAAGGAAAGCCAGCGAGATGATGCCTCCGTCAAGTACCGCCCCGGCGAGCAGCGACGCCCCGACGCGTGCCAGTTTTGATGCATACGTGGTGTGCATCGGCGCCTCCGCCGGGGGGCTGGATGCCCTGGAACGCTTCTTTTCCGCCTGCCCGACCGACACCGGCGCGGCCTTTGTGGTGGTGCAACACCTTTCGCCGGACCACAAAAGCATCATGAATACGCTGCTGTCGCGCCACACCCGCATGCCGGTGACGATGGTCGAAGAAGACATGCCCTTGCAGGCCAACCAGGTCTACCTGATACCCCCCGGCAGCACCATGCATGTGTCGCCCGGCCACCTGCACCTCAGGCCCAAGAAGACCCAGGGGCTGACGCTGCCGATCGACATTTTCTTTTCGTCGCTGGCCGAGGTGTATGGTGAGAAGGCGGTCGGGATCATCCTCTCGGGCACCGGAACCGACGGCACCCGGGGCGCCGTGGCCATCAACGCCGGGGGTGGCTTCCTGATGGCGCAGGAGCCGGAGTCCTGCAAATTTGACGGCATGCCGCGCAGCGCCATTGCAGCCGGCGTGATGGACGCGGTGCTGCCACCCGATGAGCTGCCGCTGCGGCTCGTAGCGCACATTCACAATCTGCCGTATGAAGACCAGCGCCCGGTGCTGCCGGTCACGCCACACGCTGCACTCACCAACGACGACATCTTTGCCGAAATCCTGCAGCTGCTGTACCAGCTCGGAGGCATCGACTTTTCCGACTACAAGCCGGCCACCATCATGCGCCGGCTGGAGCGGCGCATGCAGGCGCGCCACACCCCCGAGCTGCACCAGTACCTGGAGTTGCTGGAGAGCAACCGCGAGGAAATGCTGATTTTGCGGCGCGAGATGCTGATTTCGGTGACTAGTTTTTTCCGCGACCCCGAGGCCTTCGAGATGCTCGCCGACCAGGTCATTGCCCCACTGGTGGCGGCCACCGAAAGCAACGCCACGATCCGGGTCTGGGTTGCCGGGACCGCCACTGGCGAAGAGGCCTATTCGATCGCGATGCTGTTTCTGGAGACCTTTGACCGGCTCAAGCGCTGGCCGACCCTGAAAGTTTTTGCCACCGATGTGGACCACCAGGCGATCGAGAAGGCCGGCATGGGCATGTACCGGGAAACCATTACTGCCGAAATATCGGCCGAGCGCCTGCAGCGCTTCTTTGTCTACAAGAGCGGCGCGTACCACATCAAGTCAGAGTTGCGCCAATGCATCGTCTTTGCGCGGCAAAACCTGCTGTCGGACCCGCCATTTACCAAGATGGATCTGGTGCTGTGCCGCAACACCCTGATCTATTTCAAGCCGGCCGCGCAAGAGCGGGTGCTGCATGCCCTGCTGTATGCCCTCAATGGTGGTGGCACGCTCTTTCTGGGCTCTAGCGAGTCAGTGGCCATGATGACCGAAGCGCTGCAAGTGATCAGTACCAAGCACAAGCTGTTTCGCCGTACCGCGGACCGTATCCTGCCGCTGGTGGAGCACCACAGCAAAGGCAGCAGCCGCACCCGTCTGGTGCCAACCGAGGTGCGGCGCAAGATTCCGGTGCAGGTGGCAGGTTTCAACCCCGTCGACACCGGCATCACCACCTTGCTGACCCAGTACGCACCGCCCGCAATCATCTTCAATGAAACGCATGAGGCGGTGCACCTGTTTGGTGATGTCAACCCGTTCATCCAGGCCAAGCAGGGCTCTGCCAGTCTGGTGGTGAATCGCCTGCTGCTAGACCCGCTGGTGCCGATTGCCTCCGCTTTGCTGTACAAATCCATCAAGGACCAGTGCTCTTTGTTGTCCGACCCGATTCAGGTTCGGCTGCAAAGTGGCGCGACGCGCTCGGTACGGCTGTCGGCCCACGGTCTGAAGAATGAGGGCGTCGAACGGCTGACCTTGCTGTGCTTTGAGACCGAGGCATTTGGTGCGCAAGATACCCGCAAGGCCGTCGACGTCAGTGCCGAAACCATGACCCGCATCGAGACCCTGGAGCGCGAATTGGCGGCCACCCGCGAGAGCCTGCAGTCGACGATCGAAGAACTGGAGACCTCGAACGAAGAATTGCAGGCCACCAACGAGGAACTGATGGCCTCCAACGAGGAGCTGCAAAGTTCCAACGAAGAGCTGCAGTCAGTCAACGAAGAGCTCAACACCGTCAACGCCGAATACCAGGAAAAAATGCTGCTTCTCAACAAGGTCAATGCCGACTTGGAGAGCATGGGCAAATCCAACGGCGTGGCCACCGTGTTTGTCGACCCCGCCATGTGCGTGACCCGTTTCAGCCCGGATGTGGCAAGCCTCTTCAAACTGCGTGACACGGATGTGGGGCGGCCACTGACCGACATTGCGCACACCATGCGCTACCCCATGCTGATGGACGACTTGGCCCTGACCTTGCAAAGTGGCAGGGCGGTCGAGCGTGAAGTGAGCTGCACCGACAACGACCGGATGCTGTTGGTACGCATCTTGCCCTATGCGGTGGCGTCAACCGATGGGCGCGGTGCGGTCATGTCGTTTGTCGACGTCAGCGCCTACCGCGATGCCAGGCGGCTGCAGGCCATTCTGGACGGTTTGCCCGAACATGTGGCGGTGCTCGATTCGGATGGCACCATTGCCATGGTCAACAACGCCTGGAAGCGCTTTGCCATGGCCAACGGCGACCCGGACCTGCGTGCTACCGGCCCCGGTTGCAACTATTTGACCGCTTGTCAGTCTGACTTTCCAGAGGATGGTCATTCGGCCTCGGCGGCTCTGCGCGGACTGCGCGGTGTGCTTGAAGGCAGTCTGCCCGGATTCTCGATTGAGTATCCGTGCCACTCGCCCACCGAGGAGCGCTGGTTTGTGATGAATGTGGCTCCGATCCACGGCCCCAGTTTCGGGGCCGTGGTGAGCCATATCAATGTCACTTCATGGTTTAAGGGGAAAGCATTGTGAGATCGGTAGACCGGGAAATTGACATTCTGCGCCAACGCGCGCTGTCGGAAATCGACCGCTCGGGGACTGCGTCGGGCATGTCGGGTGCGCCCGACGATATGGCCGACGCCCTGCGGCTGCTCGAAGAGTTGCGCATTTACCAGACCGAGCTCGAAATCCAGAACCAGGATCTCAAGGCCGCGCAATTGCGCACCGAAGATGCCATGAAGAAGTACCGCCGGCTGTTCGAGAACCTGCCGCTTGAGGGCATGCTGATTGACTCCCAAGGCTTCATCATAGAAGCCAACACGGCGGCAAGAGAGCGCTTTGGTCTGCGCAAGAATTCCGAATTGCAACGTCGCTCGGTGTACCAGTTGTTTGCCATTGACAGCCGTGACCGATTGTTCAAAGCTCTGACCGCACGCACCGACCTGGCGCAGGCGTCGCGCTGCCAGATTTTCCCGACAGGCTCAGGCGAAGCCATTGAGGTGGATGCCCACATGATTGCGCTCCACCCCGATACTGTCGGGGACGCGGGTCGGCTGGTGGTCCTGGTCGACCGCAGTTTCGAGCAAAAGCTGTCGCTCCAGCACGCCGAAGTCAGCCGCAGCGAAGCGCGCTATCGGGCACTTTTTGACGGCGCGAAGGTGCCCATGCTGTTGATCGATCCAGGTACCAGCAGTGTTGTCCATGGCAACGAGGCAGCGCAGCAGTTTTATGGCTACAGCGCTGCTTCCTTCGCCGGGCTGGCGCTGCAGACCATTGGCTTCTTGTCCAACGACGCAATGCGCGCCGAGCGCGAACAGGCCAAACACGATGGCCGCGAGCACTTCTACTTCAGCCACCGCACCGCCAGTGGCAAGCGGGTGCCGGTGGAGGTGCATTCGGGACCGATTGAAATCGATGGCCGCACGCTGCTGTACGCCATCGTGCTGGACATCTCGGGCCGCGTGCTGGCCGAGTCCGCAACCCAGGCCAAGAGCACGTTTTTGGCAAATATGAGCCACGAGATTCGGACCCCGCTGAATGCGATTACCGGCATGTCCTATCTGGTGCTGCGCACCGAGCTGTCAGCCAAGCAGCGTGATCAAATTCGAAAAATTCAAAGCGCGAGCAAGCATTTGCTTGAACTGGTCGACGACATCCTCGACTACTCCAAGATTGAGGCCGGCAAGCTGCGCATGGAATCGGTCGAGTTCCAGCTCGCGCATGTTCTTGACAATGTCAAAAACCTGATGGCCCAGAAAGCCGCAGACAAAGGTCTTGGTCTGCATTTCGAAACCGATCCCAAGCTGCCCTCGCACTGTATGGGAGACCCGCTACGGATCAATCAGATTCTGATCAACTACGTCAATAACGCGATCAAGTTCACCCCCCAGGGCACTGTGATGGTGCGCGTCGAGCGCGTGACAGATGCGCTGCAGGTGGAAGACCCTGCCACCTGTCTGCTGCGGTTTGAGGTCGAAGACACCGGCATTGGCATGGACGACGCGGAGATGCGGCGTCTGTTTCAATCGTTTGAGCAAGGTGACAATTCGACCACCCGGCTATTTGGCGGAACCGGTCTGGGGCTGGCCATCAGCAAACAATTGGCCCTGCTCATGGGTGGCGCGGTCGGGGTGAGGAGCCAACCGGGCTTGGGCAGCACCTTTTGGTTTACCGTGCGCCTGCACGCCGCGCCGACGCCACACTCCGAGGTAGTGCGTCGCGCGCCCGCTACGCCCAGACAGGTCGAGGCGTTGCGCGGAAAACACATCCTGGTGGTGGACGACAACGACTTCAACCTCGACGTCGCCAAGGGGATTCTGGAGGAGTCGGGCATTGTGGTGCAACTGGCCGGCGATGGTGCGCAGGCCCTGGAACGTCTGCGCCATGCGCAATTTGACTTCATCCTCATGGATATCCAAATGCCGGTGATGGACGGCCTGGAGGCCACGCAACGGATTCGTGACAATCCACAATGGGCGGACAATTGCGTCATCGCCATGACCGCCAACGCCATGGCCGAGGACCGCGCGCACTACCTGGCTGCCGGTTTGAACGATGTGGTCATCAAACCGATTGATCCGCAAATCCTGTTTGAGACCCTGCTCAAGTGGCTGCCGGGCGCCGAAACTGCGGACCTGCAGTCCAACGGCATGGCAGCGTCCGAGCGGTTGCAGGCGCCGGATGGCGCCGGCGCTGAGTCGGCCATACCGGCGTCGCCACACCCCAAGCTGAACCCTGCGGTGGTCCGTTCCTACCCCGCGCCGGTCCCGCCGACGTTTACGCTCTATGACCCAACGGTGCTGGAGCGGGTTGTTGGGTCAGGCAGAACGATTCGCCACCGCTTGTCTGCAAAATTCTTGCACGCTGCGCGCGAGCAGTTGGTGCTGCTGCAGCAGCAGGTGCGCTTGGGCCAAGGCAGTGACGTTGCGTTCACGGCCCACAAACTCAAGTCTGCGGCACGCACCGTGGGTGCCTTGCGCATGGGCCAGTGCTGTGAGTCCCTGGAGAAGGCCGGGCTCCGAGCCGACCTGCCCGCCTGTACCGAGCTGGCAGCGGACCTGGCGCAACTTTTTGAAGCCACCGACCAGGCCATGCAAGCCTGGATTGGGGAAGTTCCGCCAGCCTGAGCCCGGGTCAGGCCGGCTTCGTCTGCGCATCAGACGGCAGGCGCTGGCGCGGCTACCTTCTTGCGTGTTTTCCGCGGGAGTGCAGACGGGGAGCGCGGGCGCTTGACCTCAGCCGCGGCCGGTGCAGCGGCAATGACCGCCAGCCGCGCTGCAGCCTGTGGCATGAATGCGGCTTCTAGCTCGGCCAAAGCGTCTGCGGTGTAGAGCGCGAGCTTTTGCATGCTGGGCACCGAAGAGTGGCAGCCGGTAAAGCCAAAATTCATGAAGCCTGCATAGCTTTGGCAGGTGATGTTGAGCGCCTGGCCATGGGTCACGATCGAGGCCGGGTAGGTGGCGACCATTTCAGCCCCGCGGAAATACAAGGGCGTGTCGGGACCGGGCACGTTGGAAATCGTGATGTTGAACATCGGGTTGATGCGCCCCCCGATCCCGGTGAGCAGGGTGAGAATGGTGGGGGCCATCAGCAGCACGGTGTATTGCATCATGGCCTGGCGCGGCAGGCTTTGCACATGCGCCTTGGCCTGCTTGACCGACTGCCGAATCGCGGCCAGGCGCTCGCGCGCACCCGCAATGTCGGTGCCCAGGGTCGAGACGATGAAGGTGATGGCATTGCCGTTGCCATCATCGTCCTTGGGTCGTACCGAAACCGGAATGCCGGCCGTCAGCGGTTTGTCGGGCAAATTGTCGCGTTCATCGAGAAAGCGGCGCAGGGCTCCGCCACACATCGCCAGCACCACATCGTTGAGCGTGCAGTCGGCAGCGGTAGCGAGTTCGCGCATGCGGGCGAGCGAAAACTGCTGCGTCGCAAAACGGCGTTTCTCGCGCACCCGACCGTTAAGGACCGAGCGCGGTGCCACAAACGGAAGGGCCATCTGCGGCTCACCCGCCACTACCGCGCTCTTGATCATTTTTCCAAAGGCCATGGCCAATTGCGGCACCGACGAAGCCTGCATGCGCAGCTCTTGCACCGCACCGGCAAAGGCGTTGGTAACGGTCGGAATCAGGGCCTCACGGCGCTTGGCTGTGCTGGCCTTGGGCTCCCGGCCAGAGGCCCAGAAAGGTGGCAGACCCAAGCTTTTGCTGCGGTCCGCAGACATGCCGCGTTGCAGCAATTTGACGCCGCTGATACCGTCAATCAGGGAGTGGTGCATCTTGATGAAGAGCGCAAACCGATCACCTTCCAGCCCTTCAATGACCGTACACTCCCAGGGCGGACGCGACAAATCCAGTGGTGTGCTTTGCAAGCGGCCCACCAGCTCACCCAACTCACGTTCGCCGCCGGGCCAAGGCAGCGCGGCGTGTCGAACGTGGTATTCCAGGTCGATGTTGTCGTCTTCCACCCACAGCCGCACCGGATTGAGACCAAACGAGGGTTTCAGGCGCTGGTTCCAAGGCGCGGCAAACTGCCGGTGGTTGCGAAACTCGGCCATCATCTTGCGCATGAAATCCTTGGGCGCGTGCACCGGCAGCTTGAACTGCAGCAAGCCCCCGACATGGTTGGGCGTGGCCCGAGACTCGGTAACGATCCAGGCAGCGTCTAGCGGATTGAGGCGGGTGGCATTCATGGTCTGTGTGCAAGTGGGTGGGGTTTTTTGACGAATGGACAATCGGCGAAGCTTACTGCAATTGACGGATGCGCTGCAAAGTCACAGAAAGACACATCCGTTTGAGTCGCACCCGGGTCAGTGGCATCATGCAGTCTCAGATGTGGACGCTCATTTCCCTACTGGCCATCGCACTGCCCTGGCTCAATCCGTTTGCGCCGGGTCCGACGCCATCGGTGCCCGGCTTGATTTTTGCTTGGTCGTGTGCTGCTGTCTTTCTGGTTGGCATGGGCGTGGCGACAAGAACCAGGGGGGCTGGCTTTGCCACGTCGGTCGTCGCACACGCCTGGCTTGTCGCCGCAACGCTCAGCGCGCTGATCGGTTTGGTGCAGTATTTTGGCACTGTCGGCAATGCTTGGAGTCCGTGGGTCAGCAACGCACCGCTTGGCCAGGCCTTTGGCAATCTGCGCCAGCGCAACCAGTTTGCCAGCCTGACCAGCATCGGGTTGGTGGCGCTGTTATGGCAGGTTTCGCAATGGCCGCACAGTCTCAAGAGTGTCCCGGCACACCGTCGTCTGGGGCTGCTGCTGATAGGTTTTTTGCTGGCGCTTGGCAATGCGGCCAGCACTTCGCGCACCGGACTGCTGCAATGCTTGGGCGTATGGGCACTCTGCTGGATGGGGTCTGCACCGGGCCAGCGGCGCACGCTGTGGGTCGCTAGCGGCGCGCTGCTGGTCTACCTGTGCGCCGTGCTGGCCTTGCCGCTTGCACTGGAGTGGGCGACCCGCGTGCAGGGCGGTTTACTGGTGCGCCTGAGCGAAGACGCGGGGTGTGGCAGCCGGCGCGTGTTATGGGCCAATGTGCTGCACCTGATCGCCCAAAAGCCGTGGTTCGGCTGGGGCTGGGGCGAGCTCGATTACGCGCATTTCATCACGCTGTACCCGGGTGAGCGGTTTTGCGATCTGCTCGACAACGCCCACAACCTGCCCTTGCACCTGGCGGTCGAGCTGGGGCTGCCGGCTGCGGTGTTGCTTTGCGCTCTGGCACTCTGGGCGCTGCTGCGTGCCCGACCCTGGCACGGCCGCGACCCAGGCCGCCAACTGGCCTGGGACGTTCTGGGGGTGATCTTTCTGCATAGTCTTCTCGAATACCCGCTGTGGTATGGCCCGTTTCAGGTGGCCGCAGCCTGGTGTGTCTGGCACCTGTGGCAAACCCGCGGGTGGCACCCTGACCGCAGCGTCAGTGCCAGACGCACACTTCTCACATCGCGCTGGACAGTCGCTGGCGTGGCGGCAACCGGCCTTGCATTCATGGCCTGGGTCACGGTCGACTACTGGCGAGTGAGCCAACTGTATCTGCCTGTCAGCGCCCGTTCCAGTGCCTACCAGAGCGACACTTTGGCCAAGCTTCGCAAGCTGCGGTTCTTTCAGGAGCAAGTGCAATTTGCCGAGCTGACCACTACGCCGCTGGACCGGCACAATGCCGAGCAACTCCATGCCATGGCCCAACAGGTGCTGCATTTTTCGCCCGAGCCCCAGGTGGTGGAGAAACTGTTAGAGAGCGCCGTGCTGCTGAATCGCGACGCCGACGCCCTGTTTTACCTGCAACGCTACCAGGCCGCCTACCCAGAGGCGCATGCGCGCTGGGCCAGCCGGGTCAACCCGGCAACGCCCAGGGAGTCCGTTTCACCCAAATAGCAGCGCAATGAACCTACTTTCCGTCAGGACGCACCTCGTCCAGAAAAATCAGTTTCCCTCTTTTCTGAGAGTGCGTCAGGTGCCTTCTCCACGCGCAGGTCGGAAGCGAACTGATGTCCGGCTATGTCCGGTTTCTGTCCTGTCATGTCCGGTCCGGTCTGTTTACTGGAAAACGGTTCCGACACCCTTGCCGATGCACAAAAGCAAACCCGCTTCGTCCAACTCAACCAGATCACTCAGTGCCTGCCGGCCCGAGACTTCCGTTGCAAAACGTTGGTGGTATTCGCCAGGACGAATTTGTTCCCACGCCCTAGTTGCGCAAGCAAGGACTGCTGGCGGGGATTGGCAAACAGGAGCTCTGCCGCAGACCCAGTTGGGTGGATAAACGTAGCGCATCCACCGTGAGGTCGGACCCTGAGCAGGTAGATACTGTCCCACGTTTCAATCCACGCCCGGCATTCCTGCCGGGCGATCCTTCTTGGCTTCCGTAATATCAACCTGTTTGGCAAGGGTGCGACTCAAAGTGATGTGGAATCTTATTCCCTCGCCCCAGCGGGGAGAGGGTTAGGGTGAGGGGTGGATGTTTTGCATTCTTGAGGGAAGTCTGGAACCTGTGCCAGCCCCTCACCCCAGCCCTCTCCCCGCTGG
>JAIPCE010000133.1 GCA_021738345.1 Rhodoferax sp. | reverse complement strand
TGCAGCGCAAATCACGCTCTTGAACACCAAGCCCTGGTGGTGAATCTGGAAGGTGGGGCGGCAATGGCGTGATTCAGGCAGATTGAGGGCGCATTCGTGGTGCGATACTTGGTCTCATGTGGTTGAAACGCCTATCCGTTGCAACTCCTGCCATAACCTGTCCTTGGGCGGCACGGACAACATCGCAACGTCTATTGGTGACCACTGGCAACAAGGACCGATTAATGCACCTACGGTATTGAATTCCAGCCTGAACGTGGCGCAGTTCTGGGACGGTCGTGCAGCCGACCTCAAAGCCCAGGCCGGTGGCCCCATCGCCAACCCGGGCGAAATGGGATTCACCCACACCCTGGCGCTGGGCGTTTTGGAATCGATTCCCGCCTTTGTGCGTGATTTCAGGCAAGTGTTTGCCAAAGACAAGGTGGACATCGAACAGGTGACCCTGGCAATTGCCGAGTTTGAAAAGACTTTGGTCACGCCCAACTCGCGCTTTGATCTGTGGTTGCTGGGCAAGAAAGATGCGCTGAGCGCAGACGAAGTTGCAGACTACAAGCTGTTTAAGGACAGCGGTTGTGTGGCCTGCCACAACGGTCCTGCGGTCGGCGCCAACTCGTTCCAGAAAATGGGTATTGTGCCGGCTTACAAGGCCAACAGCCCCGCTGAGGGACGCTCCGCAGTTACTGGCAAGGATGCTGACCGCTTCAATTTCAAAGTGCCAACCCTGCGCAACGTCGAACTCACTTACCCGTACTTCCACGACGGCGCAGCTAACACATTGGGCGAAGCCGTAGATACCATGGGCAAACTGCAACTGGGCAAGACGTTCACCAAGGACGAGAACGCCAAAGTCGTGTCTTTCCTGAAAACTTTGACTGGTGATCAGCCCAGCTTCATGATGCCCATACTGCCACCATCGTCCGACACGACACCACGACCACAGCCATTTGCCAAGAAATAGACAAATCCGCGTCGTTCACATTTCCCGACGACGGCTACTGTCTCAGCGTGTCGCGTAATGCTGGTCGAGCATTGCTGCTCGACCAGCGTTTCGTTCTATGTAACCAAGTAAGTTCAGTGTACGGTTGGATTGAGCCGCAATGTGGCGGCGGCTGGATTGGATGCGGTTGAGGTAGCCGTAGATATAGAGCTTCAGAAGCACCGACGGGTGGTAACTTGGTCTTCCCGTGATCGCCGGTGAAATGCCATCAAATCCAAGATCAGCCAAATTGAGGTCGTCCACAAACACGTCAACAACACGTAGCGTGTTGTCTTCAGCGATGTAGTCGTCCAGACACTCCGCCAGCAGAGTGACCTGACTTCTTTCTTCGCCTTGGATGTACCGCTTCATCTGCGCACCTCCATCAATGAATTCACATCGATATCAACGCACAACCCCACCAGACCGTGTACATGGGTAGGACGTTTCCACACAGTCTCGCTGCGCAAGAGCCTGACAGCGGAAGGTCTCAATTTCGGTCGTCGAACGACTGCTACCGATTTTTACTTCAATCCAATGACCGTATCGAGAAAAAGCGTGACCGTTTCTTGTTGGTCGACTGTGACTATTCGCTGGTTCAAAGTTGATGCCGTAAAGCCGACATCGGAACCACCAACCATTGAGTTGCCTTAAATCGGCCGACCGTGAGCGCGAACAAAGTGCCCCAAGCGGCAGTAGGTTTTTCCAATCAAACTGGCCCTTAGCAGTCACTGATAGGGCATGAATCTAATGGACTGTGGGCCGAGACGTTGGAGCCATGTACCAGAGCCGCTAGACTTCACCCGATGTACTTCCGCATATTCATTTCCCTGCTGATTGCTCTGGCCAGCTTCGGGGCCCGTGCAGCACCGACCATGCTGCACGATCTGGCTGTGCTGACCGACAAGGCCGGTACGCTGACGATTGAAGCGGTTGCTGGCACCGGCCCCGCTCAGTTCAAGTCGCTGCCCAGTGGCGGCTTTGCTGGCGGCTTTACCCCCACCACGCACTGGTTTCGCTTCTCGGTTACCCGTGCCGGTGAAACCTGGCTCGACATCCAGCCGCCCGTGCTTGACGATTTGCGCCTGTTCGAGTCAGACCCGCAGCGCGCCGGCGCCTGGCTGGAGCGCCGCGCAGGCGACACGCTGGCGTTTGCAGCGCGCGAAGTGCCGTACCGCAGCTTTGTTTTCAAGCTACGCCACGCCGACGCCACGCCGCACACCTACTACCTGCGTTTGGTCACGACCAGCAGCGCTGTGCTGTCGGCACGTCTGATGACGCCAGACGACTTTATTACCACCACCACCACCGAATCCAACCTGCTGATGGCCAGTCTGGCGCTGGTATTGGTTCTCGCGCTGCTCAGCATCAATTCATGGGCCTGGTCGCGCAATTCGCTGACGCCGTGGTTTGTTGCCACTCTCCTCATTTTTGCCGGGCACCTGATGGGCAGCAGTGGCTTTTTGCAGCAATACCTGTCCCCCTCGACGCCACAGGTCAGCTTCTACTGGGTTGGCGCCTTCACATTTCTGCTCATCAGCAGCAATTACGGCCTTTATCGACGACTGTTTGGCGTCGGGCGCGAACGTCCTGTTCTGTACTGGCTTTATGAAACCAACTGCTGGTTGCCTCTGCTCGCCATGCCCTTGGCACTGATGGGTTGGCAGACCGAAATCCTGCCCTTGTTCCTCAATGTGAGCGTCCTCATGACCGGCGTGGGTTGCGTTTTGGCCGTCCAGTTATGGCGGCGCGGCGAGCCCGGCAGTGGCGCCATGCTGCTGGCCAATTTTGTCAGCTTGGCAGGGTTGCTGATGTTCATGCTCCACGCACTGGGCCTGCTCGCTGGCGGCTTTTTCGTCTGGCACAGCCTGCAGTTTGCCTCGCTCGGCAGCGTGCTCGCGCTTTACGTGGCGATGGGCACACGCTACCGCAGTGTCAGCGATGCCCGCGTCAAGGCCGAGCAGGACGCCAGGCATGAGCATGCAGAGCGCATCCGTCAGGGGCAATTTCTGGCCATGCTGGCGCACGAACTGCGTACCTCGCTGACCGTGCTGCGCCTGGCCATTGGCAGCCAACCGATGGCGCCCAAGACCATTGACAAGGCCGAGCGCGCCATGAACAGCATGATCGAGGTGATAGACCAGTCGGTGCAGGTCGAAAGACTCGCCGACGGCCAGGTCAAGATCGAGCGAATGCCTTGCGATATGGTTCTGCTGGTCAAGTCAGTCATTGCCGACAGCCGCGACCCCACGCGCATACGCGCCCGCTTGGCTGATTCGCTCTCGCTCGACACCGATGGCCGACTGTTGCGCATCGTCATGGCCAATCTGGTGGACAACGCCCTGAAGTACGGCAAGGCCGGCGAGTCGGTGAATGTCGATCTCATTGCCCCGGGTCCCGGCCTGTGCCTGGTGGTTGGCAACGCCATCGGCAGCGCCGGCGCACCCGATCCGCAGCGTGTTTTTGAGAAATACTACCGGGCGCCGCAGGCACATAGCTTCACCGGCTCCGGCCTCGGGCTGCACATTTCCCAAGCACTGGTGCGCTTGCTCGGGGGTGAACTGCGCTACCTGCCAAACGGTGATCGAGCCCTGTTTGAGTTGCACCTGTAAGCGCAAGCGGGTTGTCATTGCCACCCAGTTTGTCATTGCGGGCTTGACCCGCAATCCAGGGTGTGCGTGGCACTGGATCCCGGGTCAAGCCCGGGATGACAACCTAACAGCCCGGGATGACAGATGCCCAACCTGGGATGACAGCTGCCCAGTCCGGGATGACAAATGCTAGCATTTGCAAACAAACAGGAATACGACTAATATGGCCATGTTGGCCGTTATGGCTAATTCACGGAGTTAAATATGCTGACATTGACCTCGGTTGAGGCGCAAAGCCGATTTGGCGAATTGATTGACCGCTCGCAACGCGAGCCAATCCAGGTTACCCGGCGGGGTCGACCGGTAGCCTATGTCATTTGCGACCAGGACATGCAGGCCTTAAACGATTTAAGCGCGCGCCGCGCAGCGGCAAGTAACTGGTTCTCGCAATATAGCGCGAGCCTCGCACAGCAGCAGGCGCCGGACCCGCAGGCCTTGGCTGCGCTGACCGACGCCGACGTGAATCAGTTGGTGCATGAGCTTCGATAGAACCATCGTCATCGACACCGGCGTGTTGATCAGTGCGGCCATCCGACCCCAATCGGTACCCGCACTGGCGCTGGAGCGGGCTTTGTGCCACTACGAGGTGTGTGCGTCACCTGCCACTTTGGGCGAGTTGCACCAGGTGTTGCTGCGTCCAAAATTTGACCGCTATGCCAGCAAAAGCCAGCGACAAGCCTTTCTGGACGGCATCATGCTGCACCTGCGCATGGTTGAGGTCACCCAGAGCATCATAGAATGTCCTGATCCCAAAGACGACAAATTTCTGGCGCTGGCCCTGTCGGTGAACGCCGAACTGATCCTGGCCAGCGACCCGCACCTGACTCAGATGCACCCGTGGCGCAGCATTCCCATACTGCCGCCCGCTGCCTTTCTGGTGGGTTCACGCTAATCGCGTGAGCTGCACCTGTAAGCAGTTGCAAGTTTTGCCGGGCGGAGCTTGATCTAATCCCTGCCATGAGGATTGCTTCCAAGAACTCCTGCCTCAAGATTGCCATCGTTGAGGACCATGAAGACCTGCGCGAACTGTTTGTCGATTTCCTGACGGAACAAGGGCATGCCGTCTCCGGCTTCGGCTGTGCCGATGATCTGGACGAGTGCCTGGCGGGCGAGACGGTTGACCTGCTCATCCTCGACCTCAATCTGCCCGGCGAAGACGGCTACAGCATTGCGAAGCGCCTGCGCGCTGCCCATCGCGACATCCATATCCTCATGCTGACGGCGCGCACCGCCGTTGCAGACCGCCTGAAGGGCTATGTTTGCGGTGCCGACAATTACCTGACCAAGCCGGTTTCAACGACGGAACTGATCGTCGTCGTTGACAGCATCATGCGCCGCGTGGTTGAAGCACGCGAGCGCATGGAACACGTCACGGTCGACACGGCGCGCTTGCAACTGATCGGGCCGGCTGGCACCGTGACCCTGACGCCGCCCGAGGTACTGCTGCTCAAGAACCTGGCCGAGGCCCCCGGCTGCAAGCTCCCCTACTGGCGCATGCAGGAGTTGCTGCAGATCGAACTGGACGACAACGGCAAAGGCGCGCTTGAAGTGCGCGTCTCGCGCCTGAAGAAGAAGATGCACGAAGTCGGCGCCCCCGAGCCAGCGATCAAGTCGCTGTGGAAAGAAGGCTACCAGCTCTGCCTGCCAGTGCAACTGCTGCACTGACGAATGTTCACTCCAAGGATTGCCCTATCGCTGTCAGTGGGTGCGATTCAAAGTTATGTGGCAATTCGGTTTTGCCCCTCGCCCCAGCGGGGGGACGGCTGGGGTAAGGGGCTGCCACAGGTTCCAGGTTTCTTTCAATCATGCAAAACATGCACCCCTCACCCTAACCCTCTCACCCCCCCTTTTGTCATTGCCAGGAGCGTAGCGACGCGGCAATCCATGCCCCCTTGCTTGTAAGCAGTTGCAAGTTCTGCCGATTTCGATTTGCTGAAATCGTGGTATCGACAACCCCACAGGGCAAGGCGCACCATGACAAAACCTTCAACAAGCATCGCTGCATTGCTGCTTTTGCTGCTGCCATGGGCCTGCCAGGCCGCGACACTGGAGGCGCTTATTGCGGCTGCGCTGGAGGCGCATCCTGCCATTCGGGCGCAGCAGGCGCAGCAGGATGCGGCGCAAGCCGGCGTTCAAAGTGCACGATGGCAGTACTACCCAACGGCTTCCCTCACCATTGAAAAGGCCACTGCCACTGGCTCGGACCCGGCCTATCTGGGTGACAGCAACGTGTCCACCTTGCGCTTGCAGCAGCCGCTGTGGAGCGGTGGACGTTTGAGCGCCGGCCTGGAAAGGGCGCAGGCCGGGCTGCTTGTCAGTGGCGCGGCGTTTGAAGAGACGCGCCAGCAGCTTGCACTGCGGGTGGTGCAAGCCTATAGCGACTGGTTGGCGGCCCATCTCAAGATTCAGGCCAATGAAAAAAGTATGGCCACGCACGTTAGCCTGCACGCACAAGTCCAACGGCGCATCGAGGCGGGCACCTCGGCGCAAAGCGATCTGATGCTGGCGGTTGCCCGGCTCAAGTCACTTGGGGCTGACCTGGCGGCCGTGCGTGCCCAAAGAGACATTGCCGTGGGTCATCTGGAGCAGTTGCTCGGACGCCGGGTCAAAGCACAGGAACTGAACGCCGCGATGAGTCCACCGCGCGCGCTGCCTGCCGCCTTGCCGGCCCTGCTCGATCGGGCACTGGAGCAGCATCCCGCCATTCAGCGGGCCAAGGCGCTGGCCAGTGTGCAAGAGGCCACCGTTGGCGAGCGGCGCGCCGAACTCAAGCCAGAGGTTTATCTGCGTGCTGAACGCCAATATGGCAACTACACCTACAGCGGAGCAGCGCCTGAGAGCCGGATATTCATCGGCCTGAGCAGTCGTCTGGGTGCCGGCCTGTCCAGCCTGTCCAATGTGGATGCTGCAAAAGCACTGCATCAGGCGGCACTGGCGGACATCCTGGCGCAAAGCCGCGCGGTCAGCGAGCAGGTGCTGTCTGACTACAGTCTGATGCTGGTATCGCAAGACCGACTCGATGCAATCAAGGCCTCGCTCGGTGCCGCCACCGAGGTTTCCGAGTCCTACGACCGGCAGTTTCGCGCCGGCCGCAAATCCTGGCTCGATGTGATGAATGCCGCGCGCGAAATGGCGCAAACCGAAGTTCAACTGGCCGATATTGAGTCCACCTATATGCTCGTTAGCTGGCGCCTGTCGCTCTATATACAGGGGCTGGCAGCCATGCTTGCTGGGCGCTCATGAACGCTCCTACCGATAGCGTACCGCACCTGCTGCACTGTTTGGCGCGCTTGGCCCAGTTGCAGCACGAGAGTGTGGATCGACTGGCGCTGCAGGAAGCCGCCGAGGCTGCACAGCTGAAACCGTCCGACGATCCGCACGGCCAGCTCAAGACCGTGACGCGGCACCTTCATGTTGGTGCCCCCCGCTGGCTTGCCACGCCCGACCCGGTGCTGGTGCCTGCGCTCATCCACGCGCACAGCGGTGCGCGCGCCGGTCAATGGGGCGTGTTGCGTGGCAAGAACGCGCACGAGCAATGGGTCAGCGAATGGCTGGATGAAGCGGGCAAGCGCTGGGTCGAGGAAACCAGCGCCGAGACGTCCGCCCAGACTTTCGCCGTGCTCAAGCTGGCGCCGCCCTTTGTTGCCAGCGCCAGCCCGATCTACCAGCTCATCCGTCAGGAGGTATTTTCCCGCAGCAAACTGATCCGCGAAGCGGTGTTGGGCGGCTTGATGATCAACCTGATCGCCCTGGCCACCTCGTTTTACAGCATGCAGGTATATGACCGCGTGGTGCCCACCGGTGGCTTGCAGACCCTGCTGGTGTTGACGTTGGGCGTACTTGCCGCCATTGCCTTCGAACTGGTGGCGCGGCGTGTTCGCACCAGCATCTACGACCGCCTTATTGAAGAAATCGACCAGCGCCTGGCGCGCACCGTCTTCATGCGCTTCCTCGCCATCCGGATGGATCAGCTGCCGCAAAGCGTGGGTGCGCTGGCCGCGCAGATGCGCGGCTACGAGACGGTGCGCGGCTTCTTTACCTCGGTCACCAGCAACTTCCTGGTCGATGCGCCGTTCGCACTGCTGTTCACCGGCGTCATCGCCATGGTTGCCGGCAGCCTGGCCCTGGTTCCGCTGACCTTCTTCGTCCTGTGTCTGGCCCTTGGCCTGTACTACCGCAGGCGGATCGACACCTTTGCCGGCAAGGCCATGGTGGCGAGCAACGAGAAGACCGGCCTGCTGGTAGAAACCGTCGAAGGGGCCGAGACCATCAAGTCTGGGCAGGGCGGCTGGCGCATGCTCTCGCGCTGGATGAAAACCACCGACGCAGCGCGCGACCACGAACTGAAGATGCGCAACATCAGCGAACATTCGCAACACCTGACGGCGACGTTCCAACAGGTCTCCTACATTCTCATCACTGCCGTTGGCGCCTTGATGGTCAGTCGTGGCGAACTCTCCATGGGCGGCCTGATGGCTTGCTCGATCCTGTCGGGCCGCATCCTCGCTCCCGTCGCTGCCATCCCCGCACAACTCCTGCAATGGGCGCATGCCCGTGCGGCGCTGCAGGGACTGGACCGGCTCTGGTCGTTGCAGGACGACCACCACGGTCAGGAGCAGGCGATTGCGGTCGAGAACATCCAGGGCCGCTACCGCTTTGAAACGGTTGTGGTCCGCTACGGCGGCAACCAGGCACTCGCGGTGGCGAACCTGGCGATCGAACCCGGCGAGAAGATTGGCGTGCTCGGTCCGGTTGGTGCCGGCAAGACCACCTTGCTGCGCCTGCTGTCGGGCATGTACAAGCCGCAGGAGGGGCGCATCCTGCTCGACGACGTTGATCTGGCGCACATTGCCAAGCCGGTACTGGCCGAGCGCGTAGGCTATGTACAGCAGGACGGCCGCCTGTTTGCCGGCACGCTGCGCGACAACCTGATCCTGGGTCAATTCGACCCGGGCGATGAATCCATTTTGCGCGCAGCGCAGCAGACCGGCTTGTTGCAAAGTGTGATCAAGCAACATCCCAAGGGCTTGAACCAGGAGATTTTCGAAGGCGGCAGCGGCCTCTCAGGCGGGCAACGCCAACTCGTCAATCTGACCCGCGCTTTCCTGCGCCAACCGATCATCTGGCTGCTCGACGAGCCCACGGCATCGATCGACCGCGCTCTCGAACAGCACGTCACGCAGGCGCTCAAGTTTGCGCTCAAACCCGAAGCCACCCTGGTGCTGGTCACGCATAAAGCCGAGATGCTGGATCTGGTCGACCGGCTCATCGTCATCGCCAATCACCGCATTGTGCTCGATGGCCCCAAGGCAAAGGTGTTGCAGCAACTGCAGGGCACAGCGCAAAGGGCTGCAGCATGAACAACACCCCACAGTCACCAGGGCACCGGCCGGTTTCCATGACGCTCTTGCTGCTGGTCGGGCTGGCCATTTTTACGATCTGGGCAGCGCTCTTCGAAATCGACCAGACGGTGCGCGCGCAAGGCCAACTCATACCCAGTGCGCGTACCCAGATCATCCAGGCCGCCGACGGTGGCGTGCTGTCAAAGATTCTGGTTCACGAAGGGCAAAGCGTGGCGGCCGGAGCGCTTCTGGCGGTCCTGGAAAAGCAACGCCCACACGCCGCCTACGAAGAAAGCCGGGCCAAAGATGCAGCGCTGCTGGCGGCCCTGGCCCGTGCCGAGGCAGAGGCCAACGACACCAGCCCCGACTTCAGCCGGCTGGCCAGAGTTTTTCCGCAATTTGTGGCCGTTCAGCAATCGCTTTATGTGCAGCGCAAGCGCAGTGTGCAGGAAGAGCTGGCGACCTTGCAGGAGTCCCTGGAAATGGCCCAGGATGAATTGCGCATGAACGAGGCTCTGTTCAAGACCGGCGATATCAGCCGCCTCGAAGTGATGCGTGCCAAGCGCCAGGTCAGCGAGTTGCAGGGTCGCGTCAATGCAACGCGCAACAAGTATTTGCAGGATGCCCGTCTGGAAGCCAGCAAGCTGGCCGAAGAACTGTCATCGAGCCGCTACAAACTCGATGAACGGCAGAACATTCTCAGCCATGCCGAGCTCACCGCGCCGGTGGCCGGCATCGTCAAGTACCTCAAGGTCAACACCATCGGCGGTGTGCTGCGCAGTGGCGATGAACTGATGCATATCTCGCCTACCGATGGCGGCATGGTGATCGAAGTCAGGATCAACCCCGCCGATATCGGGCAGCTCAAGACCGGCCTGCCGGCTTTGGTCAAGCTTGATGCCTTTGACTACTCGATTTACGGCACGCTGCACGGCACGCTGAGTTACATCAGTGCTGACACCCTTACCGAGCAAGGCGGCAACGGTCAGATCAGCAACAGCTACCGCGCCCACATCCGGCTCGACGCAGAGGCAAACCAGCGTAACGCCAAGCTGGCCGAGGTTGCGCTCAAGCCCGGCATGACCGCCACCGTGGACATACGCACCAACAGCCGGTCGGTTTTGCAGTACCTCGCCAGGCCCGTGACCAAGGCCTTTGGCGGGGCGATGAATGAACGTTGAAGATACCAAGAGCACAATTCAGGAGCGATTCGATATGTCACACCCAGGCAAACTGACAGAGCCGCCACAGGCTTACGCATTCGCGCTGCTCAACGGAAAGACGACCCTGGTCCTCAAACCGGGTCAGCCCAAAGTCATCAAGGCACGGGCTGGCGAACACTACCGCGTGGTCAAGATCAAGGCAGGCGAGGAACATCTGCTCGACAACGTGATCGCCAGCCGAAAGGGCGACGACCTGCAGCTCAGCTACGCCGACGGCATTGCCATCACCCTAGAGAACTACTACGCCGTGTGCAAGGCGGCGGCCTGTGAGGTCACACTGCCAGGACGTGACGCTGCGCCTTACCAAATCGATGGCGACATGGCCGCCGTTGCTGCGCTCGGTGACGGCCTGGCGCTGGCCTACGCGCACGGTGGCCGAGATGCCTTGCTGGAGCTGGCGCAGGGCGCGACGCAACAACTCCTGAGTGGCCTGCCAGGTAACGAAATTACCTACATCCCCACCGCCTCGCACGGCACGGCCGCCATGCTCCCCTCCAGCATGGGCAGCGTCGAAATGCTTGGCATTCTAGGCGGCGGTCTGCTGCTGGTCGCTGCGGGTGGTGGCGGTGGCACAGCCGTGCCGGTCACGCCCGTGGCACACCCCATCGTCGTTGTGACAGTCATCGCGGGCCCGATGCTGGCCGGCAACGGCCTGTTGGTAAACCTCTATCAGGCCGATGGCACCACCTTACTCGGCAGCACCAAGCTGAGCGATAGCGGGAGCTGTATTTTCGACCTCGGTTCCTACACCGGCGTGCTCATCGCCAAGGTGCGCGACGACGACAGTGGCGCCAGCATCAACGACTACGTGGACGAAGCCAGTGGACAGCCGCGCGACCTCACCGCCAGCCTGATGGCGCTGGGCGTGGCAAGCACCGGCACGACCACCCTCAACATAAATGCGCTGACCACCGTGGCGGCGCTGAAGGCTGGCGCCGTGTATGCCGGTGCCAGCACGCAAGCGATCACATCCGACGCAGTAGTCCAGACCAACGACGCAGTGGCCAGCGCCTTCGGCCTTGACAACCTCACCGGCACGAGCATCGTCACCACCGTGGACACCAGCGGCAAGCCCAACCCTGCCTACACCCCGGAGAGTCTGACTCCAGGTGAAAAGTACGGTGCTGTGCTGGCTGCCCTGTCGGGCGTAGACGCGGCCAACAATGGCAAAGCGCAGGTCACCATTGACCACCTGAGCGCCAACCTGGCGATTACCGGTTCCAGCGGCGCGCTCACCAGTGGCATGGTCGAAGAACTTATAGTCGGTGCCCGCAGCGCCGCCAGCAGCACCAACACCAATACCAGCCTGACAGCGGTGGTCTCGAGCCTGACCACCAAAGTCAGCGTCGCAGTGGGCATCGACCACATTGCTGGCGATGACGTCATCAATCTCGGCGAGCAGGCCACTACCATCACCGGCCGCACCGTTGCCGGCGCTAACGTCAGCCTGAGCTTTGGTGGACTTACGCGCGCTGCCACGGTGAATGAGACAAGCTGGAGCTACACCCTGACGACCGCCGAAACCAACGCCATGGGTCAGGGCGGTGAGACCATCAGTGCCACTGCCACCCTGAGCGATGGCGGCACGGCTACGGCCACGCGCAGCATCGCCGTCGACACATTGGCGCCGACACTGGCGATCACCAGCAATGTTTCGGCGGTGAAGGCCGACGAGACCGCGACTGTGACATTTAGCTTCAGCGAAGACCCGGGATCTACGTTTGCCTGGGACGGCAGCAGCGGCGACGTGGCCGTCAACGGAGGCACGCTGGGTGCCATCAGTGGCACGGGCCTGACCCGCACTGCCACCTTCACGCCCACGCCCAGTCTTGCCTCTGGCAGCGCCAGCATCACGGTGGCCAGCGGCGCGTACGCGAACGCAGCAGGCAACACGGGTGCTGCGGGCACGACGCCATCGATCAGCATAGACACGCTGGCGCCAACGCTGGCGATCACCAGCAATGTGGCAGCGGTGAAGGCTGGCGAGACGGCGACTGTCACCTTCACCTTCAGCGAAGACCCGGGCTCCACGTTTGCCTGGGACGGCACTGCAGGCGACGTGGTAGTCGCTGGAGGCACGCTCGGGGCCATCAGCGGCAGCGGGCTGACCCGTACGGCCACCTTCACACCCACGGCCAGCCTGGACGCTGGTAGCAGCGCCAGCATCACAGTGGCCAGCGGCCTGTACACCGACGCGGCTGGCAACACCGGTGGCGCGGGCACCACGCCCTCGATCAGCATG
>JAIPCE010000132.1 GCA_021738345.1 Rhodoferax sp. | reverse complement strand
ATGTGCATCGGCTGGTGCTCAATGCCACGCCCGAAAAGCGCATCGAAAAGCGCACTTTGACTGAAAAGTCAGCGGTTTAACCCCTTCTTACGAAAATACAAGGAACATTTATGAGCTGGAGTCAAGACCAAATGGCCGCCCGTGCGGCGCAAGAATTGCAGGACGGTTTTTATGTCAATCTGGGTATTGGAATACCGACATTGGTTGCCAATTTTGTACCTGCTGACAAGGAAGTGTGGTTGCAAAGCGAAAACGGCATGTTGGGCATCGGGCCGTTTCCGACCGAAGACGAGGTGGACGCGGACCTGATCAACGCCGGTAAGCAAACGGTGACCACCATCAAGGGTTCCAGCATTTTTGGCAGCCACGAAAGCTTTGCCATGATTCGTGGTGGCAAGATCAATCTGAGTATTCTTGGGGCAATGCAGGTGAGTGAAGGTGGCGACCTCGCCAACTGGATGATTCCCGGCAAGATGGTCAAAGGCATGGGCGGCGCCATGGACCTGGTCGCCGGCGTCAAGCGCGTGATCGTGCTCATGGAGCATGTCGCCAAGAAAAAGGACGGCAGCATCGACCTGAAAATTTTGCCCACCTGCACGCTTCCTTTGACAGGAGTCGGTGTGGTGGACCGGATCATCACCGATTTGGCGGTGATGGACGTCACGGCAGAAGGTTTGAAGCTGGTGGAGCTTGCACCCGATGTCACGCGTGAGATGGTGCAGGAAAAGACAGGGGTGCCATTGGTCTGATTCTTGCCAAGCATTGGTCGGGAACACGCTTGAGTGTCTGTCCTGCGGCAGCGGGTAAGATTGGGCGAAATCAAATCTAGGAAAGTCATGTCCAGAGCGCTCAAGCTTCTTATGTTTCTCTACTTCGTGGTGTTTATCACCACGGGGGCGTTCATGATCCTGATAGTGAACGCTGACGAGGCTTCGCACCAATGGGTGGCGCTTTTGGCACGTAACCATGGCATCGTTTTTGTCTGGCATCTGGCGTGCTGGATGACCATGGGCATGTTTTCAAACTACTACTGGGATTTGTTTAACTTGGGCAAAGGTCTGGATGCTGTTCAGGTCGAGCGCATCATCCTTCCGTTACTGGTTTCACCTGTGGTGTTTTATCCCACATACAACTTGTGGCTCTCAAGTAGTTCTCAGAGCTATATTCTTTTTGAAGTGATCGCTTTCCAGAGCGGTTTTTTTTGGCAGGCACTTTTCACCAAGGCCAAACCCATCGACTCGGTCGCGTCCATTCCCTGGTCAGTCAACAACGGCAGCGCCCGAGCCGGTGCAAGCAAGGGAACCGCTTCAAACGCCCCAGCCGGTCCCGAATTGACGCGCTAGTACCTTACATCGCACGGTGCAAGGTGCGCAAACTGGGTACTACTCCGGCACTTTGAGTGCCTCCAGGCGGGCTTTAAGGAAACCTCCGGTACCGTACCGCGTGACACGGCTGTAGTAACGCTCCGAGACGCGCCGTACCATGGCAGAGTAGCCATCAAAAAGGCGGGGCGATATAGTGAAATTGTCGTAATTGACCACGACGGTGACCTTGCGGCCCAAAGGTTCAAGCAGGCCGAGCAGGTTTTGCTCGATATCGTCGATATCCGTTGGACGATCGACCACCAGCCCCTCAAAGTTGATAAACAGCAAGCCATGCTGTATGTCGAGTTCAAAGCGGCTGTGCAACGGTGTTTCGAGAAGACGCTCACGCAAACCCATGGGCATGTCGACAAACAGGCTGGCGTCCATGAACTTGAGCCGGCTGCTGATGGCGGGCATAAAGTCCATTTGGCGCAAAACATCGCGCTCCAAATCAATGCCAGGCGCAATTTCGATCAGTTCCAGGCTGCCTTGTTCCCCCTTTGCGCTGAGCTGAAAAACGCAACGCTCGGTCACGTAGAGCACACGTTGTCCCCGACGACAGGCCTCGCGTCCGCTAAAGGTTCGGTGCTCGACAGCGCTGACAAACTTGCGGGTTTGACCTTCTCTGACAATCTGCAGCCGACCGTCAGACAAGCTGATTTCCAGATCACCGGCGGTAAAAGTACCCACGAAAACGACGGCTTTGGCGTTCTGACTGATGTTGATGAAACCGCCCGCGCCGGCCAGACGCGGCCCAAATCGGCTGACATTGAGATTGCCTTGGGCGTCCGCCTGTGCCAGACCGAGTACGGCGACATCAAGGCCACCGCCATCGTAAAAGTCAAATTGGTTGGGTTGGTCAATGACAGCCTGCGCATTGATGGCAGCCCCAAAACTCATGCCACTGGCTGGAATACCGCCAATCACGCCGGGTTCTGCGGTCAAGGTCAAAAGGTCAATGATTCGCTCCTCATTGGCAACGCCAGCCACCGCTTCGGGCATGCCGATCCCCAGGTTGATGACACTATTGGTGTGTAACTCCAGTGCGGCTCGTCGCCCGATAATCTTACGTTCATTCAAGGGCAGAGGAGGCAGGGAGTCCATTGGCACCCGGATTTCACCCGAATAGGCCGGGTTATAGGGCTCCGAGAATGTCTGCATATGGTGGGCCGGGTCGGTGGCCAACACAACCGCGTCGACCAGCACGCCTGGCACCTTGACCAGCCGCGGATGCAAGGTGCCGCGGTCAGCGATGCGCTCCACTTGGGCAATCACGATGCCACCCGAATTGCGCGCCGCCATGGCGATGGCAAGCACTTCCAGTGTCAGTGCCTCACGCTCCATTGTCAGATTGCCATCCGCATCTGCCGTCGTTGCCCGAATGATGCCGACAGAAATGGGAAACGCCTTGTAGAACAAATACTCTCGTCCGTCGATCTCCATCAACCGGACCAAATCCTCCGTGGTACGCGCATTGATTTTGCCTCCACCCCAGCGAGGATCAACAAAGGTGTCGATGCCGACGCTGGTGAGCGTGCCGGGCTTTCCTGCAGCAATGTCCCGAAACAAATGTGAAATGACGCCTTGTGGAAGGTTATACGCCTCGATATGACCGTCGACCGCCAGCTTTTGTAGGGCCGGCACCAATCCCCAATGTCCACCAACGACCCGTTTGACCAGGCCGACATGCCCGAGGTGGTTCAGACCGCGATCCGCTCCATCACCTTGGCCGGCGGCATAGACCAATGTCAAGTTGCCTGGGGATCCGGTGCCACTTTCCTTGCGGGTGCTAAGAAATCGCTGCTCCAATGCAACAGCCAATGTTTCGGCAAAACCGATCCCTACGAAACCTCCTGTGGCAACCGTGTCGCCATCGTGAATGAGCCGCACAGCCTCCGCTGCGCTAACGACCTTGTTGCGACGCCCCTTCTGGAGGGCGGATTCGCTCAAATGGGAATGCATGCTGACTTTCGCGTGTGAAAAAGTAGCATCATGCGATACATCGTGTCATCGTTGCTACCGGGAAAACCACGATAGGTGCTGAACAAACAACAGGTGATGCCCGCATCCCTGGTCGTCGCGCCGAATGCCAAATAATGTTCTATCTCGCTGGGCATGAAAAGATCACCCAGCTTGCGCAAGTGCTTGCGTCTCACCAGTCAGGTGAACCAAACAAGATACCAATTCTGCATTCCCACGGAATCAGCAAAGGGCAGTTGGGAAGGTCGCGCTACGGTTAAAATGCCGATCCAAGCATTTTTTCAAGCCCGAGAAAGGCAGCGGGGTCATGGCACCGCGAACGAAGCCGGCAGCATGCATTGGCGAATAGGGCGGCAATCCGCGCGTCCTTGTGCGCAAAGGTTCTGGCAGTTCACTAGGAGGCGCGGATTATTCCACGCTTCGTTCTTGGGTCGCACACTTCATTTTTTCGGTACACACGATGATTCAAATTACTCTCCCCGACGGCTCTCAGCGCGAATATCCAGGTCCGGTCACGGTGGGCGAGGTTGCAGCCTCTATTGGATCAGGACTTGCCAAGGCCGCGTTGGCGGGAAAGCTTAGCCTTGCAAGCGACTCACCAGACGCTGCCAAAGTCGTCGATACGCACTTTACTATCACTGAAAACAGTAATTTGTCCATTCTTACTGCCAAAGATGCTGCAGGGATTGCGGTGATTCGGCATTCAACCGCCCACTTATTGGCTTATGCAGTCAAAGAGCTCTTTCCCGATGCACAGGTCACCATTGGTCCAGTGATCGAACACGGATTTTTTTACGACTTCTCCTACAAACGCCCGTTTACGCCCGAAGACCTTGTTGCTATTGAGAAGAAAATGCTTGCTTTGGCCGCAATCGACGAGCCGGTAATGCGTCGCGTTTTGCCGCGTGACGAGGCAATCGCCTATTTCAAGAGCCTGGGAGAATATTACAAGGCAGAAATCATTGAGGGTATCCCGGCGAACCAGGATGTTTCGCTGTACCGCGAAGGCAAATTCGAAGACTTGTGCCGCGGCCCTCACGTGCCCAGCACCGGGAGGCTCAAGCACTTTAAACTCATGAAGTTGGCGGGTGCCTACTGGCGCGGTGATCACAAGAATGAAATGCTACAGCGAATCTATGGCACCGCCTGGGCCACCAAAGAGGAACTCCAGCAGCATTTGACGATGCTTGAGGAGGCAGAAAAGCGGGACCATCGCAAGCTGGGCCGTGAGCTTGATTTGTTCCATATTGATGACCATGCACCGGGCCTCGTATTTTGGCACCCCAAGGGCTGGACCTTATGGCAGGGAGTGGAGCAATACATGCGTCAGGTGTACCGGGACAATGGCTACCAGGAAGTCAAAGGCCCGCAAATCATTGACAAAGGTCTCTGGGAGAAGACCGGGCACTGGGACAAATACCGTGAAAACATGTTCGTAACCGAGTCAGAAAAGCGCGAATACGCGTTGAAGCCCATGAATTGCCCGGGGCACATCCTTATTTTCAAGCAGGGCATAAAGAGTTACCGCGATTTGCCACTGCGCTACGGAGAATTTGGCAATTGCCACCGCAACGAGCCATCGGGCGGCTTGCACGGCATCATGCGGGTGCGCGGCTTTACGCAAGATGACGGCCACATTTTCTGTACTGAAGAGCAGATTCTGAAAGAGTGTCAGAGCTACACGGCATTGCTGCAAAAGGTCTATGCGGACTTTGGTTTCAAAAACATCATCTACAAGATAGCAACACGCCCAGAAAAGCGCATTGGATCCGATGAAAGCTGGGAAAAGGCCGAACACGCACTCATGGAAAGCCTGCGCGCGTCAGGCTGCGAGTTCGAGATTACTCCCGGCGAAGGCGCGTTTTATGGGCCAAAGATTGAGTACACATTGAAGGACGCCATTGGTCGGCAGTGGCAGTGCGGGACAATTCAGGTGGATTTTTTCATGACTGAGCGGCTTGACGCAGAGTATGTGGGCGAAGATGGTGCACGGCACCGCCCAGTTATGCTGCATCGCGCCATTGTCGGCAGTCTGGAGCGGTTCATTGGCATTTTGATCGAAGAGAGCGCTGGCGCCTTGCCGGTTTGGCTGGCGCCGGTTCAAGTTGCAGTGCTCAATATCACCGATGCGCAGGGTGAATATGCGCGATCCGTGGCTAAAACGCTGCAAAATCAAGGGCTTAGGGTTAATTTAGATCTGCGGAACGAAAAAATTACCTATAAAATACGCGAGCATTCATTGCAGAAGCTGCCTTACTTGCTAGTCGTTGGAGACAAGGAGGTGGCGGCCGGTGCTGTTGCAGTGCGCGCCCGAGGTGGTCAAGACCTCGGGGTAATGCCCCTTGAAGCCTTCGTGCAGAAAATCATGGGTGCTGTTGCCCACAAGTCGCTTGTCTGAGGTTTCTTATCCAAAGATGGTTGTTTGTAGTGTGTGCTGTGCAGCTTAAGCTACGCTTTGTAGATAATTTTGTGAAGGACTGAGCCATCGCTACTGAATTTCGTGACCGTCGCCAGCGCGAAGAGCGCAAACATCGTCTTAACCGTGAAATAATGGCTCCCGAGGTCCGTTTAGCTGGCCCGGAAAACGAACCCTTGGGTATTGTGAGCCTGTCGGAAGCACTGCGACAAGCTGGCGAGCTGGATGTTGATTTAGTTGAAATTTCTGCAACTGCCAATCCACCGGTTTGCCGGTTGATGGACTACGGAAAGTTCAAGTACCAGGAGCAGAAAAAGGCGGCTGAGGCGAAGTCCAAGCAGACGGTCATCGAGATCAAGGAAATCAAATTCCGGCCTGGTACCGATGATGGCGACTACAACATCAAATTGCGCAATATCAAGCGGTTTTTGGCAGATGGCGATAAATGCAAGATTACTTTGCGCTTTCGGGGTCGGGAGATCACTCACCAGGAAATCGGCATGGCTTTGTTGCAACGCATGCGTGAAGATCTGGCAGATTTGATTGTGGTCGAGCAGTTTCCGAAACTGGAGGGTCGCCAAATGATCATGATGATCGCCCCAGGCAAGAAAAAGCCCGGCGGGACACCCAAGCTAGCGACAGAAGCGGTCACCTGAAAAAAATTGGGCGGGGAAACCCGCCTTTGCGATGGGGCTTGATGCCTCATTGCAAAAGTGGTGGGATGTTCGTCTCGCAGCACCGGTGCAGCAATTTTTTTAGCTGCTCGGTTGAAGCGATTCGTAGTTCGCCACATAAGTGGCTCGGGGCCAACAAGGCTGGAAGTAGTTTCCGGACGCCTCACGAGCACCTACTAGAAGGAGCATGAAGATGCCCAAAATGAAGACCAAGAGCGCGGCGAAGAAACGCTTCCGCGTCCGTCCAGGTGGTACCGTCAAGCGCGGTCAAGCCTTCAAACGTCACATTCTGACCAAGAAGACCACAAAAAATAAACGCCATTTGCGCGGCTCCACTGGAGTTCATGAGACCAATATGGGTCACATGGCCCAGATGTTGCCCGGTCGTGGTATTTGATTAACGACGAACAAGGAGTACTCACATGCCTCGCGTCAAACGTGGTGTAACGGCTCGCGCCCGCCATAAAAAAGTCTTAGTCCTTGCAAAAGGTTTCCGCGGTCGCCGCGGTAACGTTTTCCGTATCGCCAAAGAGGCGGTAATGAAGGCTGGGCAATATGCCTACCGCGATCGTCGTACCAAAAAACGTGTTTTCCGTCAGCTGTGGATTGCACGGATCAACGCCGCTGCGCGCCAATGCGGTCTGACTTACAGCCAGTTTGCCAATGGACTGAAAAAGGCCAATATCGAGATTGATCGCAAGGTCTTGAGCGATATTGCCATTCATGACATGGCTGCTTTTGCTGGCATCGTGGAACAAGTCAAGGCTAAGCTCGCTGCTTGATTCCCGGCCTGGTGCGATTGTTGCAATCGCACCAGACGCACCAGAAACGAGGGCTAGCGCTTGAAAGAGCACTAGCCCTTTTTCATTTGTTTTCTCTCTCGTACACTCCATGAACGATCTGACAGTAATCGTCGAAAATGCCAAGCTAGCCTTTGCACAGGCACTGACTCCGGCTGACCTAGAAAACGCCAAGGCACAGTTTTTGGGGAAGTCCGGTCACATGACCGAACTGATGAAGGGGCTCGCTCAACTCAGTGTCGATGAGAAAAAAACACGGGGGGCCGCAATCAACTTGTCAAAACAGGCCATTGAGGTCGCGCTGAATGCGCGTCGCCAGGCCATGGCAGATGACGAGCTCTCAGCTCAGTTAAGGGCAGACGCACTGGACGTAACCTTGCCAGGCCGGCAAAGGGGGCAGGGTGGCTTGCACCCTGTATCGCTGGCTCAGGAGCGTATTGAAGAAATTTTTCGATCGATGGGTTTTGACGTTGCTGAGGGACCGGAAATCGAGAGCGATTGGTTCAATTTCACCGCGCTGAATACGCCCGAGGACCATCCAGCACGGTCCATGCATGACACTTTTTATGTTGAAGGTGGCTCGATCACTGCGCCCAATTTATTAAGGACCCATACCAGTCCGATGCAAATTCGCTATGCCGTGCAGCACGTGAAGAAATACCGCACCGCGGCCGGCCACTCCCGAGACGATCTGTTCAGTGGATCCATGCCCGAAATTCGCGTGATTGCACCGGGACGCACCTACCGCGTGGACAGTGATGCGACCCACTCCCCGATGTTTCACCAGGTTGAAGGACTGTGGGTGGGTGAGAACATCAGTTTCAAGGACTTGAAGTCGGTTTACCTGAATTTCATCACGACTTTCTTTGAGACTGACGATCTCAAGCTTCGCTTTCGGCCGAGCTACTTTCCGTTTACCGAGCCCAGTGCCGAGATCGACATCATGTTCCAGACGGGTCCCCTCAATGGGCGCTGGCTCGAAGTCTCCGGATCGGGTCAAGTGCACCCCCAGGTGATCCGCAATATGGGTCTGGATCCAGAGCGTTATATCGGCTTTGCTTTTGGTTCGGGCATAGACCGCCTGGCCATGTTGCGCTATGGCGTCAGTGACTTGCGCCTGTTTTTTGATGGCGATATTCGCTTCTTGTCCCAGTTTCAATAATCGATTTGCCGAGCCTCTTTCCAGCCCGAGTGCACTCCTGTCCCGAGAAGAACCATGCAATTCCCAGAGTCCTGGCTTCGTGCCTTTTGTAACCCGCCAATTTCGACCGAGGAACTTGCCGAGACCCTGACCATGGCCGGTCTGGAGGTGGAAGACCTTCGTCCTGTTGCACCGCCGTTTACCGGTGTTGTGGTGGGGGAAATCAGGGAAGCGGTTCAACACCCCTCTGCAGACCGGCTGCGCATTTGCAAAGTCGATGTCGGGCAGGGCGACCTGCTTGACATTGTCTGTGGCGCGCCCAATGCGCGTGCGGGCATTCGTGTGCCTTGCGCTCTGGTGGGTGCCGAATTACCGCCGGGCGACGACGGCAAGCCGTTCCTTATCAAGATTGGGAAATTGCGTGGCGTGGAAAGTCATGGAATGCTTTGCTCGGCGCAAGAGCTGCGGATTGCCGAAGAGCACAGTGGATTGCTGGAGTTGCAGGCCGACGCACCGGTTGGGCGCAACATTCGTGACGTTTTGAATCTCGACGACACCTTGTTGACGCTCAAGTTGACACCGAATTTGGCCCACGCACTGAGCGTGTTTGGTGTGGCACGTGAGGTATCTGCTTTGACAGGAGCACCGCTTTTGCAGCCGTCCTTTCCAGTGCTTGCTGTCACCAACACCGACATGTTGCCCGTCAAAATCAGTGCCCCGGATTTGTGTGGCCGGTTTTCAGGCCGTATCGTGCGTAACGTCAATACCCGCGCCAAAACCCCTCAGTGGATGGTAGATCGGCTCGCGCGCTGTGGACAGCGCAGTGTGACGGCGTTGGTTGACATTTCCAACTATGTCATGTTCGAATTTGGGCGACCCACCCATATTTTTGATCTCGACAAGATTCACGGCAGTCTGAATGTGCGATGGGGCGAAGACGGTGAAACCCTAAAACTCCTTAACGGTAACCTTGTCAATCTTGACCGGACCGTGGGCGTGATTGCCGACGACGTGCAAGTTGAGTCTTTGGCGGGAATCATGGGCGGTGATGCAACGGCCGTCTCGGATGAAACTCGCCATGTGTATGTGGAAGCCGCATTCTGGTGGCCAAAGGCGGTTGCTGGGCGCTCGCGTCGCTTCAACTTTTCTACCGATGCGGGCCATCGGTTTGAACGTGGTGTGGACCCCAGTCAAACGGTCGAACACATTGAACGTATCACCCAACTGATTGTCGATATTTGTGGCACCTCATACACGACTTGTGGTGCGATAGATGATATTCAAATTCAGCCGCATGCGCCGGCCCCTGTTAATCTGCGTGTAGAGCGTGCAGTAAAAGTCATTGGTATGCCGCTCACGCAGACCCAATGCGCCGAAGCGCTGGGACGCTTGGGTTTGCCTCTGACGCAAACACCGGGCATTATCACGGTGACACCACCCGCGTACCGATTTGATTTGCAAATTGAGGAAGACCTTATTGAAGAGGTTGTCCGTTTGTTAGGTTACAGCCAACTCCCGACCACACCGACTCTGGCGCCCGTCCTCACCAGGGTGCGCAGCGAATCCAGACGTAGCGTTTTTGACGTGCGACGCAGTCTTGCGGGCCTGGGTTACCAGGAGACTATCAACTACAGCTTCGTTGAGGAACGTTGGGAGCGTGAGCTTGCGGGCAACCCCGCGCCCGTTCGTCTGTTGAACCCGATCGCAAGTCAGATGGGTGTCATGCGCTCGTCTTTGCTGGGTTCGCTGCTCCAGGTTCTCAGGTTCAACCAGTCGCGCAAACTGTCACGGGTCCGTGTTTTTGAGGTGGGTCGGGTGTTTTTGCGCGATCCGTCTGTGGTGGGTTCAGATTCGAGCGTTCAAGGCTTTAATCAGCCCATGCGCGTCGCTGCGCTGGCCAGTGGCAGTGCCGACGCACTTCAGTGGGGACGCAAAGAGCAAACTGTTGAGTTTTTTGATGCCAAGGGCGACGTGGAAGCGCTGCTTGCACCAGTAAAGGCACAGTTTCTGCGGGGCGATCACCCAGCGATGCATCCGGGACGTTGCGCACAGGTTTTGAGCGATGGCCAGCCTGTTGGTCACGTAGGGGAATTGCATCCGAAATGGCGCCAGGCCTATGAGTTGTCGCAAGCGCCCATGCTGTTTGAAATCGATCTTGCTGCGGTGCTGGCGCGCCGGTTGCCCGAATACACGCCAGTGGGCCGATTTCAACCCGTGCAGCGCGATATCGCGGTGGTAGTACCCGACTCGGTCACACACGGCGATTTGATGGCGGCTATCTGGCGCGCACCGACTAATAACGTATTGCGTGACGCTCAATTGTTTGATGTATATCGACAAAAAATTGCTGCGCCAGGAGCCGTGGTGCCAACAAGTGCTGATCGCAGTCTCGCGGTGCGCCTTACACTGTATAGTGACAACGCGACCTTGACCGAAGTGCAAATCGAGCTGGCGGTTAAGTCCATCGTGGATCACCTCGGCACCGCGGTCGGTGCACGCCAACGCATTTGAACGATGGGAAGAAAAGTGACTGCAGACATCGATTTTTCCGTTGAAAGCCTAGATACAGCTGCGCTCACCAAAGCGCAACTTGCGGACATGTTGTTCGAACAAATCGGTCTGAACAAACGTGAATCCAAAGACATGATCGATTCCTTCTTTGACCTGATTGTGGTCAGTCTGGTTGACGGAACTGATGTCAAAATTTCAGGATTTGGCAATTTCCAGATTCGAACCAAGGCTCCGCGACCGGGTCGTAATCCGCGAACTGGGGAGGCTATTCCAATTCGTTCTCGGCGCGTGGTCACGTTTCATGCAAGTCTCAAACTTAAAGAGCAAATCCAGGGCGATCTGTGATGCAGATAGTCCATAAAGCAACACACTGAATATTTCTTGCGTTTCAATCAGGTGAGTCTTTGCAAGCAAGGGGAGTTGGAGTAATCTCACCACTTTGCTTCGTAAGGTGTTGATCTGTCAGTAGATTTCAGAATCAACCGCTTGGCTTCTACCGTCATTCGCATGAACACTCATTTTCCTGGATCCGTAGGCGACCATTTACTTGGCTTGGTTACTGCACATCAGAACCGACCCGCGGTACCGCGTATCTGCGCCACGTTGCCCGCCGCAGGTGGTGGTCTTTGTCATTGTTGTGGCGTTGGGAAGCTGGGCGCGCGCTGCCCTTCCGGCGGCATCTAAAAGCCCCAGGCCAGACCCAAATGGAGAGTGCGCTGCCGCCTATTCCTGCCAAACGCTACTTTACCATTGGTGAAGTCGGCGATTTGTGTGGTGTCAAGCCCCACGTGCTCCGATACTGGGAGCAGGAATTTACCCAATTGCGACCGATGAAACGCCGTGGCAACCGCCGATATTACCAACATCATGAAGTGCTGATGATTCGGCGAATTCGGGATTTGCTATACGACCAAGGCTTTACCATCAGCGGCGCGCGCAACAAAATGCAAGAGTTGCTGCAAAACGAACGAGACAAAAGGCGCAACGGAGAGCTGATGCTGGAAGGTGTGGAAGTGATTGAAGTCGATGAAGGTTACCTCGACGACTTCATCGAGGACTCCCTTCCGGACGGCCCTGCACGTACCGATCAACAATTTGACAGAGTTCGACGCGAGTTGTTCGAAATTCGAGAGCTGCTGATCAGCTGAAAATGGGCAACCTCATTCAATGTACTGAGCAATGTATAATCGTCTACCAGACGGTGTGTGGCGCAGCCTGGTAGCGCACTTGCATGGGGTGCAAGGGGTCGAAGGTTCGAATCCTTTCACACCGACCATATGAATCAAGGACTTAGCTTCGAAGGGGGCTAAGTCCTTTCTTCTTTGGTAAGTATTCGGTGAACCCGTACAAGAGTTCAACGTTGCAAGCTGGCGAGGGCTTGATTGTGCAGAGGGTAAAGCCAGACATCCTTGATGGGGATGAGGGGTTTGTGGCTGGTAGATTTTTTGCCACGTCCGCTGGTACGACCCACATTAATCCAGTTGGCCGCCTTGTAGCAAGTCCCGCGGTGGCGCTCAAACTCGACAAAGGTCTCCAGCAGCAGCGGGCGATAACCATAGCGGA
>JAIPCE010000131.1 GCA_021738345.1 Rhodoferax sp. | reverse complement strand
CACCGCAGTGAGTTCTCGATCGACAAGATGTACTCGCCAGACTCTGCCACCGGGCGCCTCGGCCTGCTGGAACTGCGCGCGTTCGAAATGCCGCCGCATCCGCGCATGAGCATCGTGCAGCAATTGTTGCTGCGCGCACTGGTGGCGCGTTTCTGGAAGGAGCCTTATCGGGCACCGGCCACGCGCTGGGGCACCGAGCTGCATGACCGTTTCATGCTGCCAAGCTTTATCAAAATGGATTTTGACGATGTGGTAACCGACATGCAGATGGCCGGTTATGGCTTCGATCCGAGCTGGTTTGCGCCGCATATCGAGTTTCGCTTTCCGATGGTAGGCGCGGTGCAATCGGCCGGCATAGAGTTGACCCTGCGCTGCGCCCTGGAGCCCTGGCACGTCATGGGCGAAGAAGGCGCACCCGGCGGCACTGCGCGCTACGTGGACTCGTCACTGGAGCGTATGGAAGTGCATGTCAAGGGCCTTAACGAGAGCCGCTATGTCATTACCTGCAACGGCCAGGCCCTCCCGATGCAAAGCACCGGCACAGTCGGCGAATTTGTCGCCGGTGTGCGTTACAAGGCCTGGAATCCACCGAGCAGCTTGCACCCGACCATTGGCCTGCATGCACCGCTGACCTTCGACATCGTCGACACCTGGATGAAGCGCTCACTGGGCGGCTGCCAATACCATGTCACCCATCCGGGCGGCCTGGCCTACGAAAATTTCCCGGTCAATTCATTCGAAGCCGAGAGCCGCCGCCTGACCCGCTTCACCGCCACGGGCCACACCCCAGGTCTGATGCAGATTCCACCAGCCACCATCAACGTGGCAGGCAGCAAAGAGTTCCCCTTTACGCGCGATTTGCGCCGCCTGTGACGCACCGCATTCCAACCCATAGATTCAAGCCATGACGCATCCTGAGAACACCACGCCGAACCCGTCAAAAATCCACCTCATTGGTGGCGAAAAAGGAGGCGTTGGCAAGTCCATGGTGGCGCGCTTGCTGGCGCAGTATTTCATTGACCGCGAGCTGCCGTTTGTCGGCTTTGATACCGACCGATCCCATGGCGCCTTGCTGCGCTTCTATGCCGACTATGCCTCGCCGGTCCTGATCGACCGCTATGAAGCGCTCGACCATATTGTTGAAGCGGCAGTCGAGCTGCCCGGCGCACGCGTGCTGGTGGACCTGGCCGCACAAACCCACGAGCCGCTGGTGCGCTGGATCGAAGAATCGGGCGTGCTCGATATGGCTGTGGACGTAGGATTCAAGCTGAACTATTGGCATGTGATGGACTCCGGTCGCGATTCGGTCGATCTGCTCACGCGCCTGTTGGACCGTTTTGGCGAGAGCCTGCACTACGTGTTGGTACGCAACCAGTTGCGGGGCGAAGACTTCGGGCAACTGGAGCGCTCAGGGCAGATGGAGCGCGCTACAGCGCTGGGCGCGCGGGTGATCTCGATCAAACACCTGCACGATACCGTGATGCAAAAAATTGACGCAACCGACAGCAGCTTCTGGGCCGCCAGAACTGGCACCGCTGCGGGCGCCAGTTTGCGCCTCATGGAACGTCAACGACTGAACATCTGGATGGACCATGCCTATGCCCAACTCGACAACGCACAGGCCTGAGTGAAGGCTTGACCCTTAGATCGCTGGGTCCGGGCGTGGAGAATTCCGGCAATACGCTACAAACTCCTCGAATGGCAAGGGTCGGGAGAAGTAGTACCCTTGAATTTCGTCGCAGCCTTCTTGACGCAAAAATTTCAACTGGTCTGCACGCTCGACGCCTTCGGCCGTCAGTGCCAAACCAAAATTCTTGCCCAGACCCAGGATGGCACGGGTAATCGAGACACTGTCCTGATTGAGCGGCAAACCATCAATAAAGGATTTGTCGATCTTTAGCCGGGTAAACGGGAGCTTTTGAAGGTAACTCATCGACGAGTAGCCGGTACCAAAGTCATCGATCGCCAACAAAAAACCGGCAGCGCGAAATTCGTGCAAGGTGGTGATGGCCTGCGCCGTGTCGCTGGCGATATAGCTCTCGGTAACTTCCAACTCGATATGTGAGGCCTGAAGACCCCAACGCTCGACTGCTTCCAGCAAGCTCTCAAGCAGCTTGCGACCACGCATCTGAACGTTGGAAACGTTCAGACTCAAGTGCTCAAGTCGAATGCCCTGGGCCTGCATGGCCGCCATGTCCCGACAACCTTGTCGCACCACCCAATCACCAATTCCGAGGATTTGACCCGTTTCCTCTGCCAGCGGTATGAAGTCCATCGGGGGCACATTGCCAAAAACAGGACTATTCCAGCGCAACAGCGCTTCTGCACCTTTCACTTCTCCGCTGCGGGCTGACACCTTGGGCTGGTAGACCAATTTAAATTGACCTTCCACCTGAATCGCTTCGTGTAGGGCATGAATCATTTTGGCGCGTAAGCGGGCGCGCTGCGAGAGGTCTTCCGAGTAAAAACTGTAACGGTCTCGCCCGCCATCTTTGGCCTTGTAAACTGCCAGGTCGGCGCTTTTTAGCAAGGTGGTGCTGTCAGCGCCATCTTTCGGGTAGAGGGCCACACCGATGCTGACGGTGGTACTGATACGGTGCTCACCGCAGACAAACGGTTCACGAAACAAATTCAGAAATTTGGCCACACTGACTTCCACACCCGCCACGTCACTCACGTGCTCCAGCAAGACGTTGAACTCATCCCCACCGATGCGCGCCAGGGTATCTGAGGCTCTGGCCGCATTCTTTAGCCGTTCCCCAACCTGCACCAGGAGTGCATCGCCCACCCCATGACCCAGGGTGTCGTTCACCAGCTTGAACTGGTCCAGGTCCAAAAACAAGACCGCCAACTGAGAATGCTGCCGTCGGGCCAGATCGAGCGCATGCTCCAGCCGTTGAGAGAAAAATCTGCGGTTGCTGAGGCCGGTCAAAGAATCGTGGTTTGACAGATATTCCTGTTCATGCCGCGCGCCCTCCAGCGAGGCCTCACGCTCTTTCACCACGGTGGCCAGATGGTCCACACTGGTGGATATTTCCTGCAGCTCGTCGCCCGTCGCGACGGTGGGGCTACTGGCGTAGTCGCCCTTCTCGATCTTGCGTATTTGCAGCATCAACTGGTCCAGTGGCTGGGCCAGACTGCGCCGAATCAAATGGCGCATCACCGTCAAAATGCCCGCACCCAAAACCACCAATAACACCAGGAACTGCAATCGATGCGAATTGATCACAGCATTGTGCATGGACCGATCCGAAGCCACAGCATAGTAGACGGTCCCACCGATCACCTCTTTGGCCAGCACGCTTACGTATTGGTCTTTGACCGGAAACACCTGCAACCCGAGCAAGTCTTGCTGCAAACTGCCTGACTCCACACCAAAAGTATTCACAAACGACTGGCGCAAGTCGATATCAAGGTCCTTTGACAATTGATTGAAGTAACTCTGATCCAGTCGGTGCGTCAGCTCCAAGTGCGCAATCAGGCGGCCCGTAGCACGCTCCACCACACTTTGGTGCCCTTTGATCGCGAGCGTGTCGCCCTGCCGGTGGAAGGTGACAATGCTCGATTTTTCGAGTTGCTCCTGCGAGTAATAGTCAACATGGGCCAAAGCAATTGAACAGGGGAGGGACACTTGCGCCACCTTGAATTCCGTATGCCTTTCCTCGCGTGCCATCCGCACCGGCTGGCCCGCCGCGTACGAAAGATAGCCCAGTTGGTAGCCGCCCGGTTCCAGGCAGGCATAGGCAATCAGTTCACCAGTTTCGCCATACAGCGCGATGTCACTGTTGAACGACAATTTGACCCGATTGAGCAACTCGGAGGCCAATGTCTTTTTTTCCTCGTCAATCAGGAACGCGTTGTAATTTGTCTTGTCCTGGTATTTGTTGATCAGCTCGGCCGATGCGACCAGTTTCTCATCGGTGCGCGCATGGCCGGCACTTTCCTTGAGCGCCTGCTCAATGCGGCCCTCGTTGTACAGCAATCGCTGGAAGGCGTGCTGCATGCGCGTGCGGGTGCTCTGGAGAAAAACATCCCGCAAAAACACATCGAAATACCCACCCAGCACCAGTAGCACCAACAGCACTGCGACTGTCACCAGAACCGATAGCTTGACCGTCAGATTTTGTCGCAGTTGAAAGAGAAAACGCACTGAAACCGATCGTTACGTCAAAATATCGGCGCAACCTGCTCCACGTTGTCGCGCGTGACAAGTTTGACTGGAATCACCACATGGCGGGGTACCGACTCTTTGCGCAGTAGTTTTTGTGTCACCTCGACGGTCATTTTTCCGCCCAGTGGAAAAAGAATCGAGGCCGTCTGATTGGCGTTACGTATCGCCTCTCTTGCTTCGCTGGTGTAGTCACAGCCTACCGACAGTACTGATTTCGGGTCAATCTTCTGCGCCACCATCGCCATGCGGACTCCGCTCAGCATGCTGTCACTTTCCGAGAAAATTGCGTCGACCCGCACACCTTGTGCCAAGAGCTTTTCCATTTCGATCAGAGCATCCTTGCGCAAGTAATTACCGGTTCGTTTGATGACCTTGATCGCAGGATACTTTGCGATTTCATCCATGAAGCCCTTGGTCCGCAAATGGGTAACATCCGCCGTCTGAAGCCCTTCGAGCAGCAATACCAGCCCCTTACCACCCAATTTGTTACCCAGGAACTCGGCACCCATCGCGCCAATGCGCACGTTGTCAGAATTGATGAAGGTCGTGAAATCATTTCCCTGGATGCCTCGGTCCAGCACAATGACCGAAATGCCGGCCTTGTAAGCTTTACTCACCACTGGTACCACGGCGCGCTGGTCACTGGTACCGAGCACCAGAACATCAACCTTCTGCTCAATGAACTGCTCAATTTGACGAATCAGCAAGGAAGTTTGCCCCTGTGCGTCGGAGTAGATAAAGGTAAGGCCCGGCACTTTGGCCACCTCGTCTCGAACTTCAAACACCTGCGCCTGTCGAAAGTCATTTTTCATGGTGTCTTGCGCAAAAGCAACAACCCGAGCGTCCTTGCTTTGTGCGGCTGCACCGATACCGAGCAACAGTCCGGTCAACAGAACCATCCATTTAAATAATCGCATGCAATACCTTTCGATCCAGGCGAGAGGCGCGCCCGGAGTAGGTCAATCGACCCCTGCGTTATTCTACGATCAGCGCAGCACCGAAAGTCGGTTTTCGCCAATGCGGCACAGGCTTTGCGGCATACTTGGGTTCAGTGACTCAGCCAAATCAATCCTCCCGCTTTGAAGAACCGCGTGAACGATCCGCGCTGGAGCGCGCGCGCCATGCGGGTGCAGCGGTTTGCGGGCACTTTGACGAGCTGCGGGCACAGGTTAGCGCAGCCGGACCGGGTGGTCTGGCAGATGCCAGCGCCGTGGCGAGCCAGGCGGCCATGGCGGAAGTATGGGAGCATTTTTTCAAACAATGCGCAACCGACGGTCTAGGTGCCCTCGACCAACGTGCCGATAACCTCGATCGGCAAATTCGTGATAACGGGGTCACCTACAACGTCTATGCCGACGAGGGCGGACCGCAACGCCCCTGGTCTTTGGGTCTGTTTCCGCTGATCATCTCAGAACCAAGCTGGCGGCAAATCGAAACCGGAGTCCTGCAGCGGGTTCGCTTGCTGAACCGCGTCATGGCCGATGTCTATGGAGCACAAGACCTGCTTGCACTCGGACTTTTGCCCCCCGCGCTGGTCCAGGGGCACCCGGGCTATTTGCGTGCCATGCATGGGGTCAAACCTGTGGGCGGATCCCATTTGCATATTGCTGCCTTTGATCTGGCGAGGGGTCCCGACGGCAACTGGTGGGTGGTGTCGCAGCGCACCCAGGCGCCCTCCGGGCTGGGCTACTTGCTGGAAAATCGTCTTGCAGTGGCGCGGCTTTTTCCGCAGGCCTTCGAGAGTCTGCAGGTTCAGCGATTGGCGGGGACCTACCGCGCACTCATCGACAGCATGAAGAACATGAGCGTGGCAGGTCAGGACGCCCACATTGCCCTGCTGACGCCCGGCCCTTACAACGAGACCTATTTCGAGCACGCCTATCTTGCCCGCTACCTGGGTCTTACCCTGGTCGAGGGCAATGACCTGATCGTGCGCGACCAACGCCTGTTTCTCAAAACGCTGCGTGGTCTGGTGCGGATTGACGGGCTTCTCAAGCGGCTGGACGACCAGTTTCTGGATCCCCTTGAATTGCGGGCTGACTCCACACTGGGCATTCCGGGATTGCTGCAAGTCGTGCGCGCAGGCAATGTGCTCATGGCCAACGCCCCGGGGTCTGCATTTTTGGAGTCACCTGCCTTACTGGGATTCATGCCCGCCCTGGCAGAGCATCTGCTGGGCGAAAAACTGCAAATGCCTGCATTACCCACCTGGTGGTGTGGCGAACGCTCGGCCATGGAACAGGTGCTTCCCCGGCTGTCAGAGTGCACGATCAAGCCGACCTATCCCGGCTCGACGATCCATGGGAATTTTGACGCAGTGGTTGGCCGCACCTTGTCACAGCGCGAAATCGACGAATGGGCCGGTCGCATTGCGTTGCATGCCGACGACCACACCATACAGGCCTATATGCGACTTTCTCAAATTCCGACCTGGCAGCGCGATGATCGCGGCTCTGGAGTGTCGCCCCGATCCGTCATGCTGCGCGTGTTTGCGGTATCGCAAGGCCCGCAGTCATGGCGCATTTTGCCCGGTGGTCTGGCACGCGTTGCCGGTGGCAGTGCCGAAGTCGCCTCGATGCAGCGCGGCGGTAGCAGCGCCGATGTTTGGGTCATCACCAGCGGCAACGTGGACAAAACCACTTTGCTTCAGCCTGCCCTGACCCCGTCTACGCTGGCCCAACGCAAGCGCCTGGTGACGAGCCGTGCGGCCGAGAATCTCTTTTGGCTGGGCCGCTACACCGAGCGCGCAGAAAACTCGGTTCGATTGGCAAGATTGACGCTAGAGACCCTGGGTGGCGAAGATCAGTCATCGCAGCCCTTGCTCACCTGGCTAGGACGCATGGCCATCAACAACACTTTGGTATTGCCGGGTGTGCCAGCACTGACACCTGTAGCCCACGCACGGCGGGTGTTTGAACGGTCGTTGATCGCGAGTCTGGGCAACAACAGCCAGGCAACCAGTGTGGGGTTCAACTTGCGGGCCGTGCGGCTGGCTGGCGCTTCGGTGCGCGAACGTCTGTCACAGGAACACTGGAGCCTGATGCAACGGGCAGAAGAAGCGTTTTTTCAGAGCTGCAATGCACATGTGGCGAGCGCTGACTACTCCTCGGTACAGGCCTTGGCCACGCTCAAAGCCGCCAGTGACCACCTAGCCGCCATCACTGGCCTGCAGACTGACCGCATGACCCGCGACGACGGTTGGCGCCTGCTCAGTATTGGTCGCCACATCGAGCGTCTGAGCTTTTTGTCCTCGGCATTGCGCAATGGCTTCGAAACATCGTCGGTGCATTACAGTGGCGGATTCGAGGCCATGGTGGCTCTTTTTGACAGCACGATCACATTCCATGCCCAATATCAGCAAAGCCGCGATATCGCAGCGCTCATCGACTTGCTGGTGCTGGACCGTGACAACCCCCGATCCATGGCGTGGGTCGTGCAAACCCTGCGCGGCCGCCTGGCCAAGTTGGCAGGCAGTGAACCTGAACAACTGGGTCTGTTGTCCTTGAGTATTCCTGACCCCGCTCAATGGCACCTGGAGTGGTTGTGCGATGCCAGCGAAGATCGTGCGCACGACAATTTGGTTAATGTACTGCTGGACTGCGGAGAAGCTGCATACCACGTGTCTGAAGAAATCGGTGCCATGTATTTCACCCATTCGGGACAATTTGGACAAAGCCTGGGGGCATGATGCAACTGCGCATTTGCCACGAAACCTTTTATGACTATTCCCCGGCGGTCGATATTGCGCAGCACATGGCCTACCTGCAACCGGTCAACACGCCGCGTCAAACGCTGCTGAGCCACAGTCTGCAAATCCAGCCGGAGCCCGCACAGATGCGTGCAACACAGGATGTTTACGGCAATACCCGTCAATTTTTTTCGCTGCAAACGGCACATTCCCAACTGCGTGTGACGGCCAATAGCATTGTGTCGACCCGAACCGTGCCGCTACCTGCCAGTGTGGTGCCATGGGAATTGGTCCGCGAGCGCTTTCGGTACTGCGCCAAAAATCCGTTTGACGCGGCAGTTGATTTTGTTTTTACCTCGACCCACGTGCCACGCCATGCAGAGTTTGCCAGCTATGCGCGCCCCAGCTTTTCAGAGGGTCGGCCGCTGGTGCTGGCGGCACGCGACCTGATGCAGCGCATTCACCGGGACTTCACCTATGAGAGCCAAAGCACCCAGGTGAACACGCCAGCGCTGCTCGCCTTGCAGCAACGCAAAGGCGTATGCCAGGACTTCGCCCATATCATGATTGCGTGCTTGCGTGCCATGGGGATGCCTGCACGTTATGTCAGCGGCTATCTGCTGACACAGGTGGCACCCGGAGAGATCCGATTGGTCGGCAGCGATGCATCGCACGCCTGGGTGTCCGTCTATATTCCTGACCTCTCCTGGGATGCACCGGCAGAGCGCTGGTGTGATCTCGACCCCACCAACAACCGCGACGGCTGGTGCAGCCCTGGCGAAGACTATGTCACACTGGCAGTGGGTCGCGACTTTGCAGATGTATCACCGATACGTGGTGTCATCCACGGCGGAGCGCAGCACACCCTGACCGTAGGCGTTACAGTCGAGCCCTACGATATTTTGGGATCACAGAGCCAGAGCCAGAGCCAGAGCCAGAGCCAGAGCCAGAGTCAAGATCAAGATCAAGGTCAAGGTCAAGGTCAAGGTCAAGGTCAGCAGTTTGTGTCCGAAACAACACGAGGAGGTCAATGACCGCCGTAGGGTGGATAAGCGTTAGCGCATCCACCACGGTCGGACGCCGACCGTCACCCTATCCTTTGCCGATAGACGGTCGAGTCACTGCTTTTGTAACGATGACGACGATGAAGGGCGATTGCACGGTGAATGCGTTAATGCTTATCCACCCTACAAGATGAGAGAGACGTAGTCCAAGGATAGCGGAGCGCGACAGCCGGGGGGTGCCCGGAAATCCGGCATTCCCGCCTAAGCGAAAATGACGGATGGGGCGCTTCAGCTTGACCCACCGATACCACAATTTTCAAGAAAGACACCACCATGAGTATTTACACCACCCTAACCAGCCTCAATATCACCCTGCCTCCGGTCGCGGTTCCGGCGGCGGCCTATGTTCCATTTGTACAGACCGGGAACCTGGTGTTTCTGAGCGGCCACATTGCCAAAAAGGACGGAAAACCCTGGGTCGGCCAACTAGGTAAAACGATGGACACCGAGGAGGGAAAGGCAGCTGCACGCGCGATTGCCATCGACCTTCTCGGTACCCTGCATGTCGCAGTCGGTGACCTCAACCGCGTCACACGGATTGTCAAGCTCATGTCACTGGTGAACTCCACGGGAGAATTTACCGAGCAGCATCTGGTCACCAACGGTGCCAGCGAACTCATAGGGCAGGTTTTTGGCGACCGTGGCGCACATGCGCGAAGTGCCTTTGGCGTGGCGCAAATTCCGCTGGGTGCCTGCATGGAGATCGAAATGATTGCGGAAGTCGCCTAACCCTAAGGCATACGCCCCCCGGCTTGGCTACTTGCGTGAAAGCTGTGGATACACCGATACCCCCTGCCCGACCCTGAAAACGGCGACCGCCTGCTTCATGCGGTCGGCCTGGTCACGCAAGCTCTCGGCAGCCGCAGCGCTTTGCTCCACCAGCGCAGCATTCTGCTGCGTCATCTGGTCGAGTTCACTGATCGATGCGTTAACACCGGCGATGCCATTGCTTTGCTCGGCGGATGCATTGGTGATCTCTGCAATCACGTCAGCCACACGCTGCACCGACTGAACAATTTCCTGCATGGTAGAACCGGCCTCGGTGACTAATTTTGTGCCAGAGTCCACATTGTCGACCGACGTGGCAATAAGCGCTTTGATCTCACGGGCAGCCGCAGCGCTGCGCCCGGCGAGGCTGCGCACCTCGCTTGCCACCACAGCAAAGCCCCGGCCCTGCTCGCCAGCGCGCGCCGCCTCGACCGCAGCGTTGAGCGCCAGGATATTGGTCTGAAAGGCAATACCGTCGATCACTCCAATGATGTCTGAAATCTTCTTGCTGCTCGCATCAATGGCTTGCATGGTAGACACCACTTGCATCACCACGCTGCCACCACGCACTGCAACCGAAGACGCGCTGGCTGCCAACGCACTCGCCTGTCGCGCATTGTCAGAACTTAAGGCCACCGCGTGGGTCAGGTTATCGGTGGCTGATGCGGTGGCTTGCAGATTGCTAGATGTTTGCTCGGTGCGGTGCGCCAGGTCATTGTTGCCGCTGGCGATTTCGGAACTGGCCATGGCGATACTGTCGGTACTTTGGCGAATCTGCGACACCATACGCCCCAGCGAGTCGTTCATCGACGCCAGGGAGCGCAACAATGCGCCAAATTCATCCTCCCGACTCGAATCAATTTTTTGACTCAGATCACCCTCGGCGATATGGGCCGCCAAGGAGTTGGCAAGTTCCAGTGGCTCCCGAATGGAGCGCACCAGCCAAACTGTTCCAACAAAAATCAGTACCGTCACCAGGCCCAAGCCCGCCAGAATGCCCAGGCTGTTGGTGGTACGTAAGGCCTCGGTATGGGATGCGATTTCGGCCACCCTTTGTTCCTGCATCTTTACCAGCTCACGCTGCGCGATCAGATAGCTTGCAGTGGCCGGAACATACTGTGCACTGTAAAACTGCAATGCGTCCTCTTGTTTTCCCTCAGCTTTCAGCGCAGTGGCCTTGTCCCGCAAAGACAGCACGTTTTTGCGCAGCGCCGCAATCTTTTGCAATTGAGCCTTGTCGTGCTCAGTGGTTGGCAGCGATTCAAAGCGCTTCTGCAGCTCAGAGATTTCCGCACTGGTCGCCTTGATCGGGTCCTTGAAAGCCGCACCGACCTGCGCTTCGGTCGAAACAATGATGGCCTGGGTGCGCGCCGCATTAGTTTCTGACAACCCATTCCAGCGCGTGGCGATTTGTGACATCTTCATCGCTGTGTCCTGCTGCACCCGCCCCTCGGCCAGAATATGGTTGCCCCGGACCAGGCCGACACTTGCGATCCCGACGATCATGCACAAAATGAACACGATAAAGACCCAGAGCTTGGTTGACACCTTGATGCGGTTGAAATTCATGGCAAAGCCCTTAAAAGTCTGAGGTCAATAGCTTGGAGTGTGAGAGGTTCTGCCGAACATTGCCATCAGGGTGAACCCCGAGAGACCGCGCGGTGTGCCTGCGCAAGGCCGCCACATTGCTCCAGCAAATTGCGCGCAACGGCATCTAGCAGCACCGGCCCAAGCGGCGCGAAATCCAGCACCAGGGCATTGAACGTGGTCCGGGACAGTACATACACTTCCGATGGGTCCACGGCGACCGCCTCGCAGCTCTCGATACCGCCTCGATAAAACGCCGGACCGCACACCACTGAACCTGGCAGCGCAAGGCACAGTGGCAGCCGTTCTTTTTTTTGCAGCGGCCAGTCCAGGCCAATGCGACCGCTGCGCACCAGGTAAAGACAGTCATCCCCGTGGCCAAGCTTGAACAACTTTTTGCCCGCGTGCACGCTGCGCCGGTGTACTGCGCGCGACAGGGCGGTCACCGCCTCAGCCGCGCAGCCTGAGAGCACCGGCATGTCGCCAAGGTCAAGCGCGGGCATGGCAGCCCAGTCCACAGCACTGACCGCGTGCTCACGCTCCTCCACCCACTTCAGAGCATCTTCAAGCTGTCGAAATGCAAAGGCCTTGCTGGTAGGACATACGACCCCGGTCTCCTTGAGGAAACGCTTCATTTTCAAGCCGCTTGGCAAGCCCTTGGGTATGTCACAAAAAACCAGGAAAGCATTATTTTTTTCCAATTGGTCCTTGATTTGCTCCAATACATGGGTTGCCGTCACGTCCAGCGACTGAACCCGGCGCATGTTGAGAATGACATATTTGCGTGAACCTGTCTCCGGTTCCAACGCGGCATGCAACTGGCTTGCGGTGCCAAAAAACAGACTACCCTGCAACTCGAAGACGACTGCATCACTGCCCGAAAACTCGGACGGCATGACCGAGTTGGGTCCGTGCGCGCGTCGGGCAAATACATCAAGCCCGTCGGTGCGACTGCGCACGATGGAACTGCGAGTTTGCTCGCGGATGAACAGCAAAATGGCGAGCGCCACGCCCACCCCGGATGCGGCAATCAGATTGCCAAACAAAGCCACGACAATAACCGACAGGATCACCAGGAAATCAAGGCGCGTGGCGGGGGTAAAGAAAAAGGCGAAACTGTGGCGATCAATCATGCGAAAGCCCGTCACTATCAGAATGCCCGCCAACGCTGCAACTGGAACCCATGCAATCAACGGTGCCAGCAATAGCAAGGCCAGCAACGAGGCGACACCGGTCACCAGACCCGACCAGTGCGTGGTACCGCCACTCGAAATATTGATCAATGACGCTCCCATGGTGCCTACCCCCGGTATGCCCCCCACCACCGCAGAGGCC
>JAIPCE010000130.1 GCA_021738345.1 Rhodoferax sp. | reverse complement strand
GGCAGACAATGGAAACAATCCAGCCTATCCAGTGGGGTAGACAGCGCATGCCCAAGTCTCCTGGGTCACGCCTCTCACCCGGTCAGGCATGTATGACGGTGGCGTCTTCATGGGCGAACTGGCGTGGAACAGGCTTCTAAGCATAGATCGCAATGAAAGCGTGCTTGATCCAAACGCGACGCGCGATGCCAGCGCAGTTCGCGTGTTGTTTCAGCCATCTTGGTACCAAGTATTTCCGGGTGTTGACCTGAATTTGCCGGTGGGTCTTGGTTACGGCATCAATGGCAACTCATCCGCAATGCACCCAGGATTCAGCACTCCTCAAGGTGGCGACTTCAGCATAGGCATTTCAGGTACATACCAGCAAAAATGGAATTTCAGCCTCAATTACAGACACTTCTTTGGTCCGGAGGCGAACAACTTGAAGTCAGACAACAGTTTCTCCTACGGGCAAAGTATGACCGATCGAGACTCCGTCACCCTGTCGGTTTTCACTACATTTTAAGAAAGAAGAGACAAAATGAAGAAGTTTATAGCTGGCTGCATCGCAGCGTATGTGGCCACAATGTATACGCCAACTTCTGCAATTGCTGCTGTCTCCACGGAGGAAGCGGGCTTGCTGAAGACGACATTGACGCCGATGGGATCGGAACGTGCCGCGAACAAGGACGGGACGATTCCTGCATGGAACGGGGGATATGCGACAACATCGTCTGGCTTCAAGCCTGGCGAACGGCGCACAGACCCTTTTGCAGGCGAAAAGCCACTGTATTCCATAACAGCGCAAAACGTGGGTCAATATGCGGAGAAGCTCAGTGACGGGCAAGTTGCGATGTTCAAGAAGTACCCGAACTACCGCATGGATGTCTATCCGACCCACAGAACCGCCAATGCACCTCAGTGGGTCTACGACAACATTTACAAGAACGCTACACGCGCCAAGGCGACCAATGGAGGGAACAGCATCGAAGGTGCCTACGGTGGAATTCCATTTCCAGTTCCAAAAACTGGCAGCGAAGTGATGTGGAATCACAACCTTCGATGGAATGGCGAAGCGTGGGCGAAAGATACGAATGTTTACGTCACATCAAGTGACGGCAAGCGATTTCTTGCAAGCAGCAATACGGTCGAGTCTCAGATGCCGTACTACTACAAAGATGGTTCTGCCGAAACGTTCAAACAGGAGTATGCATACTTAAAGATGATTACGACAGGTCCTGCGCAGAAGGTTGGAGAGGTCATTCTTGCCAAGGATCCTATGGATCAAGTTGGAATTGGGCGACAAGCATGGCAGTACCTCACCGGTCAACGTCGCGTTCGAAAAGCTCCCTCTTTTGCGTATGACACACCGTCTCCTGCGACGTCAGGGCAGGCTAATTTTGACGAGATCTACTTGTTTAACGGAGCCTTCGATCGCTATGAATGGAAGATTTTTGGTAAGAAAGAGGTTTATCTCCCATACAACAACAATAAGTTCTCACTGGCGAAACTTGACAGCGATGTAATGGGGGAGCGTTTTCTCAATCCTGATCACGTTCGCTGGGAGTTGCATCGTGCCTGGGTAGTGGAAGCCAACCTTGTCCCGGGCAAGCGCCACGTTCTCCCCAAACGCCGCTTCTATGTTGACGAAGACACTTGGTTCGCCATGTTGGCCGACGGATGGGATGCAAAGGGACAACTGTCCAAGACATTCTGGCTCCAGAACATCGTTGCCACAGATCTTCCAGGCGTCGTCGCTGGTGTTAGCGGCCATTACGACCTGCAGACGGGTTCTTGGATGGCCAATGATATGACCAACGAAAAAGCTACACAAATCAAATTCCGTAATCGTTGGCCGGAAAGCTATTTCACACCGGATGCGATGGCCGCAGATGGCGTCCGCTGAAAAGTATCGGAAGTTTTTTGCAGCCTTGAAACGCGACTATACGCGCAACCATTTTGAAGTTACAAGATGATAAAGAATTGGACGCGCTCGCGAGTTTTGGCTTTGACTCTAGCTGCAACGGTATTGCCATCTATTGGAATTCCGCTCTCGCCAGTCGATCCTCTAAATAGGCCTGCATTACAGATAAAGAGGCCTACCGAGTCCGCCTTGATGGACGTTGCCCGCGCTGGTAGTCGTTTGATTGCCGTAGGTGAGCATGGCATCGTACTTCTTTCAGATGATGATGGGCAACGTTGGCGCCAAGTTCCCGTGCCTGTCAGCGTGACACTAACCGGAGTGAGTTTTGCGACAAATTCCAACGTCTGGGCAGTAGGGCATTCGGGGGTAGTGTTGAATAGCGAGAATGGTGGCGAGACGTGGACACGTCGTTTGGATGGCATTCAGGTTGCAAAAATCGCTGTACAGACGGCAAGAGCTGAAGGCGGCACTGAAACGATGGCAAAAAGACGGCTGCTGACAGCACAGCAACTCGAAATGGATGGACCAGACAAGCCCTTCTTTGGTATCCATTTTGATGACCCGCAACGGGGATTCATTGTGGGCGCTTACGGTCTTATCTTATACACAACGAATGGTGGTAAGTCTTGGCTTTCATGGATGAACCACGTTGACAATCCTAAGAGTCTGACCATTTATGCGATTCGGCGGATTAAGGGGGTCCACTACCTGGCAGGTGAACAGGGGTTGTTTTGTCGTACTCATAACGAAAGCGTCGAATTTGAGTGCATGACGACACCGTTCGAAGGTAGCTATTTTGCTCTGTCAGCTGGCCCCCGGGACGAAGTTATCGTGGCCGGCTTACTCGGTAACGCCTTCGCAACTACAGACAAAGGCGATAACTGGCAGAAGTTGAAGTTCGGAAACGGGTCTTCGCTGGCAGCAATTTCGATTTTTGGAGACAAGCGTGTCGTGTTTGGGAATCAACGAGGGGAACTGTTTGGCGGTTACGAACTAGCTAATCTTCAACCTCTGCCAATCGTTTCCAAGCCCGTTACATCGATGATTGTGACCAGCAACGGAAGCCTGGTCATTGTGGGACCCTTAGGTCTCCAGATCATACCCACGCTTGAGACCAAACGTGAACCGGCGAAGGCACCGCAATGATTTCCTCCGCAGAGTCCTCCCCCGACCAGTACAGCAACTTCAACAGGAACTCTGGGACGCGCACCGAGCGATTGATTTTCAACTACCGGTCTATTCTGATCATCATTTGTTCCGTTCTGACAGCCTATCTAGGCTGGCAGGCGACGATGTTGGAATTCAACGCGAACTTCACCAAGATGATCCCTACGGGGCATCCTTACATTGAAAACTACCTTAAGAACCGGGACGAACTGAAAGGATTGTTTCCCAATGCGATACGGATCGCCGTAGTCACGCGCAAGGAAAACATCTTCGATGCGGAATACTTGGGTACCCTTCAGAAGATTAGTGATGAGGTCTATCTGTTACCAGGGGTCGATCGTCCGTTCATGAAATCGCTATGGGCAGCTTCGACGCGGTGGCTGGCTGTTACGGTGGACGGGTTCGACGGTGGCCCTGTAGTGCCAGACGACTACGACGGCTCGGCGACGTCTCTGGCACAGGTAAAAAACAATGTGGAGAGATCAGCTGAAATCGGAACTTTAGTGGCACCCGACTACAAGTCCAGCATCATCTTCGTGCCCCTGCTGGAAATCAATACCCAAACTGGTCTCCCGTTAGATTACGCAGAGTTTGCAGAAGGTCTTGAGCGTATTCGTGTGAAGTACCAGACCGAAACGATTGAACTTCACGTGACTGGTTTCGCCGCTGTGGTTGGTGAGCTCATTCGCGGTCTAAAGCAGGTTCTCGTCTTCTTCGCCCTTGCTGTGGCAATCTCTACGGTCGTGCTCTTTGCCTATACACGTTGCCAGAGAAGCACTCTGCTAGTGGTCTTGTGCTCTGTGGTTGCGGTCGTCTGGCAACTCGGACTTATTCACCTCCTTCATTTTCAGCTAGACCCATTTTCTGTGTTGGTTCCATTTCTGATATTTGCCATCGGCATGAGCCATGGCGCCCAGAAAATGAATGGGATAACTCAGGACATCGGACGCGGCGCCTCACCTCTTATAGCTGCCAGGCTTACGTTTCGTCGGCTATTTTTAGCCGGACTTATTGCACTGCTTTGTGATGTAGTGGGATTCGCGGTGCTGATGCTAATCGACATCCAAACGATCCAGGATCTAGCGACAATTGCCAGCATCGGTGTCGCCCTCCTGATTTTCACGAATCTAATTCTATTGCCGGTTTTGTTGAGCTATGTTGGCGTCAGCCTGAAGGCTGCCAAGCGTAGTTTGGCACGCGAGGTGGCGGATGCAGCGGGCGTGCAGAAACACCCCGTGTATCGTCTTTTGGATATGCTTACTCAGAAAAAGTGGGCGGTCAGTGTGCTGTTGGTGGCAGCTGTCGCAAGTGCCTTCTTCTACAGCGTCAGTTTGAATGTCAAAGTAGGCGATTTGGAGGCGGGTGCTCCGGAGTTACGCCCAGATTCCAGGTACAACCGGGATGCCGCCTTTATGAGCCGCACTTACGGTGCCAGCAGCGACGTGTTTGCCGTAATGATCAAGACACCCGACACCGCTTGCACTGGATATCCAGCACTAATGGCCCTGGATATGCTGGAATGGGAACTTCGGCAGGTCGACGGAGTTGAATCGACAGCATCGCTCGCAGGCGGAGCGCGCGCTGTAGCAGTCGGAATTAGCGAAGGCAATTTCAAGTGGTATGAGTTGCTTCGAAACCAAAACACTTTAAATGCTGTCACCAATCGTGCATCACAAGATTTAATGAATGGTCGCTGCAACCTTCTCGCGCTCTTTGCCTATTTAAAAGACCATCGGGCTGACACATTGGCCCGAGTAGTAGACAAGGTTGAGTCGTTCTCCGCCGAGTTCAACACGAAGGATGTTGAATTTCAGCTTGCTGCTGGAAGCGCCGGTATAGAGGCTGCGACAAACATTGTTGTGAAGCGCGCAAGTCGCGAAATGTTGTTCTGGGTTTACGGCGCAGTCTTCCTTCTGTGCCTCGTAACATTCCGGTCCTTGGGTGCCGTACTCTGCGCCGTAGTGCCTTTGATGTTTACATCTGTCTTGTGCGAGGCACTAATGGTGTGGCTAGGGATCGGCATCAAGGTTGCCACCTTGCCCGTATTGGCATTGGGTGTTGGCATTGGTGTTGACTATGCGCTCTACATCATGAGCGTAATGATGAAGGCGATCCGAAGTGGAAGGAGTCTGTCCGAGGCCTACTATGAGTCTTTGTTGTTTACGGGGCGCGTGGTGGTCCTAACGGGAATAACGCTTGGTGTTGCCGTCGGGACGTGGGCTTATTCACCCATCAAGTTTCAGGCCGACATGGGGATCCTTCTTGCATTTATGTTCATCTGCAACATGCTGGGCGCTCTTATCTTGCTTCCAGCACTGGCTAGTGTTATGGGTTTAGGGGAGGCAAAGAAATGATGACTACACTGGATAAGCTGGTTTTTGTGGCGCGACTTCTTCTGTACCGGCTTTTGCGCCTCACACTGAAAGTCACCCGCAGATCGCCCTACTTAAATCGAACAACCCCCGAACTGCTTGCTTTGAACAAATTCTTTCGGGGGAACAAGAGGAAGGTATCCAGCGCATATGACCTTGTTGACATGCGTAAGGAGCTATGTTCCGGTTCCGCATTGGAAAGTTCCTCTAGGATCGAGTCGTTCGGCAAATTCAGCCTCGAGTGGCGCGGCAATCCGCAAGGTGATCGGCTCATACTGGCAGTTCCAGGCGGCGGCTTCTTCCTTCCGCCCTTGGACCATCACCGCAGTTTTCTTGACAGGGTCGGCTCCCGCTTTGACGCCAGGATTGCGATTGTTCGGCATCGACTATCGCCCGAAACTCCTTTCCCTGCCGCGTATGACGATGTTTTGGCAGCCCTCGATATTGTCCTATCGCGCACCCAATACCGACGAGTCGACGCTATTGCGGACTCTTCGGGAGGGGCTTTGCTATTGAGTGCAATGATGGCCAGGCGTGATCAAGAAATGACCCTTCCAAAAAGAGTGGTTCTGAGTTCACCTGCGACTGATTTCGCGATGACCGGACTATCAAATGTTGGAAACGCTGAGAAAGACCCGATGTTCGGTCCGCAGGCGCTCATTCACAAAGCGTTCCACTATCTTCAAGGTGCAAATCCAACTGATATCAGAGTGTCGCCTCTGTGGGGCGCAGCACACGGACTCCCGCCGATTCTGATGTTTGCTGGCAGCAGCGAAGTCATGCTTGACGACACGCTTCGATTCGCGGAGAAAGTGCGCGCTGCGGGGGGCAAAGTGGAGACATCCATATTCGAAGAGGCTCCGCACTGTTTTGTCTTTATGGCGGGAATTCCAGAAGCGGAAGATGCCTTCAAAGAAGTCTGCAATTTCATTTCCGATTCCTGAGTAGTTTTAATTCGAGATGAATACGGTCAATTTATTGGCGCGCAGCCGACGCGGCCAAATTCAAGTTTTGCATCAGTCAGCAAAACGCTTCAATTCCATTGTGTTAACTTAAAGGAGACTTCATGAATCAATCATCAGAGCAACTGCAGGGTTTGAAGGAAAACAGTATTTCGCAAGATATCGCAGCCCGTTTTGACCGACTCGAGAGCGAAGTTTCGTTGTTGAAGGATCGAGAGGCAATCAGGGAAGTCATCTACAAATATTGCCGAGCTGTGGACAGGGCAGATACGGAGCTACTAAAGAGCTGCTATTGGCCGGACGGTTTCGATGACCACGGTTTTTATGGTGGCAATGCAATTGAATTCGCTGAATATGTGACGCCTCTGTTGAGCAAAACGATTGCGACCACGCACGCAATTAGTAATCCGATCATTGACGTTCATGGGAATGTTGCCAGCGCTGAATCCCAGGTCGACGTACTGCATCGGGTGATGACAGAAGACGGAAAGATGGTCAACGAGTGGTGTCAATGCCGCTATTTGGACAGCTTTGAAAAGCGCGAAGGTCAGTGGCGGATCAAAGTACGTACCGTCGTCGCTGATGGAATCTTTTGGATGAAGATGGATGCTGCATTGTTCATGAGCCGCGACTTCATGTCCGCTGGCGAAGCACTGGCCCCATCGGGGCGCTTTCCCGACGACTCGGTGTATCACCTGAACAATGTCAAGGACATTGCAAAGGTGCGTGAAGTGAAGGCTGATATCTGGTCAGGACTGTACGAGATCGCTCGCAAGCTCTAAAGGGATGCGCGGGGAACAGGGTTACCCCCCGCCATTACCGTTCATGGTTGAAGCGTGCATCTCAAAAAAAAGCTGGTTTACTTGTTAAGTAAACCAGCTCAAGCCCTCTTGGAGAATGAACATTCGTACAGCGATTTAGCAGTTGCATCTATTTATGTGGTGAGTAAGCCTCTGAGCTCAGTCTTCAGGACCTTGCCGTAGTTGTTCTTAGGCAAGACTTGCAGAAAATGATATTGCTTGGGGCGTTTGAATCGAGCGATGTTCTGTAGACAGAGCTCATCTAACTCATCCGCAGTAACTTCCCCAACGACAAAGGCAACGACTGCCTCTCCCCACTCCGAGTCGGTAACACCGACAACCGAAACTTCACGCACTGCAGGATGACGCAGTAATACTTCTTCGACTTCACGGGGATAGATGTTGGTGCCGCCTGAGATGATGACGTCCTTGGATCTATCCTTTAGTGTCAAGAAACCATCTTGGTCTAGAAAACCCATGTCACCGGTCCACAACCAGCCGCCCCGTATGGCATTTGCAGTTGCTTCACTGTTTTGCCAGTATCCCGCCATCACGACATCACCTCGGACTGTGACCTCGCCGGTTTCACCATGGGGTAAGGGCTTGCCCCCTGCATCGGTAACACAAACCTCAACGACTGACTGAGCGACGCCAACAGACCCGACGCGGTCAGCCCATCGGGGATGTTCTCGATTGGCCAATTGCTCGCGGGAAAGGGCGGTGATAGTCATGGGGCACTCTCCCTGACCATAAACTTGCACGAAGCGGTCTCCCATTACTGCCAGTGCTTTGCGTATGTCTTCCAGATACATGGGCCCGCCACCGTACACAATCGTCTTGAAACCCGAAGCATCTGAGCCTGTTTCTTCAATATATTCAACCAGCCTCTTGACCATGGTGGGTGCGGCAAACATTGAAAGACGCCCGACGCTTTGGGACAAACCACACAACTCCTCGCAGTCAAATCCGCCAGATCGGGGAATGACGTGCTTGGCGCCTTTCAGGACGTGCGCAAAGTTGTACATCCCCGCGCCATGAGACATTGGCGCCGCGTATACCGCGGCGTCATCTGGAGACACTGCGTCAACGTCACTGAAATAGCAGGACGTCATAGTCAGCAAATTTCGGTGTGTTTGCATGACACCCTTAGGATTTCCCGTAGTGCCTGACGTGTAGAAGAGCCACGCCACATCGTCCTGACTGCGGTGTTTTAGGGGTTGAGGATCATCTGAGAATGCATCTTCGTACTCAGTCGAGTTGACCGTGACCACATTCAGTCTAAGTTCCGATTCAAGAACTGCTGGCGTGACATCCGCAGCGAGGTCCTGCGTAACAAAAAGGCAATCGGCATGAGAATTGCGGAGAACATATGTGAGTTCACGCGGATGGAGTTTTGCATTTACTGGAACGACCACCATGCCTGCCCACCACGCGCCGTAGAGGATTTCCAGGTACTCAGGGCAATTCTTCATGAACATAGCGACTCGGCTTCCCTCGCCTAGACCTAGCACCTGCGTGAAATACCCCGCAAGTTTGGCTGCCCGTTTCGCCAATTCCCCATAGTTAAGGATCAATTCTTCGCCATGTAGTACTGCGGGGCGCTCCGGGTATGCCAAAGCTGTCCGCTGTAACAGTTGTGCAATGTTCATTTCGAGGCTGTTCCCAAGTTAGGTTACGAATATTCAAGTCTGTATGCTCGGAACATATTTACCGAGGCGCTTTGGTTTGGTGGCCTACTCGAAGGGCGTATGCAACACTTTGTGGCGACCGACCACTTCAAGTGAAGGTCAGCTGCTGCGAGATAGCGTGATTGACAGCATATTTCAATCGTTCGGTTTACGGGACGCAATCGTTGGACACTTGTCCTTCCCTTGGGTGTTGAAATTTGTTGAGTTGACGCGAAGTGTTTGTCGTGAGAAGTCCGGCACTTAGGGATGCACCTACTGCGAAGTGAAGCATGGATTATTCAACGAGTCGTGGTGATGTCTGGGAGCGCTCCTCTCAGGCGAGTTCATGTGAGCCTTATAGTTTTCAGCGCCAAGATACTCCAAACACCTACACTGCACCATGACAGAAAATTGGTACGAAAGAGATGTGCTACCGCGCCTGATTGACACGGAGTGCGGTATTGCCCCGATCTGCAGGCAGCGCATGAAGCTCATTGCGCAGGCACAGGGAGCCGAGTCTGAAATAGGTCTTTGCAGAGCAACCCTTCGCTGCCTCCGTCCGGCAAGCGCCACTGCAAACCGGCCTAGTGGCCGTGGGCGGGCTTGTTGCGTAGGGCGGCGGCATCGCCGGCGGCCTGAACGCCTTCGGGTGAGGCCCCATATTCAAACGCGAACACGGCGGCTTCGACGCGGGAGCGCAGGTTGAGCTTGTCGAGAATGTGGCGCACATGGAGCTTGACAGTGTTGTGGCTGATGTCGAGCTTTTTTGCAATTTCCTTGTTGCTCTGGCCGCGCGCCACGTGGTCGAGCACCTCGCGTTCACGCTCGGTGAGCGAGGCCACCAGGCTGCCCATGACCGAACCCTTGGGGCCGGATTGCAAAATTTGCACCAACTTGAGCGTCATGCTGGAAGCCACCACCATTTCGCCACGCGCGGCGCGACTGATCGAGTCAATGACCTCCTCGGGCTCCATGTCTTTGAGCAAATACCCGCGCACGCCAGCCCGCAGAGCGGCCGCCAGGTCGTCTTCGTTGTCGCTCATGGTCAAAATCACGACCGGGGTCTCGAGGCCGTCGGCGCGGATCTGGCGCAACAGGCTGAGCCCATCGGTGTCTGACAGGCGCAGGTCGAGCATCATGAGGTCGGGCTGGTGCTCACGCAGCAGGCTTACAACCAGCTTGGGGTCCCCGGTCGCGCCCACCACGTCCATGCCACCACGGTGTTGCAGCAGTTCAGTCAGGCCGCTGCGGCACAGTGCATGGTCATCCACCAGCAACACGCGGGTCTGGTTGCTCATGGCCGGTCCACCGGATTTTCGGGCAGGGTCAGGCAGACACGGGTGCCACTGGCACTGTTGCTACTTACCTCCAGGCTGGCACCAATGCGCCGCGCCCGGCTGCGCATGATGTCCATTCCCAGATGGTTGGAACCGCTGGGTTCATGGGCAGTGGTCACAATGGTGGCGACCGAGGGCGATGACAAGCCCAGTCCATCGTCCTCGATCAGGAATTCGAGACCCTGCGCCTGGCGCCGGATGGAAATCACGGCGCGGCGGGCCATCGAGTGCTTGGCAATATTGGCCAGTGCCTCCTGAACAATATAGAACACCTGTACCTCGTGCTCCTCGCTCATTTGCAGTTGGCGCACCTCATTTTTCAGCTCCAGCACAATGCCGGTGCGGTCCAGAAAACCCTCGGCAATGCGGGACAAGGCGTGCACCAGACCCAGGGGGTCCATGCGGGTGCGGAAATAGGTCATCACCTCGCGCAAATTCACGTGCACTTCACCGACCGCCTTTTTGACATCGGCAAAGTACTTTTGCGAGTTGGCATCGTCATGGGCCAGCATGGCGTCGCTGAGCAGGGGCAGTCGCATGCGCACATAGGCCACGGTCTGGGCAATGGAGTCATGGACCTCGTTCACCATTTCCTGGCGCTCGCGCATGACGGTCAAGCGCAGTCGCTCACGCTCGATGCGGGCATTGTGCAGGGCCAGACCCAGCATTTGCCCGATGAGCCGCAAGATCGACTCGGTCTCAGCAGAAAACGGGCGGTCATGGTCAAAAAACAGGTTGTAGATACCCAACACTTCGCCACCCTGGGGCAAAGAAATGGCCAGCACCCGCTTGCACTGCACACCAAAGTAGCTGTGCTCTGCGGCGCGACCGCAGTTGTGCACGTCATCGACCCAGGCCAGCACATCCGCCCCTCCGGCACGGCCACACACGCCACAGTCCCGGCGCACCAGACGCTCGACCTGAACCACCGCATCGGGCAAGCCCTGTTGCGCCACCAACCGCATGTGCAGTCCATCGTCAGTGAGTACCCGCACGGCACCCGCCTGTGCCTGAGCCAAGGCAACGATGGACACCAGAAAGCGCTCAAGCAGCAGCTCCAGATCGGCGCCCTGCGACAATTCATGGACCAGCGCATGCAGCCCTGCATCGGATCGCATGGTTTCTTTCGGACGGTGGATAAGAGGTGAAATTACAGGGTGCGACATGGTGAATGGTGCTTACCCTCATCGTAGTCCATAACTGAACATTGATATATCGTGATAAACCCGCAGTCTTCGCACAAAAACCAGGGGCTACCCATATGGGTTACTTCCAATTATCCGTGGCGGCTATAGACGGCGAGCGGTACCCCTGCCTCTAATAGGGGCACTCTGCAAGCCTTGCACGCCAGAACTATTTTTTAACGATGTCCGCCTTACCTCTCCACGACCCGACCCAAGCGGCCCTTGCCGATGCGGTCCATGAAACCCGCAACACTACCTGCTACATGTGCGCCTGCCGCTGCGGCATTCGGGTGCATTTGCGCAATGGCGAAGTGCGCTACATCGAGGGCAACCCCGACCACCCGCTGAACCAGGGCGTGATTTGCGCCAAGGGCTCCTCGGGCATCATGAAGCAGTATTCGCCTGCGCGCCTGACCAAGCCCTTGCAGCGCAAGCCGGGCACCGAGCGCGGTGCCGGCGAGTTTGAAGAAATCGAGTGGGATGCCGCGTTTTCGCTGCTCGAAGAGCGGCTGAAGAAAATCCGCGCCACTGACCCGCGCCAGTTTGCGCTGTTTACCGGACGCGACCAGATGCAGGCGCTGACCGGTTTGTTTGCGCGCCAGTTTGGTACCCCCAACTACGCCGCCCACGGTGGCTTTTGCTCGGTCAATATGGCCGCTGGCATGATTTACACGATTGGCGGCTCGTTTTGGGAGTTTGGCGGCCCCGACCTCGAGCGCGCCAAGCTGTTCGTGATGATCGGCACCGCCGAAGACCACCACTCCAACCCCATGAAGGCGGCCTTGTCCAAGTTCAAGCGGGCGGGCGGGCGCTTTGTGTCAATCAACCCGGTGCGCACCGGCTACTCGGCGATTGCCGACGAGTGGGTGCCGATCAAGCCCGGCACCGACGGCGCTCTGCTGCTGGCACTCATCCATGAGCTCATCAAACTCGGGCTCTACGACCGCGAGTTTCTGGCGCGTTACACCAACGCCGGGCAACTGGTGAACCAGGACGTGGCCAGCGACGACTTTGGCATGATGCTGCGCGACCCCGAGAGCGTTATTGCCAACCCATTGCGTCCCGCCAACTTTTACTGGTGGGACCGCCTGACCGAGCAGTCGGTGGCCGACCACGCAGAGGGTACCGACCCGGCCCTGCTGGGGCATTTCAAGATGCCGGATGGCACCCCTGCAGTGCCGGCCTTTCAGTTGCTGCAAGAGCGTGTCAAAAGCTACACCCCCGAGTGGGCCGAAGGCGTGACCGGCATTCCGGCCGCCACCATTCGCCGCCTGGCCCACGAGATGGGC
>JAIPCE010000129.1 GCA_021738345.1 Rhodoferax sp. | reverse complement strand
GCTGTTGCTGATCGTGGCCAGCACGTCACTGGAGTGGTCGCGCCTGTATCGGCTTGAGTCCCACCTGCCGGGGTACTGCGGCGGAGCCATCGGCTATTTGTTGGGCTCCTGGAGCCAGCAGTGGTTGGGTTTTGCTGGGTCTGGCCTGGTCTCGATTGCGCTGGGGCTGGTCGGTGCCGCGCTGGTGTTTGATTTTTCCTGGATGCAGGTGGCAGAGCGCCTGGGTGGATGGCTTTACCGCTTGGTGGAGTCGCAGCGCGAAAAGCGTGAGTTGGCGCAAGACCTGGAGTTGGGTCAACAAGCCTTGCGCGAGCGGGAAGAAATTGTGAGCGATGGGCGCGACCCACCCGATCTGTACGATGCCGACCACGAGCGCCCATTGGTCGAAGTGTACCGACCTCATCCGCCGGTCGTGATCGAAGCCCCGAGGGTGGAACTGCCGCCGAGCGAGCGTGTCGCCAAGGAGCGGCAAAAGCCACTGTTTTCGGACCTGCTTGACACCAAACTGCCCCAGGTAGACCTGCTCGATGGAGCACTGGCGCGTCAGGAAACGGTTGATCCCGAGACGCTGGAGATGACCAGCCGCATGATTGAAAAACGTCTCAAGGATTTTGGTGTGGCGGTGCGCGTGGTGCTGGCGCAACCTGGACCTGTAATTACCAGGTACGAAATAGAACCCGCCACCGGTGTCAAAGGGGCGCAGATTGTGGGTCTGGCCAAAGACCTGGCGAGGTCGCTGAGTCTGGTGTCGATTCGGGTGGTAGAGACCATTCCCGGAAAAAACATCATGGCCCTGGAACTGCCCAACGCCAAGCGCCAGACCATCAAATTGTCGGAAATTTTGGGCTCCAAGGTCTACAACGATGCAAAATCCTTGTTGACAGTGGGGCTGGGCAAGGACATTGTGGGCAACCCGATTGTGGCGGACCTGGCCAAGATGCCCCACGTGCTGGTGGCGGGCACCACTGGCTCGGGCAAGTCGGTGGGGATCAACGCCATGATTTTGAGCCTGCTTTACAAGGCAGAGGCACGCGACGTGCGGCTGCTGATGATTGATCCCAAGATGCTGGAAATGTCTTTTTACGAGGGCATTCCGCATTTGATCGCACCGGTGGTCACCGATATGAAGCAAGCCGCCTATGGCTTGGCCTGGTGCGTAGCCGAAATGGAGCGACGCTACAAATTGCTGAGCAAACTCGGTGTCCGTAACCTCGCTGGGTACAACGCCAAGATCGACGAGGCCAAAGCGCGCGAAGAATTTATTTACAACCCGTTCAGCCTGACACCCGAGTCGCCTGAGCCGCTCGATCGACTCCCGCACCTGGTGGTGGTGATTGACGAGCTTGCCGACCTGATGATGGTGATTGGCAAAAAAATTGAGGAATTGATCGCACGGCTGGCGCAAAAGGCGCGGGCCGCTGGCATTCACCTGATTTTGGCAACCCAGCGACCCAGCGTGGACGTTATTACCGGTCTGATCAAGGCCAATATTCCGACCCGCATTGCATTTCAGGTCAGCAGCAAAATTGACAGCCGCACCATTCTGGACCAGATGGGGGCCGAGGCGCTGTTGGGCATGGGTGACATGCTGTACATGCCCAGCGGCACGGGCTTGCCGATTCGGGTGCACGGCGCGTTTGTAAGCGACGACGAGGTGCACCGGGTGGTGGCCTACCTCAAGAGCCAGGGCGAGCCAGACTATATCGAGGGCGTCCTCGAAGGCGGTACCACCGATGGCGACGCGGAAGTTTCGCTCGATGGCGCTGCCGGGGGCGAAAAAGACCCGCTGTACGACCAGGCCGTAGAAATCGTCCTGAAGAATCGCAAGGCCAGCATATCACTGGTGCAGCGCCATCTCAAAATCGGCTACAACCGCGCGGCCCGGCTGGTGGAAGACATGGAAAAGGCCGGCTTGGTCAGTGCCATGAGTGGCAGCGGTCAGCGCGATATTCTGGTGCCCGCGCGTGCCGAATGAGGACTCCTTCACGTGAAAAAACAACACATGGCAGGTGTAGCTTCCCTCCTTCGTCATCCCCGCGAAAGTGGGCATCTAGCGATGTTTGGTGTGAAACCGCACACCGCACTTAGCCTCTAACAAATTCAAACTTTGTAAATAATGAGAAGAATTCGAACATCAAAGTCATTCGCGGCGAGGGCGCCACTCCAACAAACACAAAGCTCCGTTGGTGCGGCGCCCTCGCCGCGAACGGTTATTCGTCTCCGGCTTGTCCGGCTTAGTTAGTATGAAGCGCTTTTTCATGCTTCGCGATAGCCTTGCTGCCGCCGCAAATAAATCCTTGCTTTTAGCCAGCTTGTGGGCCATTGCCACGGGGCCAGCGTTTGCCAATGGGTTGTCCGATCTTGAAAACTTCATTAAAACCGTGAAAACTGCGCGCACTGATTTCACGCAGGTGGTGACCTCGCCGGCCAAAGAGGGCCAGCCGCCCCGGTCCAAAATGTCAACTGGGAGTTTTGAGTTTTCTCGACCGGGTCGCTTCAAGTTTGTCTACAAAAAGCCGTTTGAACAAACCTTGGTCGCCGACGGGAAGACGGTGTGGCTGTATGACCTGGACCTGAACCAGGTCACTGCCCGCAAACAAGCCGCCGTGCTGGGGTCGACACCCGCCGCCTTGCTTGCGTCTGCGACCGATATGCGCGCGCTGGAAGCAGACTTTGTCTTGCTGGCAGACGGTGCAGCCAACGGTCTGGAGTGGGTGCATGCCACGCCCAAAGCAAAGGATAGCTCGCTGCAGTCGGTGCGGGTAGGATTCGCGGTCGGAAATCTGTCGGTGCTCGAAATTTTGGACAGTTTTGGCCAAAAATCGACGCTAAGCTTTAGCCACTTCAAGCCCAATGTACCCTTGGACAGTGGGACCTTTCAGTTCACGCCGCCGGCCGGCGCGGACATCATTCGCCAGTAGCTGTAGTAATAGTCATCGCTGTCCCGCTGGACGGTGTGCGTTTCAAACCTCAGCAATCAGACGCTGCCCGGTCGACCCAGCTTGACCAGACCGGTCGCCAGTGCGGTACCCACCACAATGACGGCGGCGCAGCCCAGCATCCAGGGCGTAAGTTCCTCGCCTAGTAGCAGAGTGCCATAAAACACGGCAAATACCGGGATCGCAAAGGTCACGGTCAAGGCGCGCGCGGGGCCTACGCGTTCAATCATGCGAAAAAACAGCACATACGCCAGCCCGGTGCACACCACGCCCAGCACGATCACAGACAACCAAGCCGCGCTTGAAACCGCGTGGTTTGGCCAATATACAAGGGCAAATGGTGCTAAAAATACACTTGCACCGAGCTGACTCCCGGTCGATGTCACAAGCGATGGCAAGCCGCCCAGATAACGCTTGGTAAAGCTCGCTGCCACCCCGTAGCAGATGCAGGCGGCCAGGCAGGCCAGCATGGCCCAGGTGCTGGCCGAGCCCTCAGATTTGAAGCTGGCTTTGTCCCAGGCCAGAAGCGCCACCCCGAAAAATCCGATCAGCAAACCCAAGGTGCCTGAGCCGGTAGGTCGGTCCTTGAGCCAGATCCAGGCGATGACGGCGCCAAACAGCGGGACCGTGGCGTTCAGAATCGAGGACAGGCCGGTGGAAATAGAGAGCAGGGCAAACGTAAAGCAGGCAAAGGGGATGGCTGAATTAAAAACGCCCAACAGGAAGGTTAGCTTCCAATGCTGCCGCAAAGCTGCTCCTTGGCCACGCAACATCAACAGGGGCAGCAGAAACGCCGCTGCAATGCCGACCCGTAGACCGGCAGTGGGGAAGGGTCCCAGATCTTTTGCGCCAACGCGCATGAACATGAACGACGAGCCCCAGATTGCACCCAACAGAAAAAAATCGATCCACCACGGTTGGGTTTTAACGGGCGGGATCAAAGGGGGCTTTCTCATGGGGTGCGATTAAAAGTGGCATTCTGTGGCCTTGAGAGGTGTTGCGACACGGTGCAGGTTTTTTGGGGTCAGAGTCCAAAAAGCCCTGCCCTTCGGGCATCCCTGCGGGCGCTGCGCGGTCTTATTGGAATCCGACCCCAAAAACCGCTAGCCGCCACGCTTTTCCTGCACATCACTTTGTATCGCACCCTTCTCAAGTTGCAGGAGATCAAACTTACGCTCAAGTCCGCCGGCAAAGCCGGTCAAAGTACCGTCAGCGCCAAGGACGCGGTGGCAGGGTACAACGATGCTCATCGGATTACGGCCAATTGCACCGCCCACAGCCATTGCGGCCGTCGGTTGATCTAGGAATCCTGCGATTGCGCCATAGGTAGTAGTCGTACCCGGTCGAATGGCTAACAGACAGTGCCACACCCGTTGCTGAAATTCAGTGCCACTGCGCAGGTCCAGCGGCAGATCAAAGCCCAAGCGTTCACCGGCAAAATACTGTGCAAGTTGCTTTGCTGCCATGCATAGAATCGGGTGCAGCGGGTCCATGCGCCAGTGCGTGACATCCGGGAAGTGTGTCTGCCCTTCAAACCAAACCCCCATAAGTCCATGTTCACCAGCGGCCAGAGTGATTTTGTCCTCGCGCTTGGGGTTGCCCCAGTCGATGTCCGTGACACAGTAAACAGGAGGGGGATTGAATTGCATGGGTGATTCCAGATTGAGCGGGCATTGTAATTTCCTTGCCTGACGCGGGGTCTGAGCGACCAAAGAGCTATGCCATGCCAGCCTACAATGGGGCCGCTGCTGCTCCGTTCCGAATGCCTGTCGCTCCAAAAATTCTCGTCGTCAAGTTGTCTTCCCTGGGGGATGTGGTGCACAGCATGCCGGCGGTGCAGGATATGCTGCGCGCCTTGCCGGGCGCGCGGGTCGACTGGGTGGTCGAACGCGCCTTTGCACCGCTGGTGGCGCGCTGCGTGGGTGTGGGTACGGTCATTCCGTGCGATTTGCGGACCTGGCGCAAAAATCTCTGGAGCGCACGCACCCGGCACGAATATCGCGTCTTCAAAACCCAGCTACAAGGGCAGTCCTACGATGCCATCATCGACCTGCAGGGGCTCACGAAGTCAGCCTGGGTGTCCTGGCTGGCCCGTACCACACCCAGGGGCCGGCGCTACGCCATGGCCAACCAGACCGAGGGGTCGAGTTTTGAAGCGCCCACGCGCTGGGTCGCTGATGTGGCAATTCCCCTGGAGCCCCATGTGCATGCGGTGGATCGTGCGCGTTTGTTGTGCGCGCAGGCGCTGAAATACGATGTGCCTGACGTGCAGCGCTATGGCTTGAAGCCAGGACCGAATGCAGCTAGTCCATTACCTTCTGCGGGCGCTCTGGCGAATCCGTTCGTTCCGCGCAAGCCGTTCGTGGCCTTGGTGCATGGCACATCTCGGGCGGACAAACAATGGAGTCAGGATGCCTGGATTGCTTTGGGACAGCGGCTCAACCACAGTGGCTTTGCGGTGGCTTTGCCGCATGGCAATGCGACTGAAAAAATGACCAGCGAAGCCATTGCGGCCAAGCTAGACGATGCCTGGGTCTGGCCGTCCATGGGGCTGGATGTGGTGATTGACACCCTCGCCAGGGGTGCGGGTGTCATAGGAGTCGACAGCGGTTTGAGCCACATTGCCGTGGCGTTGAGTTTGCCCCACGTGCAAATTTACAACTTTGATACGGCTTGGCGCACCGGACCACCAAATACCTTGGCGCACCGGACCCACCAGTGCAGCGTCACTGCCACACCTCAACCCAGTGTTGAAACTGTGTGGCAGGCCTGGGAGAGTCTAAACACGCCGGTCTTGTGTCGATGATCCGGGGTTTGTATTCGCTGCTGATGTGGCTGTTGCAGCCTGGTTTGCGACACAAACTGAAGCGGCGTGCGCGGCTAGAGCCCGGCTATGCGCAAGCTATTGAAGAACGTTTTGGCTACTACAGCGCGCTTGCCACGCCGCGCGCAGGCCCAAGCCAGCACCTGATCTGGGTCCACGCCGTGTCCCTCGGTGAGACCCGTGCCGCTGCCGTGTTGATTGCGCAATTGCGCCAGCAGATTCCTGGCATGCGCCTGTTACTCACGCACGGTACGGCCACGGGTCGAGCGCAGGGCAAATCCCTGCTGCAATCGGGCGATCAGCAGGTTTGGCAGCCCTGGGACACACCGGGCGCGGTGCAACGATTTCTGGACCATTTTCGACCCAATCTGGGACTGCTGATGGAAACCGAAATCTGGCCCAATCTGGTGGCGCTGTGCAAGGCGCGGCAGATTCCCCTGTGTCTGGTCAATGCCCGTCTCAGCGAGAAGTCTTTGCGTGACGCGCAGCGCCTCGCCTGGCTGGCTCGCCCCAGTTACCGGGCGCTCACGGCAGTGTGGTCCCAAACCGATGTCGATGCGGCGCGCCTGCGGACCCTCGGTGCGCCGGTGCGGGCGGTGATGGGTAACTTCAAGTTCGATGCGGCGCCCGATGCTTCTCAATTGGCCCTGGGGCAGGTGTGGCGCCGGCAGTTACCGCATCCCGTGGTTCTTTTCGCCAGTTCACGGGAAGGCGAAGAGCACTTATTTCTTGCCAAATTGCGCCAATGGAAGTCGCAGGGGTCTCATTCGGCCTCTGAAATGCCCGTTATGCCGGTGCAATGGCTGATTGTTCCGCGCCATCCCCAGCGTTTTGACGAGGTGGCGCAACTGTGTGCACAGGCCGGCTTCTCGGTGTCGCGCCGCAGCACTTGGACCGATGGCCCACGGGCGGCTGAGGTCTGGCTGGGTGACTCTCTGGGCGAGATGGCTTTGTATTTTGGCTTGGCGGATGTGGCGCTGTTAGGGGGCAGTTTTGCGCCCTTGGGTGGGCAAAATCTGATAGAAGCGGCGGCATGTGCTTGCCCGGTGGTCATGGGACCGCACACCTTCAACTTCGTGCAGGCGGCAGACCTGGCAGAGCAATCCGGCGCTGCCTTTGTGGTGCAAGATATGTCACAGGGCCTGGAGCGGGCGCTCCTGCTGCTTGGCGATCCGGCCGCCCTGGAGCAGGCGCGCTGCGCAGCGGGTCAATTGGCAAACGCCCAGCGGGGGGCGGCACAACGCACCGCCGCCGCCGTCTGCGCGCTGCTCGATCCCTTATTTCGCTAGCTGATTATTGATGGCCTGCAGGTCATCGGCCTTGAGGGTTCCGGCTGCCTGGCGCAGTTTGAGCCCGCCGACCAGCACGTCGTAGCGCGCTTTGGCGAGCCTGGCCTTGGTGTCAAACAACTGGCTTTGCGAGTTCAGCACGTCAATATTGATGCGGACGCCAACCTGGTAGCCCAGTTTGTTGGCATCCAGTGCGCTTTGGGTGGACGCTTCAGCGGCTTCCAGGGCCTTGACTTGTGCCTGACCCGATTGCACGCCAAAAAACGCAGTGCGCGTGCCCTGGGCTACGGCGCGCCGGCTGACCTCCAGGTCGGCGCGGGCTTTTTCTTCCAGGGCCAGGGTCTCCTTGATACGGTTCTGTGTCGAGAAGCCAGCAAACAGCGGCAAATTGAAACTCAAGCCGAGCGTCGCCACATTGGCGCGGTTGTCGGCGGCAGAGGCGGAGGAGCCATTGTTGTTGACCGCCGTATAGCTACCCGTAAGATCCAGCGTAGGCATATGGCCCGCCTGCGCCTTGCTGGTCTCGAGCTTGGCGATCTCCAGGGCGATACCCAATTGCTGGATTCCCGGGTGGTTGTCTTGCGACTGGCTGACCCATTGCTCGACATCGACAGGTGCCAATGCGCCTAGAACCACAGGCGCCAACAAGGGCTTGGGGTTCGCGTCCTGTTTGCCAACCAGCTGGTTCAAGGCAATGCTTTTGACACGCAAATCGTTTTCGGCAGCGAGTTCTTGTGCCACTACCAAGTCAAAGCGGGCCTGCGCCTCGCGCGAGTCGGTAATGGTGGAGGTGCCCACCTCGAAATTGCGCTTGGCCGACGCGAGTTGCTCCGCCACGGCGGTCTTTTGGCTCTTGACAAAGGCCAGGCTGTCGGTGGAGGCCAGAACGTCAAAGTACGCCTGGCTGACCCGCACGATGAGGTCTTGTGCGGCCTGACTCAACTGCGCCTGGGCCAGGTCGGCTTGTTTTTTTCCTTGCGCATAGCTTGCCCGATTGATGGGGCGGTACAGCGGGTGCGAGGCGCTGAGGGTCGCACTTTGGGTACTGTAGGCCCGCTCGGGTGTTGGCAACACCTCCTGACTGGTCCGGGACATCGTGGTGTTGAAGTTGGCGCTGGGCAGCAGCGCTGCCTGTGCCTGGTCGGCACGGGCAATAGTGGCATCAAACTGCAGCTTGGCCGACTGGTAGCTTGCGTCATAGCCTAGGGCCGCGTTGTAGAGCTCGACCAGGCTTTGCGCCTGGCCGGTCAGCGGCAGTGCAGCCCCCAAGGCAAATATCATTGGAATCAACTGAGCTTTGAGAGGACGGCTTTGGCGGGTCATGGGGGGCTTTCTCGAACGCGTAAAGGGGGCAAAAGTGGACATCGGTCAATAGCGGGCAATGGCCGGATCGAGTTCGCTCGACCAGGCATGGATGCCTCCGGCAATATTTGCCACATGGGCGAAGCCGCGGCTCTTGAGAAAGTGGGCCACTTGCATGCTGCGTCCTCCATGGTGGCAAAGACAGGCCACGGGCCGGGCCGGGTCAAGTTCGGAGAGTCTCAAGGGGATGACACCCATTGGAATGGTGCGCAATTCAGACCCTTCGGGTTTGACACTGGCAATTTGCAGCTCGTAAGGCTCGCGCACGTCCAGCACCACCGGCTCACCATATTGGCGTACCTCTTGTACCCACTGGGCCAGCGCGCCCGGGCGAATTTGAACAACCATGCAGCGTATGCCTCTGAAATGTCAGAACTTGAAACGTTGGGGCTCTGGGAAGTTTTGCAAGCGCGGAGCCACCGTGTCCCAGCCCTGAACCGTCTGGAAGTGGGTGGCGCTGGTACGCGTCACGGTGCTTGCTCGCATCACTGGTTCATCGCCCACAATGCCAGCCAGGCGCCCGCCGACCTTGAGCAACTGCAACAAATTGTGGGGCACCTCGGCGACCGATCCGCTCAGCAAGATCACGTCGTAGCTACCTTCTGCCGGTGCAATTTTGGCTCCGTCGGCTTCGCGAACCTCCGCATTCTGGATGCCTGCATTGCGCAGGTTATTGCGCGCAAAGCTGGCCAGCTCGGGCACTATTTCAAGCGACACCACACGTTGTGCGCAGCGGGCCAGCAACGCGGCCATGTATCCCGAGCCCGCGCCAATTTCCAGTACTGTTTCGTGTTTTTTAACCGCCAGGTCTTGCAGAAGCCGGGCTTCCAGGCGCGGTTCAAGCATGCATTGGCCGGTCGGCAGCGGAATTTCCAGGTCGGCAAAGGCCAGGCTTTTGTGTGCCAAAGGTACGAAATCTTCGCGCTTGACGGCCGCTAGCAGGTCCAGCACCGCTGTGTCGCCGACATTCCAGGGGCGGATCTGCTGTTCGATCATGTTCATGCGGGCGAGTTCGATGTTCATCTTGAATACTCCATGGGGTATGTTAACCGATTGTAGTAAATTTTACTTGGTGGTGCCGGACTTGCCGCGCGCCAGAGCACCAAGCCATTGCGCAAGGTCATCCATATAGCAGTACACCACTGGCACCACCACCAATGTCAACAGCGACGAAGTAATCACTCCACCAATGACGGCCTGGCCCATGGGTGCCCGCATCTCGGACCCTTCGGTCAGTGCAAAAGCGAGTGGTACCATGCCGAAAATCATGGCCAGGGTAGTCATCAGGATGGGTCGCAGCCGGACCCGGGCGGCCATTAGCAAGGCATCGTTGCGCTGCATCCCGTCAGCCCGCGCCCGAATCGCAAAGTCCACCAGCAAAATCGCATTCTTGGTCACCAGACCCATGAGCATCACCACCCCGATGACGGAAAACATCGATAAGGTGGAGTTGAACATCATCAGTGCCAACACCACTCCGATCAGGGTCAATGGCAAGGCCGTCATCAACGCCAAGGGCTGCAAAAAGCTCTTGAACTGGCTGGCCAGAATCATGTAAATGAACACCACCGCCATGACCAGTGCAGAAATGGCGTAGCCGAAAGCCTCGGCCATATCCTTGGTCGAGCCGCTGAACTTGTAGCTGTAGCCCGGTGGCATGGCAATGCGGTTCATGGCGGACTTGATGTCTTCAGAGACCTCACCTGCAGAACGGCCCGACACATTGGCGGTGATGCTCACTTCGCGCGTCAGGTCACGCCGGTTGATCTGGTTGGGACCGGTCGACTCTTCCAGTGTCGCCACCTGCTTGAGTCGCACCATGCGCGGGCTGCCATCGGCCTGCACACCGACTGTAAAGGGCAGCTGTGCCATGTCGCTGGGGTTGTCCCTGGCCACTGGGTCAAGACGCACATTGACATCGTAAGTCTGGTCGTCCGGGGCGCGCCAGTTGGTGACCGTTTGTCCGGCAACCAGAGTGCGCAGCGAGGCCCCGATTTGCGCCACACCCAATCCCAGGTCCGAGGCCACATCACGGCGAACCCGAACGTCCAAGGTGGGTTTATTGGGCTTCAAGCTTGAATCCAGATCGACCAACCCTGCAATACTGCGAATTTTCTCCATGGCCAGTTGGGTCAGGCGCTCGAGCTCGGCGTGATCAGCCCCCTGGATGGAGAACAGAATCTGCTTCTGGCCACCGACAGAATCGAGCAATCCCACGTGGGTGACGGTGATTCCGGGCACTTGCCTGAGGCGTTGGCGCAGCGCCACTGACATGTCTTCGACACTGATGGTGCGCTGCTTGCGGTCGACCAACCGGACATAGACACTGGCGTACATCTTGCCCGCAGCGGCGCCCGTGTTGATGGTGGACAGGGTGTAGCGCACCTCTGGAAACGCACGAATGATGCCTTCCACCTGGCGCGCGCGCGCTTCGGTCACCTCCAGCGAAGAGCCCACCGGCGTGTGGAAAGTTAGCGAAGTTTCAGAGAAGTCCGATTTGGGCACAAACTCGGTTCCCAGCAACGGCAGCATCAAGACGCTGCCAATAAAGATGACCGAGGCCAGGCCCATGGTGGCCAGCTTATGCCCTAGTGACCAGCGCAAGATGCCCTGGTAGGCGTCTGCCAGCCAGTCGCTGGCGTGGTCGAACCAGGCAGTGACCCGGCCAATGATCTTGTCGTACAGCGTGACGGGTGCATGGCGCTTGCCATGTGCTTCGATGCTGGGGTCATGCCAAACGCTCGACAGCATGGGGTCGAGGGTGAAGCTGACGAACATCGATATTAGTACGGCAGCAACAATCGTCAGGCCAAACTCATGGAAGAACTTGCCGATGATGCCGCCCATGAAGCCAATCGGCATGAACACCGCCACAATCGACAAGGTGGTGGCCAGCACGGCCAAGCCGATTTCCTGCGTGCCGTCCAGGGATGCGGCATAGGCCGTCTTGCCCATCTGAACGTGGCGCACGATGTTCTCACGCACCACGATGGCATCGTCAATCAACAGGCCGACACACAGGCTCAGAGCCATGAGGGTGATCATGTTGATCGTGAACCCAAAAAGGTTCATGAAGAAAAAGGTACCGATCAGCGCAATCGGCAAGGTGAGCCCGGTGATGACCGTCGAGCGCCATGAATTGAGAAACAGAAACACGATGAGCACCGTCAGGGCCGCGCCTTCGAGCAGGGTTTCCCGCACGTTTTCGACCGATACGCGAATCTGGCGCGAACCGTCGGTGATGGGTTCAAGCCGAACGCCCGGCGGCAGTTGCTTGCGCATTTCCATCAAGGCAGCCTGCAGCTTGTCGACCACTGCGATGGTGTTCGCATCCTGGGACTTTTGCACGTTAAGCAGCAGGGTGCGCTCGCCGTTATAGAGCGCCAGGCTGTCAATTTCCTGGGCACCATCGGAGACCCGAGCCAGTTGTTCGAGTCGAACTGGAACCCCACTTTTTCGGCCCACGATGATCTTGGCAAAGTCTTCCGGCCGTTGCATGCGGGCGTCGATCTGGATCACCCGCTCCTGCTCGCGCGAACGAATCGCACCCACCGGCATGTTCTGGGTTTCGTTGCGCACGGCCGCCACCACCTGCTCTGGCGTCACGCCATAGGCTTCGAGCGCTTGCGGATTCAGGTACAAATTGATCTCGCGTTTGGTGCCGCCCACAACGGTAACCGAGCCCACGCCACGTACATTTTCCAGCCGGCGCTTGAAGGTTTGCTCGGCCCAATTGGTCAGTTCTACCGGGTTCAAGGCCGCGGCGCCGGCCCTGGGCGCATCCGGCACGACCGCGACCGACCAGACCGGCTTGGAGGCGGGATCGAAGCGCAAAACCCGGGGTTCTTTGACCTCGGTGCGCAGGGTCGGGCGAATCGAGGCCACTTTTTCGCGCACATCTTCAGCCGCTTTGCGGCCGTCGATGCTGAGGTCAAACTCGATGATGACGACCGACTGGCTGTCGTAGCTGCGCGAGGTGAGGGCGTTGATTCCGGCGATCGAGTTCACTCCCTCTTCGATCTTCTTGGACACTTCGCTCTCGACGATCTCGGGTGAGGCGCCCGGGTAATCGACGATCACCACGACCACCGGAAAGTCAATATTGGGAAACTGGTCGACCTGGAGGCGCTGCAGCGAAAACCCGCCAAGCACCACCAGGGCCAACATAACCATGGTGGCAAAAACCGGGTTCTGGAGACTGACGCGGGTAAACCACATAGCTTACCTGGCACCCGGCGTGAGCTTGACCCGGGTGCCGGCCCTCAGACTTCCGACGCTGCCCCGCAACACATTGGCGCCTTCGGTGAGGCCCTGGACCGCAACCA
>JAIPCE010000128.1 GCA_021738345.1 Rhodoferax sp. | reverse complement strand
ACCGTGTTGGCGGAGTTGCGCATGGGCCAGAGCCTGGGTGGCACACACCACGAGACCTTTGGCCTGCGTGACGAACAGTTGGATGCGGTCAACAAAACTTTTGCCTACTACCAATCCATCTGGGCTGAAGATGCCAACGCCGCACCGCGCTTTTTGTGGAACGCCAAGATGCGCTTTGGCAAGACCTTCACCACCTACCAGTTGGCCAAAAAGCTCAACACCAAGCGCGTGCTGGTGCTGACCTTTAAACCGGCGGTGGAAGACGCATGGCAGACGGACCTGGAAAACCATGTGGACTTTGACGGTTGGCAATACCTGTCGCGTTCAACGGGGGGCGACCCCACACAGATTGACCGCGACCGGCCCGTGGTGTATTTCGGCTCGTTTCAAGACCTGTTGGGCCGCGACGCGGCGGGCAACATCAAGCCGCGCAACGAGTGGCTGCACGTGGTGAATTGGGATTTGGTGGTGTTTGACGAATACCACTTTGGGGCCTGGCGCGAAACGGCCAAGGAGCTGTTTGAGGGTGAGGACGAAGCTGTGGCCAAGAAAGAGTCCAAGCTGGAATATGCGGGTGAACTGGATGGCATCAACGAAGACCTGACCGTGCTGTCAAACGCGGAGACCGATTTTCTGCCCATCACGACCCGTGCCTATTTGTACCTGTCGGGCACGCCGTTCAAGGCGCTGGCCACGGGCGAGTTCATTGAGGAACAAATCTTCAATTGGACGTACACCGACGAGCAGCGCGCCAAAGCAGCGTTTGCCGCCACGCACCCGGCCAAGCGCAACCCGTATGCCGCTTTGCCACAGATGCGCCTGCTGACCTACCAGATGCCCGATGAGTTGCTGGCCATTGCCAGCGGTGGGGAGTTTGACGAGTTTGACCTGAATGCGTTTTTTGAGGCCAAGGGCGAAGGCGCTGCATCAGAGTTCAAGCACAAGAGCGACGTGCAGAAGTGGCTGGACATTATTCGTGGCGGGTATGCCGCCCAGTCGGCGGAGTTGCTGAAAACCGGCACTCGGCCGCCGTTTCCGTACTCAGACGTGCGCCTGCTGCCCTATTTGCAGCATTCGTTCTGGTACTTGCCCAACGTGGCGGCCTGCCAGGCGATGGCGAATTTGCTGGCCGAGCGGCACAACACTTTTTGGCTGGACTACCAGGTCATCATGGCCGCTGGCGCTGCTGCGGGCATTGGCTTGGAGGCGCTGCCGCCGGTGCGCCGGGCCATTGGCAGCGGGTTTGACACCAAGACCATCACGCTGTCCTGCGGCAAGCTGACCACGGGTGTGACGGTGGCGCAGTGGTCAGCCATATTGATGCTGCGCAACCTGAAATCGCCAGAGAGTTATTTTCAGGCGGCGTTTCGGGTGCAGTCGCCGTGTTCTATCAAAAACCCCAACGGCGATAACCCGAACGAGGAGGAAATCCTTAAACCCGTGTGCTTTGTGTTCGACTTTGCGCCCACGCGGGCGCTGCGGCAGTTGTCGGAATACGGCATTGGCCTGTCGCCCAACGAAACCAACCCCGAAAATGCGGTGCGCGATTTGGTGGCGTTTTTGCCGGTGCTGGCTTTTGATGGTGCCAACATGACGCAGATCGACGCGGGAGGCATTCTGGACATTGCGATGGCGGGCACGTCGGCCACGCTGCTGGCACGCAAATGGGAAAGTGCGCTGCTGGTGAATGTGGACAACGGCACGCTGCGCCGCATACTCGATAGTCCCGAGGCGATGGCCGCCATGGAGCGCATTGAGGGCTGGCGCTCGCTGGGCGACAACGTCATCGAGACCATCATTAACAAGAGTGAGAAGGTCAAAGACCTGAAGACCAAAGCCAAAGAAGGCGAGCTGACGGATAAAGAGAAAAAAGAGCTTTCCGCTGAGGAAAAGGAATACAAGTCCAAACGCAAGTTGGTGCAGGAAAAGCTGATCAAGTTTGCGACCCGCATCCCGACGTTCATGTACCTGACGGACTTTCGTGAGAACACCTTGCAGGATGTGATCACCAAGCTGGAGCCTGAGTTGTTTCTGACGGTGACCGGGCTGACGGTGCAGGACTTTTACCTGCTGGTGCGACTCAAGGTGTTTAACACCGAGCAGATGAATGCGGCGGTGTTTGCGTTTCGGCGCTATGAAGATGCCTCGCTGCGTTACACCGGCATCCTGAGCCACGATGGGCTGACCCATTACGGCTTGTACGACACGGTGGTGGCGAAGGACTGAGAAACGGTTGTTGTTAGTACCATTAAGCACGCATCCAAATGCCTATCTTCAAAATCTCCGGCACGACGAAATGAATCTGGACGGCTACAACTGGACGATGGACCGGCGCGTGTACCTCAAGTCTGTCAGCGATCTGGAAGACGTGGTAGGGCTAATTGCGCAGTCTTATAAGAACGTGATCTAACCCAATCCCATGACACGTGCCGCTGGTCAACGCCTCGACCATAAGTATTGGCTACTGCACACAATAGGGGTGCGGAAATAGCTGAGGTACCGTTTATGGTGGTGCTGGCGGGATGCAGTGCGAGACGCCCTGAGTGCAGTGTGGCTTGCCACATAAACAAAGGGTAACGACGCAATGCGCCCGTCAGTGCCGCCAGAAACGGAACATTGGCTGTTGCCGCATCCCTTAGGGTGAGGGGTGGATGTTTTGCATTATTGAAAGAATTCTGGACCCTGTGGCAGCCCCTCACCCCAGCCCTCTCCCCGCTGGGGCGAGGGGGCAAAAACCGAATTGCCTCATCACTTTGAATCGCACCCGACAGAGAAGCCGTGCTCTACTGCACATGTGGCATTTATTATTGTTCTATGAGCTGGCACATAACAGCAAGCCCCAAGTCTTGTGTATTGACGAGCTCGGTTATTTGCCCATTGACAAGTTTGGCGCCGATTGTCTGTTTCAGATCATCAGCCATCGCTATGAGCAAGGCGCGACGCTGTTCACCACGAACCGGGTCTGTAAGCAGTGGGCGGGGATTTTTAACAATGATGCGGTGCTGACCTCCGCGCTGCTGGACCGGGTGACGCATCACGCGCAGACCGTGCTCATTGAGGGCAAGAGCTATCGCAGCCGCGACCAGGTGGAGCTTTGAGAGGCGCACCGCTGGCCCATGGGGCGTATGGGGCGTATGGGGCAAGCTTCTGAAATCCTGCAACACATACCCAATGGGGGTCGTTAACGCAGGCAATTTGGTTCAAAACGACTCTGCAATTTCAAACCGGCTCAAATCCGACATGATCGGACCGGCGCCCTCAGCATTCATCGCGCTATGCTCGGGACTTATGTATTCACAGCATTTCGGCCTGACACAGGACCCCTTTTCCATTGCCCCTGATCCGCGCTATCTCTTCATGAGCGAGCGCCACCGGGAGGCCCTGGCACATCTTTTGTATGGCGTGGGCGGCTCTGGGCGACTCGCAGGCGGGGGGTTTGTGCTGTTGACTGGGGACATAGGCACCGGGAAAACCACCATTTGTCGCTGTTTTCTGGAACAGGTGCCGGCGGGCTGCCATGTGGCCTACATCTTCAACCCCAAGCTCACGGTCACCGAATTGCTGCAGTCGATCTGCGAGGAGTTTCATGTCAGCGTGGCGGGCGATGGCGGCCCGCCCAGTAACAAGCACTGTATTGATGCCCTGAATGGGTTTTTGCTGCAAAGCCATGCCGCAGGTCAGAGCTGTATTTTGATCATCGACGAGGCGCAAAACCTGCAGAGCGACGTGCTGGAGCAATTGCGTCTGCTGACCAATCTGGAAACCAACGCGCGCAAATTACTGCAAATTGTGCTCATTGGTCAGCCCGAACTACGTGCCATGCTGGAGCGCCCCGATCTGGAGCAACTGGCACAGCGCGTGATTGCGCGCTTTCACCTCGATGCGCTCAATGCGCGCGAAAGCCAGCACTACATTGCCCATCGCCTGGCCGTTGCTGGCCATGCGGGAGCACTGCCGTTTGATGCCAAGGCACTCCAGCGGATTCACCAGCTCGCACGCGGGGTGCCGCGGCGCATCAACCTGCTGTGCGGCCGCGCCTTGCTGGGGGCCTGGGCCAATGGACTGCAGCGTGTAGACCGTGCCGTGGTGAACAAGGCGGCATACGAAGTCTTCGGGCTTGAGTCGGTGGCGCCACATCAGGGTCGCGATCGCCGTTTGCTGTACCTGCTGGGTGCTGCAGTGCTGGCCGGTTCGGCACTTGCCGGTCGGACTTTGCTGGATCAGATGCCCAAAGTTTCAATCGCCCCACCGGCGTCCCGGGGCTTGCAGGCGGTTCCGCAGCAGACCCCTGGGGCAGCTCAGATCACTGCGGCCGCATCGAGCCCGGTGCCAGCGGCGAGTGCTTCCGTAGCGTCCGCGCCCGCGCCGCCCGAGCTGTCCGACCTGGAGGACATCGAACGCGTGCTGTCAAAGGCACCGCAAGACCTTCCACTTGCCTGGCGCGACCTAGCCGGTGTCTGGAAACTGCCGCTAGCCGGAAGCGGCGCCTGCCATTGGGAATCAGAGCCTTTGCTGCAGTGCTTTCGCGCGACTGAACTTAGTCTGCCGCAGTTGCGCAGCCTGGGCCGACCCGGCATTGTGGCGCTGCAGTCTGGCGCAATGCCACCGGTGTATGTGGTTTTGCGCGGGCTTGGCGACCAGTCGGCCTTGCTGCAAGTGGGAGCCGTGCAGCACCGGGTGAAGCTGGCCGCACTGGCGCGGCTCTGGATCGGCGATTTTTACACCTTTTGGCGCGCCCTGCCGGGCTATGCACCCGATTTGCAGGGCGGCATCAACGGCCTGGCCATCGAGCGGCTGGCGCACCAGCTCGATCAGGTGGAGGGCTTGCAAGTGCGGCCTGACCGGCTGGCGCCGAGCCGAATGGACACCACCCTGCGCGCGCGGGTTCGCGCCTTTCAGCGGACCCAGGGCATCAAGGCCGATGGTCAGCCTGGTCCCCTGACTTTCATGCAACTGGAAAGTGCCACCGGTCCGGTCGAGGTCCCACTGATCAGCGAAATCCAATAAATCCATGTCCTACATTCTCGATGCCCTCAAGCGCGCCGACGCCGAACGTGAGCGCGGCGCGGTGCCCGGCCTGCATGCGCAACCGCACACCGGCTCTATCTCCCCGCAATCAGGTGCCGCACGTCGTCCGCTGTGGCTAGGGCTGGCGTTGGGGTTGGCGCTCGCCACACTCCTCGGTGGCGGGGCTGTTGCCCTGTGGTGGCCTGAAAAGTCGTCGCTTGCCGTGCCACTGCCTGTTGCCGGCCAAGCTTCTGCACTGGCAAGTGGGGCAGGCAGTGCGCCTACGACCGAACCAGCAACTTCTGTTGCCATTGCGCCAGCCCCAGCAGGTGATGCGCCACCCTTGCCACTCGTGCCAAACACCGGACTCCCAGTTCCCACTCCGCCCACTCCGCCCACGCCAACCGTTGCTGGAGCTGCCACTGCGGCTGCGGCTGCCGGTGCGGCTGGAGCAGGAGCTAGGGCGGTCCCGCGTGTCGCTGCGGAATCTGCAGTGCGCCCGCCCACCCCGAAAAAAACTCCTGAATACCCGAATATTGAAACTGCGACGCTTCCTGCCGCACGGGCATCCGCCGTGACGGCGCCAACGCAACCAGCCAAGGGACCCGACGCAGTTTCAGCCGCGGCACGGTCCACCGCCTCGGTGCCCGCCACCCCGATCCCGCTGCTGGCAGATTTGCCTGAAGAGTTGCGGCGCCAGGTTCCGCCCATTGCGGTCACCGGTGCGGTCTATTCGGACAACCCTGCGCAACGGCTGCTACTGATGAACGGCTTGGTGCTCACCCAGGGCAGCAACGCCGCGCCTGATCTGACACTGGAAGAAATTCGGGAACGCAGCGCAGTATTCAGCTTCCGCGGCACCCGCTTTCGGGTGGCGCATTGACAAAATGCCAATGAACACACCAAGCACCATGATTGTTCCATGCAACTCGCAGATTGAAACCGTTCGCGCTGAGCCACAAACCGTTCGCCCTGGGCCTGTCGAAGGGCTTTTTCGCGCGCCGTCCCCACCGCTTGCTGCCTTGCTGAACTGCTTCACGCTCGCAACCAAAGCTCCTGATCACTTCCTGGGTCAAAGCCTGGACCTGGGCTACCGCAATCTGTTTGGGGGGCATATTCTGGGGCAGGCTCTGGTGGCGGCAGGCAATACCTGCAGTCAGCGCCAGGCGCATTCCCTGCACGCCTATTTCTTGCGCGGTGGCGATGCCCGTGTGCCGATTGATTACCACGTGGACCGCATCCGGGACGGGAAAAGCTTTAGCGTGCGCCGTGTCACGGCCTCGCAGGGGGGCAGCACCATCCTGATTCTGTCTTCCTCGTTTCAAGTCGATGAACCGGGATTTGAGCACCAGACACCGATGCCTGACGTACCCCCGCCTGAATCCCTGCTGCCCGAACGCGACGGCACCTTGGCCGCCGACGAGCCGGTCACTTTGGGCAATGAGGGCCAGCGCATGACCAACCGCGCGATCGAAATCCGGCCCGTCGACCCGGTTGACCATTACCACCCCGCCATCCAGGAACCGGTGCAAAACTTCTGGTTTCGCGCCACCGGACCGGTGCCAGACGATCCCACCCTGCACCGCTGCCTGCTCACCTATGCCTCGGACTTCAGCTTCATGTCCACCTGCATGCGTCCGCACGGAGTCACCTACTTTCAACCTGACATGGCGACCGCCAGCCTGGACCACGCGATGTGGTTCTACCACGACTGTCGCGTTGACAACTGGCTGCTGTACATCTGTGAGAGCCCGGTGGCGGGCCATGCTCGGGGACTGAACCGGGGCCACATCTACTCCCGCGACGGTTTGCTGGTTGCCAGCGTGGCCCAGGAGGGTTTGATTCGCAAAATAAGGCGAGGCAAAGTCGGGTAAGCTTGCACTGACACAACACTGACACAGCACTGACACACCACTGACTTAGCACGGACACGCCCATGGGACGCCTCATCTGCTTTCATCCGACAAACATCGCGCTGTGCCTGCTCGCAACGCTGTGGTGCGTAATGGCTGGGTCGGTGCGCGCGGCCGAGCCGGCGATTGCCTTCACGCCCAGAGAAAAAGCCTATATCGAACAACTCGGCTCCACGCCCATCAAGATGTGCGTCGATCCGGATTGGGTGCCCTTTGAGCGTATTAACCAAGACGGAAAGCACGAAGGCATTGCCGCCGATCTGGTCCAGTTGGTGGCGCAGCGGGTGGGCCTTGCTATTGCCTTGTACCCGGCCAAAGACTGGGACGAAAGCCTCGCCGCGTCCAAGGGCAAGCGCTGCCAGATCATGAGTTTTCTCAACCAGACGCCGGCCCGCGAGGCCTGGTTGATCTTCACCGACACCATCTTTTTCGACCCCAATGTGATCATCACCCGTGAGGAGCACGACTATGTCGCCGACGCGAGCGGCCTGAAGGGTGCGCGCGTCGCCTTGCCACGCGGCACCATGGTCGAAGAAAGGGTGCGCAAGGACTTCCCGAATCTGGAGGTGGTGCTGACCGCCAGCGAACCCGAGTCCATGGTGATGGTCTCGGAGCGCAAGGCCGATCTGACGATCCGGTCCCTGATCGTGGCGGCCAATGCCATCAAGAAAGAAGGACTATTCAATCTGAAAATTGCCGGCCAGATTCCCCAGTACACCAACCAGTTGCGCATCGGTGTGCTCAAAGGCGAACCCGTGCTGCGCGATATTCTGGACAAGGGTGTCAAGACCATTTCGGCCCAGGAGCGTGAGGCCATTGCCAACAAGCATGTCTCAATCAATGTCACGCAGGGCATTGATTACCGCTTGGTCTGGAAGATCGTTGGCGCTGCAGCGCTGGTGATCGTTTTGGGCCTGCTATGGAACCGCAAACTTTCCGCACTGAACCGGGAGCTCGAACGTGTCTCGGTCACCGACAAGCTCACCGGCCTGTTTAACCGGATGAAGATTGACGAAGCGCTGGAAAGCGAAATTCAGCGTTCACTGAGATTTCGCCAAGTCTTTAGCATCATTCTGATTGATGTTGACCACTTCAAACAGGTCAATGACACCCACGGACACCAGGTGGGTGACCAGGTGCTGGTGCAAGTTGCGCAATTATTGAAGACCAACACCCGGGAAACCGATGTCGTCGGTCGCTGGGGCGGGGAAGAATTCATGGTGATTTCCACCCACACCGAGCAAGCGGGAGCACGCAAGCTCGCCGAGCACCTGCGGCAGATTTTGCAGGACCATACGTTCCCCGTGGTGCAGCAAAAAACCGCCAGTTTTGGTGTCACGACCTATCAGACCGGCGACAAGCCCCACGATATGGTGGTGCGTGCAGACACTGCGCTCTATGCTGCCAAGAAGGCCGGCCGCAACCGGGTCGAAGTTGGATGAAGCCAAAATGACCGCGCCACTACCCACACCCAGACTGCATGGGGCTTCCAACTTTCGCGACCTCGGTGGCTACCGCAATCAAGAGGGACGCACCGTGCGCTCCGGCCGCGTGTTTCGCTCGGACCACCTGGCGGAGTTGACCGCCTCTGATGTGGCAACACTGCGCCAGCTGGGGGTGCGACGGGCGCTGGATTTTCGCGGTGTGGCCGAGCGTGCCGCCCAGGGCTACGACTGGCCCGAGCTCGATTCGGTTTCGCTGCCGGTCGAACCCACGGTGGTGCAAGCCATTCAGGATTTGCTGCTCGCAGGACAGGAGGTGACCCCCAGCCATGTGGTCGTGCTGATGTGCCAAACCTACCGCGACTTTGTGCGCCACAACGCCGAAGGATTTGCTGCGTTTTTTGCGCATTTGCTGGAGCACCCAGGCCCGCTGGTGTTTCACTGCACCGCCGGCAAGGACCGCACCGGCTTTGCAGCCGCCCTGCTACTGTCCGCGCTGGAGGTCGATTCTGCGACCATCCTGCACGACTATTTGCTGACCAATGCCCGATACCGGCGCCCGATGCACCCCAACAGTGGAGTGTCCGATGAGGCATTGGCAATACTGTGGCGGGTTCAGCCCGAGTTTTTGCAGGCGGCGTTCACCGAGATTACGGAGCAGAGCGGCGGCATGCATGCCTACCTGAAAGACCGGCTAGGTGTCGGCACGGCGGAGCGCGCGCGTCTGGCGGAGTGGTACCTGGTTGATTGACTCATAAGTGGTCTGCGTCAACTACGGTGGATCCCCAAGACGGTCTGGGCGAGAATGTCAGGCACCTCAGCCTTGCGGGAGTGAACTCCTTTATGACCTTTGAACCTAAATTCCTCAGTTGACCGCTAACTTTAGTTGGTAACTCCGCATGAATACTCACTTTCTTGGCTTTGAGGGGTATTACCATTTGGGTGACAACGCTACATGCCCGATTGAGGAATCTAGGTTGACTACGACATCGACTTGTGAACCGATAGGTGACAATCTGATCTCTTGAAACAGCAAAATGGACACTATGTATAAGCATCTTTTTGTACCCGTCGACGGCTCTGATCTGTCCCACCGTGCGATGGACGGCAGCATTGAACTGGCCCGACAACTGGGCGCGCGCATTACCGGTTTTGTGGTCGAGCCCGATCTGCCCCTGTCGACGGCCAATCGGCACGGCGGTGAGTTCATGGAGCGAATCAAAGACCATGAAACCCAAAATGAAGCCCATGCGTCCGCCCTGTTAGGCCAATTCGCTCAGCGCGCTGCAGCGGCGGGGGTGGAATTCACTTCACACCACGTCACGGCCTATATGGTGGATCAGGCGATCATGGAAGAAGCGGAGAACGCCGGCTGCGACATGATCGTCATGGTCACCCATGGACGCAATGCCATCGGCGAATTTGTATTTGGATCGCACACCAAAAAGATCATTGCGCGCAGCAAATTGCCGGTGCTGGTACTGCACTGACCCACGCACCTGGCTTATGCGTGCGGTCTTTGCGCCGCCTGCAGGTGCGTCAGGCCGCGGCAAGTGCGTCAACCAGCGCCAGCAGCGCGGCGCGCTCGCGAACGGGGGAAAACAGGGGAGCGCGCAAGACGCACTGGCGCTGCAATTGGGACAACAATCCACCCGCGCCGGCAGGCTCGGCTGGCGTCGCTTCCGAACCCGCTTGCACCAGCTCATCGCGGCATTGGCGCAGCAGCCGGGCCAGGCCTTGTGCGTCACCGACCTCAAAGTAACCGGCGTAATCGGTCCCCAGCATGCCCACATTGCCGGGAATGCGGGAAGCCAGCACCGGCGTGCCACTGCACACCGCCTCCATCACCACATGGGCGCCGCCCTCCATGCGGCTGGCATGGACCAAAACATGGGCGCCTTGAATGCGTCGCAAGGTGGCCTCATGGTCTTGCTCCCCGAGCCAGCGGTAATGTCTGTGGTGCCGAGACGTGTCTAGGGCCGCCTGGCCCAAAGCATCTTCGAGCGGCGCGCCAATGTGGTCGATCAGGATGGTGGGCTCGGTATCGAGCAGTTGGGCGGCTGCAAACAGAGTCAGCGGATCTTTTTCGGCGCGCAAGTGCCCGACCATCAGGGCGCGCAGATGGCGAGTGGTCTTGCGATGCGTCTGCCGTGTGGGTACTGACTGCACAATGACTTCGGTTTTTTTGCGCCAGTGGCTCGGCACCGCCAACGGACCCTGCTCCTGCAATACCACGAGGCGCTGGGCCAGATCCAGCGACTGCTGTGCCTGCACATCCACCGCAATATCGCGGTACAGGTCGGTGCCGGTCAGTACCACCGCCAAGCCGGCGGACCCATGCGCCTGCGCCCAGGCCTGCACCGAGCTGGCCGAGCGCCGCGCATGCAGCGCCAGCATCACCTGGTCATTTGGCGCTGGGTCAGCGGCCCAGTCACGCACGATGCGCACCGTGTGCTGCGCCGCCAGCATGCCCTGCCAACGCCGCGCCGTCTGCCAGTTGCCGTTGTTGGCGTCCGACAGGGCTGGACTGACAATCACGATGTGCAAACCATCGTCCAAAATGTCTAGCTCCCTAGCGCGTTGCTGCAGTTGCAAGACACACCGCGCGCAACGAGCACTTAGCGGGTGCGCGACGTGGCGGGTGCGGGATCTGTCGCGGGTGGCAACAGGCGAGCCAATTCTTCTTCGCTAATGATTTCGAGCACCCGAACCACCCGTTGCACCCCGGCGACGTTGCGAATGATGTCGGTCGCACGCTGCGCTTCCCGCTGGCTCACACGCCCCATCAGATAGGTGGTTCCACGCTCGGTAGTGACCTTGAAGGCATTGGCAAACAGGTCTTGTGCATCGACCAGTCCCGCCTTGACCCGACCAGTGACCAATGCATCGCTGGAGCGCTGTGTCAGGCTTGAATTACCCATGACGGCAAGCTCGTTCACCAGAGAAGCCACATTTTCCACACCAGAGACCAGTTGCTCGACCACTTGCTTGTCCTGGGCAGAAGGCACTTCGCCCGTGATCAAAACCTTGCGGTTGTAGCTTGTCACGTTCACATGCATCCTGTCACCCAAATGGTCGCGAACACGGCCGACCGCCTTGATCTCGATCGCCTCATCCTCAATGACAGCACCCGAGGTACGCCGATCTGCTGCGACTAGCCCGCCCATCATGGCGGCCCCGCCCATTACCAGGGGCGCGCATCCACTCAGCGGTAACAGCATGCCCGACAGCAAAACCAGCACCAGAGTCGACTGGAAAAATGAACGATTCATAACGCGCTTTCCCGTTCGCCCAGGAGCAGGGCATCGACCGCATCGCACAGGCAATGCAATGCCAAAATATGGACTTCCTGAATCCGCGCAGTCCGCTGATGGGGCACGCAGATGTGCACATCGGTGTCGCGCAAAGCCTGTTGCATTTGGCCGCCACCGCGCCCGGTCAGCCCGACCACGACCATGTCACGCGCATGGGCGGCTGCTACGGCTGCCAGCACATTCGCCGAATTCCCGCTGGTTGTAATCGCCAGCAACACGTCACCGGGGGAGCCAAGGGCACGAACCTGGCGAGAAAAAATTTGCCCAAAATCGTAATCGTTGGCAATAGCGGTCAGTATGGAACTGTCCGTCGTGAGTGCAATGGCACCGAGCTCGGGGCGCTCGCGCTCGAATCGCCCGACAAATTCGGCCGCAAAATGCTGCGCATCTGCTGCCGACCCCCCGTTGCCACACGCCAACACCTTGCCGCCGCTGGTCACGCAGGCCAGCACGGCTTGCACGGCAGCAGCAATCGGCTTACTCAAGGTCTGCGCCGACTGGTACTTCAGGTCGGCACTGTCAATGAAGTGTTGTTCTATTCGTTGTTCGAGCATGGGCACCATGATAGCGTGTCACATCCGGCGCTCTCAGCCGCCGTTCTTTTTGATCAGGTTGTAGACCTGGTCCTTGAGCCTGAGCTTCTCCTTTTTGAGAATTTCAATTTCCTCGTGGGTGGCAGGCTCGTAGTGGTGCTCCATGCTGATAATTTTTTCGTCCAGTACCTTATGCTGCTCAAACAACTGGTTGAAATGGGGGTCGGTGCTCTGCAATCTCTTGATCAGATCGCCATATTCTGAAAACATACATTCTCCTAAAGTGTTCAAAGCCGCAAATTTCGGCCCCGATGTTAATCCAGAGTCAGGCTCCCGCCGCGCTGCGTGGCACCGGTTTGGGGCATAGAAAACCTAACTTGCATCAAATGCCGCCTGCAACCACTCGATACCATGGGCGCCGACCAGCACCACATCAAACCGACAGGGCGGCAAGCTGGCATAGCGCATCAGGAAGTGGCGCGCCGCCAACACAATGCGGCGTTGCTTGACAAAACCCACGCTGGCTGCCGCACCGCCGTGGCTACTGCTGCTGCGCTTGCGCACCTCAATAAACACCAGGGTCCCGCCCGGCGCATGCATCACCAGATCGATTTCTCCGCCAC
>JAIPCE010000127.1 GCA_021738345.1 Rhodoferax sp. | reverse complement strand
ACCGGCAAGTTCGCCAAACGCACTGCGCAAGTTTCAAGCGGCAGAAGCAGCGGTCAATTCGTGGTGCGACGAGGCTCACATTGCCGCTTAGAAAAACTTGACTCAACAACAACGAGTTTCACTCAGTCAAGGAATCTAGGGGAAGATTTACTGAAGAAAAATAGTGCAAGGCCGGTCTTATCGAGAATTGTAAAAGTACCAGCGTAGCCGACGGGTGGCTCAAAAAGTGAACTTTAGTTGGCGGTTGGTGATGTTATCTTGTAACTATTCACCAGAGCCGCCGCCTCGTCTGCCACTCGCTGGCGCAGCGCTGGCGGTTGCTCTACTTCTACCTGGCAGCCGTGGCGCAGGATATCCATCAGCAGTTCACGCTCGTCAGAATACGGCACGCGCAGGCGGTAGCGGCCATCGGGCAGCATCTCGGCGGTCTGGTCAGGGTGCCAGTTTTCGGATTTGACCCAACGCGCACTTGTCTGTGAGAACAGCAGCACCGCCCAGGCGATGACAGCGCCGCTGAAAATGCCGTAGGCGCTGGCATGGTGCGCGTCCAGCGTCGCAACGGCCACATCGCGCGCATTGACATCGAGCATTTGAACCTGCTGCAAGGCATCCACCGCAAAGCTGCGCAGGCCTTTGCGCCAGTGGCACCAGGCATCCAGATACCAGTTGTCGCGGTAATGCACCAGGCGCTGCGGCGAGATGACGCGCGTATTGACTTCATCGCGGCCCCGGCTCCAGGCCACCACTTGCAGACGCTTACGCACGAGCAAGGCGCGCGCCACGTCGGCAAAATGGCGCGGCTCCAGCGTGCGTTTGCTCATAGACAGCAGGCGCACCCGCTGACTGACCTCTTCAACCGGGTGGCCGGTGGCCGTCAGTAGCTTGAGCAAGCGGTTTTGCAGCGGTGCCAGATGCAAGGCCAGCACACCGGGTTCGATGTCGGCCAACAACTTGTGTGCCGTTAGCAGCGCATACAACTCGCTGGCCGAAAACCACAGCCCTGGCAATTCATACACCGGACCCAGTGCGTGGCCACCGTCGAGCCGGTAACCCCGCGCGCTGCGGTCCCACACAATGGGCGCATGCAAGCGCTCGCGAAGGTATTCCATGTCACGCTTGAAAGTGGCGCGCGACACCTCCAACTCGGTCAAAAATGCGTCCAGCGACACCACGCTGCGCGCGTGCAGCATTTGGTCGATTTTGTAAAAACGTTCGATGCGGTTCATGGGGTGGGTCTTTTTGACGGTCTGTGTACAGGCAGGCGCAGTATTTGAGCCACTGGATTCTCATAATACCTGTGTTGCACCCAACAAGATGAACGACACGCTAGGCGCAATAATGATTCACGAAGGCGCGAAGCCTTGTGCACAACGCCCTTTGATGAAAGCGGGGCAACAATCCATCGCGTCACCCGCATCAATAGAAAGAAAGCAAAATGACCGAACCAACCAATTCAAGCGAACTTTGCCTTGACCCAGCTTCGGCAATGGGATTTCCGGCGTTGCAGCATGTCACATCGTTGCAATCGGTTGCACACCTTTTTGGCTCAACAAAAAATCGCTGTGGTATTTATTTTTTGGCCTTTCAATCCGGCCTGTTCTATGTCGGTCAAGCGGTTGATGTAGTCAGGCGCTTTTCACAACACCGCCGCAACCACGATGACATTGTTGGGTTTTCCTTTATTCCGGTGTCCCAACCTAAACTGAATGACATCGAAAGGACGCTGATTTTCAAGGCCGAATCTCTTGGACTGAAAATCACGAATGCCGTACACGTTACCAGCATCGTTGGTGATACAGATTTTGATCTGGTCGTACCCTTGGCAGAGCAAGATACTTGGCTGAACTTGCCAATAAGGTCGGCAATTTCAGACAAATCTGCTTCCAGAGTTGTTTTGCCAGAAGCCCAGCAAGTCCGTTTTTCAAAGCAGTTCAACCGGTTTAACAAACACCCAATGGGAAGCAGTGCTCTGAAGCTGTTGACCCAGTATGTAGACAACTGCATACCCGCACCCAGGCGGACTGAATATTCATTTTGGGCAGTGAGCTGTATGCCCAGTGGTAACAGTGACTGGCCTCGGTTGCTGTGTGTTAACGCTGCATTGATGGAGCTGTTTGTCGCTGGTTGGCAAAAGCAAGACGCGGGTGGTGCACTGTGGTCATTTGTCAACGTTGCCGAAGACGTGTTGCTTGAGCATTGGAAGTCGCTCAATAAATTGAAAATTAAATTCCCATTTTTAAGACTGGAACAAAGCAGCTACCGCGACGCAGGCCAGCACCAGGTCAGGATTCTTTGCGAGGGCAGCGAACGGTTGATGATGCTGCTTTTGAGTGACCCAGGTATTTCAAAAGCTGCAGCTACGCTGGCGTTAAGGGTGATGCGAAAACGTGCCACCATTTACGGAAAATACCACTGCCCGCAGTTGGCAGACTTGGCGCTATCGTCTGCCTAGAAGAAAGCTTGCCAGATTGCTGCTGTCAACACTTGACCGCTACTCAGAATTATTGAAGGGAGTTTTATGACAATGAATCGTTTTGTTTGGGAGGTTTACCGGGAATCACCATCTGGAAAAAAAGCACTCCGAAGAGCATTTCCGCGATACGCCCGTTTTGGGCGGCATCCTGGAATCTCGGGCTGGCAAGATCAACTCAACCCCGTATTGGCGGTGTACCTTGCAACACCGGGCGACATAGAAGTGCCCATGGATGAGTGTGGCTGGCGACCGTTGCGGGATCCGCTGCAGCTTTGGTTCCAGAACTTGAACGACGCCCCGGCTTACGAGCAACGCTATCGCGAACTGCTTCAAGACGGGGCAAGCTATGAGTGGGATCACGATCAGTTACCTGACAAAAAATACGTCGTGATTTTTGGCGGTGCCAGTGACGAGGATGCACAAACTGTGGCGAATTCTGTAGGTGCCACATCTACTGTGCTGCATTGGCTGGCACCTGACAATTTTTTCCCCTACTACTTTGAAGGACGGTTCGCTCTCTTTGTCAATATCTGCCAAACCTTCGGCATTGATTTGCCTGACATACCCGGCAAATTGCAAAAAAAAGAGCGGGCACTGTATTACTTGACCGTCAACCGCGCAGTGCAGGAATTCCGACAACGGCATCAGATGTCACCGCAAGAGCTAAATGCCTTTCTCTACGACTTTGCACCGCGTTATCTGGCTGTTGAGCAAGACAAAGACTTACCACAACCACAGCGGGTCTGGTTTCTGATGGCAGGGGTTGCCACAACGGATGATTTTGACTTTCTTGATAACGCTGATGCCAGCTCGGAAAGTCATTGGCGTGGTCACCGCGATGCGCGCCGTGGTGATGTCGCCGTGGTCTGGTGTGCGAGCCCTCGCGCCTATATGCATTCTGTCTGGCGGATTGTTGAAGACGGCTATGACGATCCTTTCGCGTATTGGTATTCGATGGTGCGTATCGGCCATCCGATTCCTGTGGCGCACCTCAAAATCAAAGATTTGAAGGCCAATCCGATATTGGCCGAAAGCACCATGGTGCGTGCCTGTTTTCAGGGCTGCGCCGGGCGGTATTTTCGGCCCATCGACTATGCGGCCATGCTAGAAGAGATGCAACGCCACGGCACCGACATCAGCCGTCTGCCGCGTATCCACATTACCGCGCTGCCGGATATGCCGACTGGGGAAGTGATTCTTGACGAACGACAGGTCGAATTGCAATTGATCGAGCCACTGTTGCTTAACAAACTTGGCTACCAAGAGGCCAGTCACTGGCAGCGTCAGGTTCGCGTGCGCATGGGCCGGGGTGAAAAAGTCTATCCCGATTACCTGATCGGCTACCGTGGAGGCAAGGGCGAAGAGCGTGCCGAGATCGTCATCGAATCAAAATACCGCATTGCCACCCAAAAAGAGCTATTTGAAACCTTTTTGCAGGGCCGCTCCTATGCGCTTCGCCTTCAAGCGTCCTGGCTGCTGCTTGCCGCACTGGAAGGGGTTTGGTTGCTGAGCAAAACCGATGATTTCAAGCTTGAAAGCGCCTTGGAATGGAGCTGGGAAAAACTGGTTCAAGTCGAGCATTTTTCAGTTTTGGAAAAAGCCATTGGACATGAAGCACTGGCGCAAGCAGAGCACAAGCCAACTCGCCTAGGTCGTTCAAAGGCTTAAATGACACGCCATCAAAATTCAACGGGAGATTTCAATGCCTGATGAACCGCTCTTGTGCCTGGCATGCAAAAAGCCAGTCGAAGTGTTCAAAGATGATTATGACGTTTTTGAGCAAATGCATTGGCTGTGTTTTCACCTTCAATTTGAACACGAGGGTGACCCAGATGAGGACTGTGGCGACCCAAGCTGCCCGTGGGGAGTCATTGATGCACTCGAACAAAAGTTGAGAAGCTTGGGGATTGACCCCGCTCAAGTCCGGGCAGACGCTGCCATTCGGCCCATCGAGGATGCGCCGCAAACCAGCCCCTAGCGCCCGTCCCATATGCGCAGCCAGCTACGTTTACTGTAGCAACCCCGAATACACTTTCACACCATGCAATCCGCAATTCAGCTTAACCCATCCCAAACCCTTGACTTCCTGCTCAACGTGGCCGTGGTGCGTCCGGTCTTTATGTGGGGGCCACCGGGCATTGGCAAGAGCGCGCTGGTGCGGCGCTTTGCTGATACGGTGGGGCTGGAATGTGTGTCACTGCTGGGCAGCCAGCTGGCCCCCGAAGACTTGCTGGGCATTCCCAAAATTGACGGCGATTGCTCGCGCTTTTACCCGCCCGCCAACATCGTGCGCCAGCAGCCCTTTGTGTTGTTTCTCGACGAGCTCAACGCCTCATCGCATGAAATTCAAAAAGCTTTTTACTCGCTGATTCTGGAGCAACGCGTGGGCGAATACCGGCTGCCAGCGGGCACCATCGTCCTTGGTGCGGGCAACCGGGCCAAAGATGCGGCCATCGTCAAACCCATGCCATCGGCCCTGATCAACCGCTTGGTGCATATCCACCTGCGCACCGACCATCGGCAGTGGCTCGACTGGGCCATTAACGAGGGCAGCATTCACCCCTGGGTCGTGGAATACATCCAACTGCGCCCCGACCACCTTTGGAGCGAGCCACCCAAGCACGAGGAATCCTTCTCGACACCCCGCAGTTGGCACATGCTTTCAGACGCGCTGATCTCGTTTGGCGATACGGTGAGCGACGACATGCTGGAAGCCCTGGCTTATGGACTGCTGACCCCCAGCCACGCCGGGCATTTCAAGGCTTACCTCAAGCAGATTCGGCAAAAGCACACGCTGCACGCCATCGTCAAGGGCGATGCGTTTTGGCCGACCGGCCCTGAAGACCGCGATGTGCTGTACTTTTTGGCACAGTCCTTCAGAGCCCACTTGCGCAAGGAACTGCCAGATGATGAAAGCTCGGTGCGCAGCGCGCATAAGGAACTGGCCATTCGCGCCAAAGACCTGTTGCGCGATCTGGCCAGAATCAGCGTTGAAATCGCCCAGTCGGTGATGAGCGAAGACGAAGCCGGTCAGCGCCTGCCAGCCTGGTTTTTGGTTGAGGTGGCGCGCGATCTGCCGCGCCTGGCCGGTCGCCAGGCCAATGACACCAAGCCAACCAAGAGCCCATGAACTCGCCCGTATCCAAAGGCCCGGCAGCCGAGGCTCGCCAGGCGGGTTTGCAATCGGTGCGATCGCACCCTATGCTGGCACCGCTGGCACAGGCAGCCAGCTTTGCGGTCGATAAAGAGCACCAATACGTCTCCCCCAAAGGCTGGTTGGCGGTGGCGCCAAGTGGCCAAGTCTGGTTGCACGGCAAGCGCCAGACCACACCGCAAGCCTGGACGCGGGTCATCGCCATTGCGCTGGTTTGTCTGGGTTTTGGCCTGGTCCGGCGGCAAGAACCGTTTGAGCTGTGGGAACTGGCCAGCTTGCTGGTGGCCGACCGGTTTTGCGCTGAACTCAAGCTTGGGCAACTGCCAGACGACTTGGTTTACCCCGAGCCGGACTTTCCTGCGGGCGGCGCGGAGGGTTTGCTGCGGCAGCTTTGTGTGGACGGCTGTGACCCGGCCTTGAAGGAATGGCAAGACCATTTGTGCGGCAGTGCCAGCCTGTTTTGCCAGTTCGATGTCAAACCGCAGCGCTGGCAGCGCACGCCACCGCGCTGGCGCGAGCTGCTGGCCGACGGCATTGCGCGCGACGTGGGTCACGCGCTGGAGCGCGCTGCTGGCCTGCCCAGCATCAAAGGCGGCATCTTGCCGCTGAGCAAGGCACAAAAAGCGCGGCGCCGCCTGATCGACCACTACCCGCTGCTGGGCGCTCTGGCCGCCAGTTTTGACGTGCAGGAAGACCCGCGTCTGTGCCAGCAATACGACATTCGGGTGGCGGCCATCGATGTCGGTGCGCGCAGCATCTGGATTAACCCGGCGGCCGGTCTGTCCGACGACGAAAACCTGTTTGTGTTTGCCCACGAACTGCTGCACGCCGGGCTCAACCACGCCTCGCGCAGACGGGGGCGCGACCCCTTGCTGTGGAACATTGCCTGCGATTTCATCATCAACGGATGGCTGATCGAGATACAGGTCGGCAGCGCACCCGGCATCGGCTTGCTGCACGACGTGGCGTTTTCGGGGCAATCGTCCGAAGACGTATATGACAGCCTGGCCCAAGACATCCGCCGCGCCCGCAAGCTGGCCACTCTGCGCGGTGTGGGCGCGCAAGACTTGCTGGGCATTGAGGACGGCGAGCGGTTCACGGATGCCGAGGCCTACTGCCGCAGTGCGCTGGCGCAAGGTTTTGACCGCTTTACCAGCGGATCGCCGCGCGGCTTGCTTCCGGCCGGGCTGATTGAAGAAATCCGCAGCCTGAGCCAACCGCCGATACCTTGGGATGTGAAACTGGCGCACTGGTTTGACGAGCGTTTTGCACCGTCCGAGCCACGGCGCAGCTACGCGCGCCCGTCGCGCCGCCAGTCCGCTACGCCCGACAACCCGCGCCCTTCCCACCTCAAACCGACCGAGGAAGAGCGCCGCAGCCGGGTGTTTGGTGTGCTGCTCGACACCTCGGGCTCAATGGCACCGCAACTGCTGGGCAAATCACTCGGGGCCATCGCCAGCTACGCGCTGGCACGCGAGGTATCGGCGGTGCGCTTGATTTGCTGCGATGCACACGCCTACGACAGCGGCTGGGTGGTACCCGAAAACCTGCAGGAGCGTTTTGCCGTGCGCGGGCGCGGTGGCACGATGCTGCAACCCGGTCTGGACCTGTTGCGCGACCTGGCAGCACGCGGCGAGTTTCCCAAGACTGGCCCACTGTTGATCATCACCGACGGCTATTGTGAAGACCAGCTCAGCACCCAGATGGACCATGCCTTTTTGTTGCAAGAAGGCCGCAGGCTGCCATTTCGCCCGCGCGGCGAGGTTTTTTATGTCAGCCAGTGAACGGATTGATATCCCTCAAAGTGCGAACGCCTTGTCTGGCTCTCATTGCAGGAATTCCTGAAATTAAAACTGTGGACAAAATTAATTAACGCATCTACAATTATGCCCCATGGAAACAAAGCTGACCTGGGATGAAGAGAAGCGCATGGCGAACCTTTCCAAGCATGGGCTTGACTTTGCGGACGCTGGCGAAGTGCTGGATTCCCACTATCGGCTTGATGTATCGGCGATGCGCGGTGGTGAAACCCGCACACAGTCGATTTCCTATGTGATGGGCTGCCTTCGGGTACTGACAGTCGTTCACATTGACCGTGAAGGCGCTACACGGGTCATCAGTTATCGACGCGCCAGTACCGAAGAACGTGAGGCTTACTATGAATGGATCAGCGACTAACACCATGACACGGGAACAGGTCAGAGCTGCCGCACGTGCCATTCCTCCGGGTAGTGATTACGTCTGGGATGGTGTGAGCGAAGATGACCGGCCATTGACAGAATCCGAATTGAAAGCGGGCCTGGCTGTGGCGCTGCGCAAGCGCGGCCGTCCCGCTGGATCGGGGACCAAGGAACAGGTTGCAATTCGTTTTGATCGAGATGTTTTAGACACCTTTCGCAAGGCTGGGCCAGGCTGGCAAACCCGCATGAATGACGCGCTGCGGGACTGGCTCAAGTCGCATTCACCTGCTTGATGTGTCATGACTATTGAAAAGGTGGCGCTGGCCATTGAAGCCGATTCGAGCGAAAAGCTGGCCGGTCTGCCTGAATCACTAGAACAAGCAAAGCAGTGAGAATTCGCTGCTGCGCATACGCCAGAACAGATCATGGCGCGGCGCAGGCGACCGGTGGGAGCATAACAAGAATACCGTACTCGGCATTCCAGATGAAGGTGAGAATTCTGACATGTAATCAAGTCGAGGCGCAGTATTTGAGCCACACCAGCCGGACAATGCCTGAGTGACACCCTATCTCCACCGTTGAATTTGACCCATGCCACGCCTCCTCCTTTTCATTTTTTGCATCGCCTTTTTGTTTGCCGCCGGCGGCTGGTTCAAAACCGGCATGGTGTTGTTTGCCTTGGACTTTGGCCTGCTGCACATTTGGATTGGCTGGGTGATGTTGCAGGGACTGCTGAATTACCAGTCAGGTTGCCGATTGCCACCGCAGGCCAATTTTTACGATCAAGAGTGAACACCCAAAGAATAAGCATGGAAGAAGACCGTCACGTTGACCCGCGTGATCCGGAAGTGCCGGCAAGTGTGCGCGCCACAGTGCTGCAGCACTGGCAGCCCGGCGCCAGCCTGTGGCGCTGCCCCCGCCTCGGAGGGCGCAAGTCCTGGTTCTCAACAGAGAGAAAAATCATCCTCGAATGGTGGTTCTTTGATGCCAACGGTGACCTGATTGACATCTATTGGTTGAAGCCATGGGTCTAGATTCAAGCCGCCTGTTCGGCTAATGACAATAGTTGTGACGCTCCTTCGCTTGGGTGATCATTGTTCACCCCAAGCATGGCATCACCATCGGGATTGGCAAGTTCGCACGGGCGAGCGTAACGCGCTAGCTGGTTCGGCTTTCGCGTTCAAGCTCCCAGCCTTTGCAGGCCAGGCCGACCATGCGGGGGATCACATAGCGGCCCGCTTCGTAGTAAGACACCATGCGCCGGGTGATGCCAAGCGCCAGGGCGGCATCCGACAAAGAGAGCTGATTGCGTTGTCGCCATGCTGAAAATTCAGCAATCGGTGTGGCTTCAAGGGACTGTTCACGTGCGATTCGCCACAAGGTGTCGGTTCCAATTTCTGCGCCGGTGGGCCATAGCAATGACCATCCATCTTCGCCAACTTTGACCGCGGCAAAGGTAACAGCGTTGTCTAAGGGTTCGAGTCCAGCCAAGTCGGCGATCAAGTCGCCCAAAACAACCTGGTCGGTTTTGCCGCTCGCCCAGGTGATGGATAAGGTTTTGTCGCCGGTGGCGGTCACTGCGGTAATGTTGGGTTGTTTCATCGTTTGGTTCCTCGTAGTTTCCAGATTTCCATGAGGGTTGCGCGGTGGTCGTCGATCCATGCTTTGGCTTCTGCCAGTGTTTTTGCATCGGCACTGCCAGGCACTTTGAGGCCGTCGATTTCAATCAATGCCTTGAAGCCAGGGCCGGTCAGATGCACATGAGGCGGCGGGTGATCGCCCAGATACATCGCGATTCTGGCGTTTTTGAAGCGGTGTACTGTGCAGTCCATGCCAAACATTGTCGTGAAGCAACTTCACTGCTGCAAACACATTTAATCAGAACTTGGCCAAAATGTCGGCCAGCAATTTGTGCGCCGTAAGCATCGCATGGCCGCAGTCCAGCCGACAGCCGTGCTCGCAGCAGTTCATGGGTTTGAGGGATGCTTTGATAGTCGCTGTGCAGGCAGGCGCAGTATTTGAGCCAGAGCGTTCGGATAATGCCTGAAACACCTAAAGGTAGTGAAAGGCACTTAATGCACGCTGACTACATCACATTTGACCAAGCGCTTTACGATGCCTCTATTGCGATGCAAGCCCAAGCGCCCCGTCAGCAGTTAAGCGAAGTGGAGTCTGGCTGCCTGGACTGGCACTTCGTCTGGCCGCGCGCTGAAGCGCTTTCGGTCAACTTCAGCCTGATTTACCAACACTCGGTCGAAAATTCCTGGGTCTGGGCCTGTGCAGTGGCGCACCGCTTGTTGCCGGTCACTTTGCTGGTGGATGAGGAGGGGTCAACTGCAGAGCTGTGCGCGCAGTGGCAGAATGAGCCGGGCGATATGCTATGTCTGACCTTGCGCAAGCGACAAGGCTGCCCGACTGAAAAGGATGGACTGGAATTTGCACGTGCCAGTTGGGTGCAGGGACGTGGCCACTTCCTGCGCCGCTTGGGTCACCTGTTTGCTCTGCGCATGAGCCTGGATGCTTATCGCCCAAGGGAATGGATGTATCGCTCGCCGCTGTGGATTCCCTTGGCTGCGGCGCTGCCGTGGCACTGGCCGGGTCGCGTTGCGGAATACGACCTGCGCAGCCCATGGAGTCCTCAGCAACAACGCGCGTGGTTCTGGGTGCTGCTGGCAACGGTGCTAAGCGTCACCAAACCGAACCAGGCATTTGGTATCCCCGGTGAAATTCGCGGGCGTATGGAAGCCAGCGAGATGGACCTGCGCCAGGCCGCATTGTGCGCAGCATGGCGCGAGATGGGGGAGCCGAAGTCCTCGGAATTGTCCAAAGAGGTCAAAGATCTACACAATGCGCTGTGTATCCGGTTTGAGGAAATCGACGACTTGTACGAAGGCCTGGGCTGGACGAGTATTGCTGATGCCAAGCTGGCCCCGCTCGATCCACAAGGACTGCAAACTTGGAATGCCAGCCAGGCAATTCGACAACTTTTTCACCATGACTTGAAGGCACTGACGGATCGTGCGCAGCGCTGGTTCCCGCTCGCTTGCGGTGTTTGGCTGCGTGATGCCTCCATGCGAGCTGGCCAGATTCTGGATCAGCGTGAGGAACACTGGCACTGGGAACGCGAGGGCAAGGTCTATGGTCGAAAAGCCCAATCATCGATCGACTACCGAAGAAGCTTTTTCATTGTTGACTGGGGCCGCTATGGCATCACGCGAGAAATGGGGCTGCTGGGCACATGGAAGCCCAATGGCTGGCGCTGGCCAGTTCTGGAAGGCACGGTGAGCGATTTCGAGCCCGGCAGCGGCGAGCCTTACACGCGCTGGCGCGAGTTCTCCTTGGATGCCACCACGGCAAGTTGCCTGGCCATCTGCCCTTGCTGCGGCTACCCACACCTGGACGACGAAGACTGTGAAATTCAGGATTGCCCCATCTGTGGCTGGGACCTGTTTGGAGAAGCCAGCACGCGGCAGGCCGACCCTTATGACAGCGTTGGTTTGCGCGAGGGTGAGCCAACGCTGGCGCAGGCGCGTGCCTTCTTTGCCGCGCATGGTGATGCCTACCCAGCGGCTGACCTTGAACACACCACTTGGCTGCGCCGCCCGGATATCCAGCGCCTGCGCCGCTTGGTGCGAGCTGAGTTGGACGCATGGCTACAGCAACCGATACCGCGCCCGCCATTGCCCGAAGCAAACTGGGAAGCCTTGGACTGGACTGCACGGTCTAACTGGATACCCGATGACGAGGATCCCGACACGGGACCGTATTCGAAGCGGCCACGTGAGGGCAACTGAATTTGTTATTTTCTGAACACCCTTACAAAACGGTCACAAGCAAGCCTCAAGCCAGACAGGCAATCAAACCGGGCAAAATAACCCGCATCGCCTAAACAAACACCACCCAAGGGAGCCAAGCCATGTACAAAAAACAAAGCATCACCCAAGAGCAAGGCCGCGCCATCGTCACTGCGCTGGTCGAAGAATTCAAACGCGCCTACGTCGCCCTCAGCCCCAAAGACCGCCAAAGCTATAACGAAACCACGGTGCGTCAAAAGTTCATTGACCACTTCTTTGCCGCATTGGGCTGGGCCATCACCGACGACGACGTGCAGCTCGAATACGCTCAAAAGCGCGATGACGACAGCAAAGGCCGTGCTGACTACGCCTTTGGCCGCAGCGCGGGCAAGAGTTTTTTTGTCGAAGCCAAAAAACCCTATGAGCCGCTGGACACCTGCGTGCGACATGCCCTGCAAGCGCGTCTGTATGGCTATAACGCCGACCACGCGGTGGTCATCCTGACCGACTTTGAGGAGTTTTCGGTCTATCTGGGGCGCGGCTGCGAACCCCGCGCGAGCGACCAAGTCAACACCGCGCTGGTGACCACGCTGAGCTGCAAATTTACCGACTACCTCGATAAATGGGATGTGATTTGGGATGCCTTCTCGCGTGAGCGGGTCGCGTCCGGGTCGCTTGAAAACCTGCCCGGCGTACAAAAGGCCAGCAAGGGCAGCAAAACGGTCGATGACCTGTTTTTGGCCGACATTGAACAATGGCGACAAGCGATTGCCACGGACCTGCACCGGGAGCAACCCGATATCAGCCGGCGCGCCCTCAACGAAGCCACGCAAAAAACCATAGACCGCATCATCTTTTTGCGCATCTGCGAGGACCGCGAGATTGAGGACTATGGCCGCCTCCTCAAAATCGGCAGCCTGCCCGGCATCTACAAAAACCTGTGCAGCCTGTTTACCGAGGCCGATGCGCGCTACAACTCGGGTCTGTTTCACTTTAAGGATGGCGCTGATCAGCAGCACCTGACGCTGCATATTGCCGATGCACCGCTGCAAGCGCTCATCAACCGGCTGTATTTCCCCGGCGGCCCCTACGCCTTTGCCGTGATGCCGGCCGACATTCTGGGGCAGGTCTACGAGCGGTTTTTGGGCAAGGTGATCGAGATCACGCCCGACGGCGGCGTGACCGTGCAAGACAAACCCGAAGTCAAAAAAGCCGGTGGCGTGTTTTACACCCCGGAATACATCGTCAGCTACATCGTTGAAAACACCCTGGGGCAACTGCTGGCAGGCAAAACACCCACTGACATTGTCGATCTCAAGGCACTTGACCCAGCCTGTGGATCGGGGGCGTTTTTGATCAACGTCTATCAGTACC